>JAOAUC010000044.1 GCA_030157785.1 Zoogloea oleivorans
TCAAGCCCGCCCGCGAAGCCGCCAAGCTGGTCTGCAAGGCCCGCTTCGAAGCCTTCGGTACCGCCGGCAACGCCAGCAAGATCAAACCGATCAGCCTCGACAAGATCGCTGCCGGCTACAAGAGCGGCAGCCTTAACCAGATCGTCCGCTAAGCAGCACCCCGGTTCGGGGCCGGATCGCCGGCCCCGAACCTCTTGAAAGGTCCCGCCAATGGCCGCCCCCTGGTTCACGCTGTTCCGCGCCATTCCCTGGTCCGATGTCATCACCCACGCCCCCGGTGTCGCCAAGGGTGCCAAAAAACTGTGGGAAAAGGTCGCCACCCGTAAAAGCACCGAAACCCAGGCCGCCACAGTCACCCCCACCGCCAGCCCCGAGCAGCGCCTCAACGCCCTCGAAGCCCGCCTGGCCGAAATCGACGCCCGCCAGCAGGACAGCGCCGAACTTCTCGCCGCCCTCGCCAGCCAGAATGCCGACCTCGTTCGTGCCACTGAAGCCCTGCGCCGCCGCGCGCGCCTCCTGAGCGTCGGACTCGCCTTCGCCCTTGTGACTCTGCTTGCCCTTGGGCTGCGCCTCGTCGTCGCCGGCTAGATTTGTTGCACTGCAGCAACGCACCGTGACGCGCCACACGCCGGACCGTTGCATAGACCTTGCCAGCCTGCCTTCCGTAACGGCAAGATGATTCCCCGATCACGCCCGGCGGATTGCGCCGCAGAGCAGCCACCATGACCCTGCCCGACCATTTCGCCGAGCACGACCAGCGCCAGGCCCTCAACGCCGAATTCCACGCCCGCCCGCCGGTGCCGCTGGAAAGCCCCACGCTGATCAGCTATCTCGCCATGCACCACGAAGGCGAAAGCAGTGGCGCCGCGCTGCAGCACCTGATCGCCCTCGGCAAACTCCTCGGCCAGCCAGTCGATACCGAAGGCACCCACCGCCTGATCGATTTCGGTCGTTTTCAGCTCAAGTGGGAACTCCACAACGAGTTCTCCAGCTACACCTTTTTCCGCTCCGTCGCCCGCGGCGAAGGCCTTGATGTGCCCACCTCGGCCCTCGCCGTGGTGCCCGAAGCCTGGCTGCAAAGCCTGCCCGGCAAGCTCATTGTGGCCACCCATGTCGAGCTGCGCTCGGCCGCCGAAGTGGCGCCCGAAAGCGTGATGGACAAGCTCTCCCCCATCGGCAGCCAGATGGTCGGTGCCACGGTGGCCGACGGCGCCGCCTGGGTGTTCACCGACTTCCTGTTTGAAGACGGTTTTTCGCGTTTTCTGGTCATTGACGTGTCCCTGACCCGCCGCCAGGCCGGCCGCACCGTACAGCGCCTGGTCGAGATCGAAACCTACCGCCTGATGGCCCTGCTGGCCTTTCCGGTGGCCAAGGATGTCGGGCGTCTGCTCGGCAACGCAGAACGGAAGCTCGCCGACCTGATGGACCGCACCGGCTCGGCCCGCTCGACCGAAGACGAGCGCAGCGTGCTCGCCGACCTGACCAGCATGGCCGCCGATGTCGAGCACTCGGTCGCCCGCACCACCTTCCGCTTCGGCGCCGCCCGGGCCTATCACAGCCTGGTGATGCAACGCATCGCCGAACTCCGCGAGCGCCGCATCATCGGCCTGCCGACCTTCCACGAATTCATGGAACGGCGTCTGCTGCCCGCCATGAACACCTGTGCGACCATGGCCCGTCGCCAGGAAGACCTGTCCAGCCGCGTGGCCCGCAACAGCCAGCTGCTGCGCACCCGGGTCGAGGTGGAGCTGGAACGCCAGAACCAGGAACTCCTGGCCCAGATGAACCGCCGCGCCAAGCTCCAGCTGCACCTGCAGGAAACCGTCGAAGGCCTGTCGGTGGTGGCCATCACCTACTACGCCTCGCAGCTGGTGCAATACATGGCCAAGGGCCTCAAACACCAGATCGAACCCTTCACACCGGAGGGCATCACCGCGGTCGCCATCCCCGTCATTGCCGGCTTCGTGGCCTTCAGCATGCACCGCATGAGAAAGCATCTGGCCGCCGCCGACAGCGGGCACTGACGCCCAGCCCGTCTCCACCGGTATAATCGCTTTTTGTCCAACAACGGACCCCAGACCGTGACCGCACCGCTCTTCGAATCCTCCATCCGCAGCCTGCCCCTCATCGCCCGTGGCAAGGTGCGCGACATCTACGCCGTTGACGCCGACAAGCTGCTCATCGTCACCTCCGACCGCCTGTCGGCCTTCGACGTGATCCTGCCGGATCCGATTCCCCGCAAGGGCGAAGTGCTGACCGCGATGGCCGGCTTCTGGTTTGCCAAGCTCGGCCACATCGTCCCCAACCAGCTCACCGGTATCGATCCCGAAAGCGTGGTGGCCGCCGACGAGCGCGACCAGGTGCGCGGCCGCGCGCTGGTGGTCAAGCGCCTCACCCCGCTGCCCATCGAGGCCGTCGTGCGTGGCTACGTGATCGGCTCCGGCTGGAAGGATTACCAGGACACCGGCGCCATCTGCGGCATCGAACTGCCGGCCGGTCTCAAGCAGGCCCAGAAGCTGCCGCTCCCGATCTTCACCCCGGCCAGCAAGGCCGAAGTGGGTGATCACGACGAGAACATCAGCTTCGAGCAAGCCCAGGCTCACACCGATGCCGTCCTCGCCGAAGTTCTCAAGGGCACCGGCAAAACCGGTGCCCAGCTGGTCGCCGAAGCCCGTGACGCAGCCATCGCGCTGTACTCCCAGGCCGCCGATTTTGCCGCCACCCGCGGCATCATCATCGCCGACACCAAGTTCGAGTTCGGCATCGATGCGGCCGGCACCCTGCATCTGATCGACGAAGCCCTGACGCCGGACTCATCCCGCTTCTGGCCCGCCGACAGCTACGCCGAAGGCATCAGCCCGCCCAGCTACGACAAGCAGTACGTGCGTGACTACCTGGAAACGCTGAACTGGGGCAAGGTCGCCCCCGGCCCCAAGCTGCCGGAAGAAGTCATCGCCCGCACCGCCGCCAAGTACGTGGAAGCCTACGAGCACCTCACCGGCCAAACCCTCTGAACGCAACCCCCGGGCCTGAAAGCAAACAACCCGCCTTGCGCGGGTTGTTGCGTTTACGGCTCGGAAGCCCGGCTTCAGCCTATGCGGAACAGGTCCATCAACACCTGGCGCTCTTCTACCGATTCGGCCAGCACATCGGCCAGCAGCATCTCGTCGAGGCCCAGGGTGGCCGCCTTGGCCAGACCATTGCGGAAGGTTTCGTCCTCGTGGGAGAAGGGATTCGGCGTCTCGGCCACCAGGTTGGCGATGAAGATCAGATCGCTGATCGACTTCGGCGGCCATTCACCCCCGTAAATTTCTGGGTTGTCCACCGCATCCACCAGCTCCCGCGGCATGCTCATCGCCGCCAGCACGGCCCGTCCGACGGGGGCGTGCCAGACCCGCACCAGATCCGACAGGGGGCTCTCGTCACTAAGCATTTCCGGGTATTCCCACACCCGTGCCAAAAGAAAGAACTGGCCGATATCGTGGACCATCCCGGCAAAGAAAGCCCCATCCGGGTCCAGATGAGTACATCGGCGGGCCAGCACACAGCCCGTCGCCGCCACATCCACGCAGTGGGCCCACAGCTTGCGGATCATCGGCTGGAAGGGGCTGAGCACGTCCCGATGCATCAACTGCTCGGCAGCCACCGTCATCGACAAGGCCCGCAGCTTGGCAAAGCCGATGCGCACCAGCGACTTGGGTACATCGGTGACCACGCGCCCGCCGGGGTTGTACCAGGCCGAATTGGCCAGCGCCACGGTGCGCGCAGCCAGCAGGGGTTCGGCGGACACCATCAACGACATCCGTGTCAGATCCATATCCGGATCATCGAGGGCCTCCAGCACCCGCATGGTGACCTCCATGGAAGTCGGGAAGCGCAATTCGCCGTCTTCCAGCTCCTGGGAAATCGAATGCAGGAACGCCTGCTCCGCCAGATTCAATGCTTTATCGCTCACGCCAGTCCCTTTCCAGTCTGTCCATCCCGCGCCCGGGCGCCATCACAGGCGACACTCCCCGCGGAATTCGGCAAAATGAAACCATTCAACCGATCACCCGACAAAAATGACCACAAGCCCCGCCACCTCTCCCCTGCTCGAACTCTCCGGCCTGCCGCGCTTCGACGCGATCCTGCCGGCCCACGTGGAACCCGCCGTACGCAGCCTGCTGGAGGCCCTGCGCGCCACCGTCGAGCGCCTGCAGGACGATCCCACACCGCCCACTTGGGCCAACTTCGTCGAGCCCATCGAGAACGAGGGCGAACGGGTCGGCCGCGCCTGGGGTGTCGCCGCCCACATGCACAGCGTCATGGACACCCCTGAATGGCGGGAGGCATACAACACCATGCTTCCCGAGGTCACCCGTTTTTACGCCGAATTAGGGCAAAACCTTAAGCTTTTTGAAAAATATAAAGCCATCCGGAATGGCGCCGAGTTCGCCACCCTCAGCCCGGCCCGCCAGCGCATCATCGACAACGAGTTGCGCGGCTTCCGTCTGTCCGGCGCCGAGCTGCCCGACGAACAAAAGCCCCGCTTCCAGGCCATCCAGGAAGAACTCGCCGGCCTCGGTGCCAAGTTCTCCGAAAACGTCCTCGACGCCACCAACGCCTTCTCCCACGTGGTCACTGACGAGGCCGAGCTGGCCGGCCTGCCCGAAGATGTCATCGCCGCCGCCCGCGAATCAGCCGAAGCCGCCGGCGTCGCAGGCTGGAAGTTCGGCCTCAAGATGCCCTCCTATCTGCCGGTGATGCAGTACGCCGACAGCCGCAGCCTGCGCGAAACCTTCTACCGCGCCTACGCCACCCGCGCCGCCGAAATCGACAACGGCTTCAGCAAGCCCGAATGGAACAACGGCCCGCTGATCGGCAAGCTCCTCGCCCTGCGCACCGAAGAGGCGCAGATGCTGGGCTACCGCAACTACGCCGAAGTCTCCCTCGTCCCCAAAATGGCCGACACCCCCGACCAGGTTCTCGCCTTCCTGCGCGAACTGGCCGTCAAGGCCAAACCCTTCGCCGAAAAAGACCTGGCCGAACTGCAGGCCTTCGCGAAGGACGAACTGGGCCTCGCCCCGCTCGAGCCCTGGGACGTGGCCTACGCATCCGAAAAGCTGCGCGTCGCCCGCTACGCCTTCTCCGAGCAGGAAGTGAAGGAATACCTGCCTGAGCACAAGGTCCTGCAAGGCCTCTTCGGCGTTGTCGAAAAGCTCTACCAGATCAACATCAAGCCCGACACCGGCCCCGTCTGGCACCCGGACGTGCGCTTCTTCCGCATCGAGCGCAACGGCGAACTGATCGGCCAGTTCTACCTCGATCTCTACGCCCGCGACACCAAGAAGGGCGGCGCCTGGATGGATTCCGCCATCACCCGCCGGCGCGTCGCCAGCGGCATCGAAACGCCGGTCGCCTACCTCGTCTGCAACTTCCCCGGCCCGGTGGGCGGCAAGCCCGCCACCTTCAGCCACGACGACGTGATCACCCTCTTCCACGAAGCCGGCCACGGCCTGCACCACCTGCTCACCCGCGTCGACGACCTGGCGGTTTCCGGCATTCACGGCGTGGAATGGGACGCCGTGGAGCTGCCCAGCCAGTTCATGGAAAACTTCTGCTGGGAATGGGACGTGGTCCGCGAGATGACCGCCCACGCCGAAACCGGCGAGCCGCTGCCCAAGGAACTCTTCGACAAGATGCTGGCCGCCAAGAACTTCCAGAGCGGCATGGGCACCGTCCGCCAGCTCGAGTTCTCGCTCTTCGACCTGCTGCTGCACATGGATTTCGACCCGGCGCAGCAAGGCTACATGGACCTCCTCGCCGAAGTACGCAAGGAAGTCGCGGTACTCATCCCGCCGGCCTGGCACCGCTTCCCCAACAGCTTCAGCCACATCTTCGCGGGTGGCTACTCGGCCGGCTATTACAGCTACAAGTGGGCCGAAGTGCTGTCCGCCGATGCCTTCGCCGCCTTCGAGGAAGCCGGCTGGCCAAAGGGCAGCGTGCTCGACGCAGAAACCGGCGAGCGCTTCTGGAACGAGATCCTCGCCGTCGGCGGCAGCCGTTCGGCACTGGAATCCTTCAAGGCCTTCCGCGGCCGCGAACCGCAGGTGGACGCCCTCCTGCGCCACAGCGGCATGGTGCCTGCATGATGACAATGCGCCGTTTCGCCGGCCTGCTCTTCCTTGCCGCCGCAGTGCCGGCCGCGGCGCAAAGTGCTTACCGCTGGGTGGACAAGGAAGGTCACGTGCAATACAGCGACCAGCCCCCACCCCAGGCGGTCAGGAAGTTCGAAGAACGCAACCTGCAGCCCAACCGGGGCAATGCCCAGGTTCCGTTCGCCACCCGCAAGGCGGCCAGCGAGTACCCGGTCACCCTCTACGTGGGCAGGGGCTATGACAAGGCCTGTGACGACGCCCGCGCCCTGCTCGGCAAGCGCGGCATCCCCTTCACCGAGATCAACCTTGAAAGTGCCGAGGACGTGGCAGGTTTCAAGAAGCGCTTTGGCCAGGAGGCCTTCGTGCCGAGCCTCGGTGTCGGCAAGGAGCTGGAAACCGGCTTCGCCGCCGGGCCGTGGAACAGCCTGCTCGACAAGGCCGGCTACCCGGCCGGCAAACGCTGAGGCAGGCAACCCGGCTGGCACGGCAATCGCTTGATCAAGTCCTTGACGGCCGCCGCGTGCGGCCCGGCTCCCCCCGATCCCGCGAGGCTTCCATGACCGACACCCACGCCAACCCCGCCACCATCAAGGTCGCCGTCGCCACCAAGGGCCTCGGCCAGGTGGATCTCCACTTTGGCCATGCCGACGACTTCCACATTTACGAAGCCGGCCCGGGTGGCATTCGCTACATCGAAAAACGCCTCGTGGAGCATTACTGCCAGGGCGGCTTCGGCGACGAGGACAAGCGCGAAGTCATCATCCGCGCCCTCGCCGACTGCGCCGGCCTGCTGGTGGCCAAGGTCGGCGACGGACCGAAAAAGCGTCTGCTCGACGCCGGGATCGAGGCGGTGGATGACTACGCCTACGGTGCCACCGAAGAGTCCATCAAGGCCTGGTACCAGAAACGGCTGACGCATCAGGCAGGCTGAGCCCCTGCCGCGCTTGACTCCCAGCCCTAAGGGGCCACACTGATTCCGCCCCAGGCCGATCCCCCCAGCCCCTACAAGGAATAACTTCATGCCCACAGCTTCCCCCGAACAGATCGACGCAATCGAGAGCAGCACCAACGCCTTGATGGCGCTGTCGAAAATCGCGTTTTCCAGCATCGAACAACTGGCCGCCCTCAATCTGAAGGTTGCACAAACGGCCCTGACCGATGCCGTTGCGGCCTCCGAACTGCTGACGCACCCGCAGGACATCCCGGCCCTGAATGCCGGCGAAAGCCCGCTCACCGGGCCGGCGGCCCGCAAGGTCGTGGCCTATTTCAGCGATGCGCAGGGCATCGCCGCCAACTCTCAGGACGAAATCAACCGGCTCATGAGCACCTACTTCGCGCTGCCCGGAAAGAACACGACGCCGGGCAAGAGCTGGTCTTCGGGCTTCGACATGTTCACCAAAATCGCCCAGCAAGCCTCCGGCCTCGCCTCAGCCAATGCCAAGGCTGTCGGCGCCACCACCGAAAGGCTGCTCGCCGCGACCAAGGCAAAGTAAGCGCCCCGGCCCTGCCATCGACGACGGAGCCCCGCCAGCCGGGGCTCCGTCGCATCTGCCGCAAGCATTTGCCGGCAAAGGCGCGACTGGCACAATGGGCAGGCGTAGCTGCCCGTGCAGCCGCACCACAACGATAAAATCAAAAGCCTTGCCGGCACTGGATTACAGCCCCCCATGAAAATCGCCACCTGGAACGTCAACTCCCTCAAGGTCCGCCTGCCCCACGTCCTCGACTGGCTGGCCGCGCACCAGCCCGATGCCCTGTGCCTGCAGGAGCTCAAATGCGAGAACAAGGGCTTCCCCCTCGCAGAAATCGAAGCGGCCGGCTACCACGCCGTGTTCAACGGGCAGAAAACCTACAACGGCGTGGCCATTCTCAGCAAAGTGCCACTGACCGACGTGAGCTATGACATTCCGGGCTTCGCCGACGAACAGAAGCGCATCGTCGCCGGCACCCTCGACGGGGTGCGCATCGTCTGCGGCTACTTCCCCAACGGCCAGGCCGTGGGCTCCGAAAAGTTCGCCTACAAGATGGCCTGGCTCGAAGCCCTCACCAACTGGCTGCAGGCCGAGCTGCAGACCACGCCGCAACTGGTTCTCGCCGGCGACTACAACGTCGCCCCGGAAGACCGTGACGCCCACCCGGACTGGAAGGACGAGATCCACGTGTCGGTCCCCGAGCGGGACGCCTTCAAGGCGCTGGTCGCCCTGGGCCTCACCGATGCTTTCCGTCTCTTCGAGCAGCCGGAACGCAGCTTCTCGTGGTGGGATTACCGGCTCATGGCCTTCCGCCGCAACTTCGGCCTGCGCATCGACCACTTGCTGATCTCGGCACCGTTGGTCGAAAAATGCAGCGCCTGCTACACCGACAAGGAACCGCGCAAGCTGGAACGCCCGTCCGATCACACCCCGGTGGTCATCGAGCTCACATGACGCCCAACCCGGCCGGCAGCGGCGACATCCTCGCTCTCTACCCGATCCTCGCGCGCCTCTCGGAGACGGCCCGGGAGCGCCTGCGCAGCCGTGCCCAGCTCCTCAAGCTGCCGGCGGGCACCACCGTCTTCGACGAACGCCAGGCCTGCCAGGGCTTTCCCTTCGTGCTGTCGGGCAGCATCCGGGTCGTCAAGGCCGCCCCCAACGGGCGCGAGTTGCCGCTCTACCGGGTCACCCAGGGCGAAACCTGCATCATCTCGTCGGCCTGTCTGCTCGGGCAAGCGCCCTACAACGCCCGCGGGGTCACCGAAACCGAAACCACCCTGCTGGTCCTGCCCATCGCCGACTTCCAGGCTTTGCTCGGCGAGGCGGCCTTCCGGGACTTTGTCTTCCAGCTGTTCTCCGAACGCATCGCCGACCTGATGCAACTGATCGAGGAAGTCGCCTTTCGCAAACTCGACCAGCGCCTCGCCGCCCTGCTGCTGGGCAAGGGGCAGCGCCTCCATACCACCCACCAGCACCTGGCCGACGAACTGGGAAGCGTGCGCGAAATCGTCAGCCGCCTGCTCAAGGGCTTTGCCGAACAGGGCCTGGTGGCGCTGTCGCGGGAGCAGGTGGAAATCCTCGATCCGGCCGGCCTGCGCCGCATGGCCGGCGGCTGATCCGGGCTGTGTAACCAAGGTTACAGACGCCCGCCCTCGACAAGGGTCAAATACAGGCACCTGATGGACAAACGACCCTGGAGGCGATCATGAAAACGAACGTAGGCGGTATCGACAAGATTTTGCGGATTGGCGGCGGCGTAGCCCTGGTGGCCTGGGCGGCACTGGGCGGCCCGGTATGGGCGTGGATTGGCGTGGTGCCCCTCGCCACCGGCCTGACCGGCTTCTGCCCGGTGTATCCGCTGCTGGGCATGAACACCTGTCCGATGAAGAAGGACTGAGACCTCTCCGGTTTCAAACGCAGGCCCCGGGCCGACGCGCTGCCGTCTGTCCGGGGCCTGCCACGTTTACGCATGCACACTGCAAACCTTTGTCACCCACCGGCACAAATCCGCAGCCACCCGGGCAGCAGATTCCTATCATGCGCTTCCCGTCAACAAACCCGTTTTGGGTCTGACCTTCACGCAAAGGAAGTCACATGAAAAAGCTCTCCCTCCTGGCCATCGCCACCCTGCTCAGTTGTGGTCAGGCCATGGCTGACGACATCAAGGCCGACGGTCAATGGCGTGGTGTCGGTGGCGCAGCGGCGTCGGCATCGTCCGGCAACACCCGCAACAGCACCGTCAACCTGACCCTCGACGCGGCCCGCATCACGGCGGTCGACAAATGGTCGGTGTATGGCCAGGCCCTGTTCGCCCAGTCCAAGACCGACGACAAGACCAACACCACCGCCAACCTGTGGCGCGCCGGCACCCGCTACGACCACAACCTGAGCGAAAAAGTGTTCGGTTTCGGCGGGCTCGACATGGAACATGACCAGCTCAAGCACCTCAACCTGCGCGGCGTGATCAGCGGCGGCCTCGGCTACCACGTGATCAAGACTGCCGACACCACCTGGGACGTCTTCGGCGGCCTGGCCTACAAGGCCGACCGCTACTCGGCCCCCGGCGTCATGATCAACGGCTCCACCCACCGCAGCTACACCAGCCCGGAAGGCATCCTTGGCGAAGAATCCACCCACAAGCTGTCCGACACGACCAGCTTCAAGCAGCGCCTGGTGGTTTTCCCCAACCTGCGTGACACTGGCGAATTCCGCGCCGTGTTCGACGCCGGCCTGTCGGTGGCGATGAACAAGACCCTGAACCTCACCGTGGGCTTCCAGGATCGTTACGACAGCCTCGCCCAGTCTCCGGCCAAGCAGAACGACACCCTGTTCCTGGCCGGCGTGAACATGAAGTTCGGCGCCAACTAAAGCCGCCTCAGGAGCCGCTGACGCTCCAGAAACCGAGCCGCCCGAGACTCGCCGCCAGGCGCAGACGGGTGGCTCGCCAACTGCTCAGCGCATTGATGCGCTGCTGGGCCGCATCCGCCATGGCACGCTGGGCTTCCAGCAACTCCAGGGTGCTGCCCACCCCTGCCTTGTAGCGCCCCTGCGCCACTTCGAGCGACTTGGTGGCAAAGCCGAGCAGCTTCAGGGTGCTGTCGAGGGCGTGGGTCTGGCTCTCCAGGGTCTGGTAGGCCTGCCAGACTTCAAGGGCGATCTTTTGTTCAGTGCTGCGCAAATCGGCATCCGCCAGCTCGAATTCAGCGCGCGCCGCCCGGGTCTGGTAGTGCCGCGAAAAGCCATCGAACACCGGCACGTTGACTTGCACCGTCACGCTGCGGTCGCGCTGGTCAAGATCGGCCACGTTGCTGTCGAACTCCCGTGCCGTATTGGCCCGGGTGGCATTCAGGCTCACCGTCGGCAGGTAGGCCCGGTCGGCAACAGCGATCCGCGCGCGTGCCGCATTGAGCCGGGCACGCGCGGCGCGCAACTCGGGGTGGGCCTGCTGGGCGGCCTCCAGCAAGTCGGACATCCCTTTCACGAAGGCGGTATCCGGCAGCCGGGCATCATCAGCATCCACCGCGATGTGGCGATCGGGGGATTCACCGATACTGACGGCGAGCTGCCCCTGCGCGTTGCGCAGGGCCCCTTCGGCCTTGACCCGGGCCAGGATCGCCTGGGCAAAGGCAGTCTGGGTTTGCAGCTTGGCAGTGAGATCACCGACACCGGCGGCATGCTTGGCCTCGGCGGCCATGAAGCTTTGCAGGTTGATGCGCTCCACCTCCCGCGCCACCGTCAGTTCGCCCTGGGCATTGAGGAGGGAGAAATAGGCATTGGCAGCGTCGAGAAAGACGTTCTGGATGGTCAGATTGTGGCTGGCAGCCGCCGCCAGCAGGGTCTGCCGGGCGCTGTCCACGTTGGCCTCGCGCTGGCCGAAATCAAACAGGTTCCAGGCCAGGTCGAGCTGCCCGACACGGCTAGTGCCATCGTTGCGGAGCGTGCTTCCGCCCTGCCCGATGGTCTGCCCGATGCGGCTGCGGGACAGGCTGCCGCTCACCGTCGGCAGATAGGCGGCCCGCGCCACGCCCAGGCGCGCCGCAGCCAGGCTGGCGTCAGCCCAGGCCGAACGGGTGCGCGGATCGCGGCACAAGGCCCGCTTGACGACATCTGACAGGGGAATCAACCCGCCCTCAAACGGAGACGGGCAGGCGCTGCCGCCGACCAGCTCGGCATCCAGCGGCACCTGCCCCAGCGGCGGCACCGCGCTCAGATCGCGCTCGCTGCCGAGCGGATCGAAGGCCTGCGCCATCGAGCACAGGACAAACAAACCGACAGCCACGACACGACGACGCATCAGGCCATCTCCGTCCGGACTGCTGCGGCAGCTTCCGCCTGGCGGGCCACCAGATCTGCCACCGACATGTCCTCCACCACCTTGCCGGCGTGCAGCATCACCACCCGCCCGGCACTGAGAATGGTTTCGGGGCGATGGGCGATGATGATGCGGGTCAGGGACAGGGACTGGATGGCCTGGTTCACGGCCTGCTCGCAACCCACGTCCAGGTGACTGGTGGCTTCGTCGAGGATCAGGATGCGCGGCTGCTTGTACAGCGCCCGGGCCAGAAAGATGCGCTGCTTCTGCCCGCCCGACAGCACCGTGCCCATGTCGCCGACCAGGGTGTGGTAGCCCATTGCCATGGCGTTGATCTCGTCGTCGATGTGGGCCATGCGGGCGCACTCCTCGATGCGGGCGCGGTCCGGTGTCGGGTCGAAGAAACAGATGTTGTCGGCAATCGAACCGGCGAACAGGGTGTCGTCCTGCATCACTGTGCCGATCATCGCGCGCAGGGCCTCCCCGCCGCCGCGCCGCAAGCTCGCCTCGCCGATCAGGATGTCCCCCGCGGCGGGCGGGAAGACGCCCAGGATCAGGTTGATGAGCGTCGTCTTGCCGCAGCCGGACGGTCCGACGAAGGCCACCGACTCGCCGGGCTGGATGGTCAGATCGATACCGTCCACCACCCACGGGTCGGTCTCGGCATAGCGAAAGCGCAAGCCCTGCATGCGTACCACCGGCACCGCGCCGTCGGCACCCGGTGCGCCGGGGGCCGAAAACAGGGTTTCCGATTCCGGCTTGGTGAGGACGATGTCGGCCAGCCGCTCGCCCTGCAGGCGCAGCATGCGCAGTTCGAAGTACTTTTCGATGAGCCCGGCAACGCGCCCGTCGAACTGGTCCTTGTAGGCCTTGAAAGCCATCAGCACGCCCACCGTCATGACCCCGTCGAGGGTCAGGCGCGCGCCCATCCACAGGATGGCGATGCCCACCAACCCGAAGAGCAGGCCATTGACCGTCTCGAAGGCGATGAACAGGCGCTGGGTGCGCACACCGGCATTCATCTGCTCGGCCACCAGGCTCAGCCAGCTGGAGCGGCGCTCGTTCTGGCGCTGGAACAGCTTGACCGCCTTGATGCCGCGCACCGTCTCGAGAAAGTGGGATTGCTGGCTGGCGTGATGAACGATCTCCTGCTCGGTGGCCAAGCGCAGGGGCCGGAACCACAGGGCGCGGATCAGCGCATACGCAACCATAGCCGACACCGCCAGCCAGGCCAGCGCGGGGCTGTAGAGAAACATCATGGCCAGCGTGACGGCGGACATCATCCCGTCGATGAAGGCCGAAAAGAAGGACGCCGTCAGCTTGCTCTGGATTTCATCCACCGCCCCGAAACGCGACACGATGTCGCCCAGGTGGCGGCGCTCGAAATACTGCACCGGCAGGCGCAGCAGGTGGGCAAACACGTTGGTGCGCCACTGCAGGCTGAGGTTGGTGCCGATGTGCAGCAGTATCCACGAACGCAACGCCGAGAAGATCTGCTGGACGATGAGCAGCAGGCCGAAGCCAAGGGCCAGCGTGGTCAGCAAGTCCCGGTCGGAGGACACCAGCACGTGATCGATCACCCATTGCAGGTAGAAGGGGCTGGCCAGCGCGAAGACTTCGAGCGCCACAGCCAGAATCAGCACCTGGGTGCCTGCCGACACAAACCCGTCCACCCGCCCGATCAGGTCGCGGAAGCGGATCGACGGCGGCGGCGCCGAAGGCCGGAAGCTCGGCGACGGCCACAGTTCGAGGGCCACGCCGGTGAAACAGCGGGAGGTTTCCTCCGACGACACCCAGCGGGCGCCGCTGGCCGGATCGTGGATCAATATCCCGCGCCGGCCCACTTTGTGCAGCACCACGAAGTGGTTGAGGTTCCAGTGCAGGATGCACGGCGTGCGCAACTGGCCCAGGTCTTCGAGATCGAGGCGCAGGGGCCGGCTGGCCAGGCCGAGGCCGTTGGCAATGCCGATCAGCTGGCCGAGCGTTGCCCCGTGCTGGGAGATCGAAAACTCGCGGCGCAGCTGGGCCAGATCGGTGCGCCGGCCGTGATAGCTGGCCACCATGCCGAGACAGGCCAGGCCGCACTCGGTGGCCTCGGTCTGCAGGATGACGGGCAGTTGCCGTCCGAAGGCGGCGGGCAGACTGGGGATCAGGGACATGGGCAAGAACAGGGAGGGAACGGAAGCGCCGGAGCGGGACGGACGATGGATTCAGGCATGCCTTCTCACAGCTTGCCGGTGATGCTGATGAGGGGTTCGAGCACCCATTCGTAGAGCTTGCGGCGCTCCTGCATGATGTCGGCCTCGACCTGCATGCCCACTTGCAAGGGGCGCGCCTCACCGTAGGCCATGATGCTCTGGGCGTCGAGATCGGCGGTGATGCGGTAAACCTGCTCGGAACCGGCCGCGCTGTCGCTGCCGGCAATGCCCAGCGCCGACAAGTCCTGCCCCGACAGGGCGACCCGCGCCACCTGGGCCACCCGCCCGTGCATGTGGCCGAATTTCTGGTAGGGGTAGGCGTCGAAACGCACCATCACCTTGTCGCCCTCGCGGACGAAACCCACTGCCTTGCTGGGGGCGAACAGGTAAGCCTGCAGACGGGCACCGGGCGGCACGATGGACACCACCGGCCGCGAGGCGTCCACGTTGTGGCCCACCTCGGCAGTCGCGGCGGTGGCGACGCCGTCGCGGGGGGCCATGATGAGCATCCGGCGACGCATTTCGGTTTCGGCAAACTCCTGGTCGGTGCTCGAAATGCCGCGGCGCAGCTCCGATATCTGCCTGGACTGCTCCAGCGGCAGACGCGCCAGGTCGCCGCGCAGCAGGGTCATTTCGCGCTGTGCATTGAGGCGCTCGCGCTCCAGCTCCTGCAGGCGCGAACGCTGATCGATCAGGTCGGCCTCGCGGGCCTGCACCTGCTCGCCGGCGATGTAGTCCTTGTCGAGCAGGCCGCGGTAGCGCTGCAGGGTGTCCTGAGCCAACGCCACGCGGGTGCGCTGGCCCTCCATCGACTGCTCGATCACCCGCAGCTCGGCCTCGTAGGCCGCCAGCTTGCGCGTCAGGGCACTGTGCTGCTCCTGCTGCAGGGATTCGGTCTTGCCCAGTTCGCTGCGCAAGCTGTTGCGCCGGGCTGCCACCTGTTCGCTGATGCCGGCCATGCCTCCGGAGGCGGTGTCGCTCTTGCGCTCGAGGGACAGCACGTAGAGCACATCGCCCTCGTGCACGGCCTGGCCTTCCTTGACGTGCTTTTCGATGACCACCCCGGCCTGCTGCGGATAGACCTTCGACCAGCCCCCGGCCGGCAGCAACTGGCCACTGACCGTAGTGCGCTTGGTGTAACTGCCAAGCACGAAAAAAGCGATCAGGGCGGCGCTGGCCAAGGCGGCAATCGCCGCGAAGACGGCAAAGGAGAGCGGCTGACTGAGCACGACCGGACCAAGCCAGTTGGTCCGCTGCGCATCCAGGGCCTCGGTGCGGAACAGGTTGTCGTCTTTCACGTGGGAGTCTGCTTGTTTGAATGGCACATGACGGGCGACAGGATTGCATTCCGGCCCAAGGCGCGCGACGAACAATTACCGCAGCGAAAGCCGATGGCCGGCAAAAGTGTGCACAACTACCTGGCGGAACGGAAATGACAATGGGCCACCAGCAAGGGTGACCCATCGAAAGTAACCATCACCTTGGGGTGATGGTCAACCGAGCGCGTCGCTCAGTTACGCGGACCGCAGCCGTTGGACGGCTGGCAGGTGGGCTTCGGGGCCGGCTGGCAGGTGGGCTTGGGAGCCGGTGCACAGGAAACCGGAGCGGGCGTGTAGCAGGACGAACGGAACAGGCTGAACAGGCTGGTCAGCAGGCAGAAGGTGCCGCCGGAAACGTTTTGGACTTCTTGGGAAGACAGTTCGCGAATAGCCATTTTGTAACCTCTTTTATGAATATGGATTGGTCAAGACCTTGCCGTCGGAGCCCGGACAGGCGCTGCGTCAGCGGGACCAATCTACTTGCAGGGCAGCAACGCGCCCGTGACTTATTAACGCGCAAACAACTCTATTTAGCGAATTTAACTTTGTTGATGAAAAATCACACTAAAAACATCGATATTAACAATTAAGTCAAAAACAAAATCTGCGCAGACGTTCAGCGAGCCGCCACGTAATTGGCAATCCGCACGAACTCTTCCATGCTAAGCCGCTCTCCGCGCAGCCCCGGATCGATGCCGAGGGCCGCGAAGCCCGCCTCATCCAGAAATTCACGCAGGGTGTTGCGCAGGGTCTTGCGACGCTGCCCGAAGGCGGCGGTGACGATCTTGCCGAGCAGGATTTCGTCAGTCGCCGTACATTCGACCCGCGGCTTGGGCACCATGCGCACGATGCTCGACATGACCTTCGGTGCCGGACGGAAAGCCCCCGGCGGCACATCGAACATGCGGAACATGTTGAAGCGGTACTGCAGCATCACCGACAGGCGACCGTATTCCGCAGTGCCCGGCGAACCCACCATGCGCATCACCACTTCCTTCTGCAACATGAAGGTCATGTCCTTCACCTGCTCGGCGTACTCGGCCAGATGAAAGAGGATGGGTGTGGAAATGTTGTAGGGCAGGTTGCCGACCACCCGCAGCGGCGCGCCGTCGGCGATCAGGCTGCCGAAATCGAACTTGAGGGCGTCGCCCTCATGAATGGTGAGCTTGTCGGGCGAATGGGCGGTCTTGAGGCGGGCGATCAGGTCGCGGTCGATCTCGACCACGTGCAGATGATCGAGGCGCGCCATCAGCGGCTCGGTCATGGCGCCGAGGCCGGGTCCGATTTCCACCATCCGGTCGTCCGCCGCCGGGCGGATCGCGTCGATGATCTTGCGGATGATGTTATGGTCAGACAGGAAATTCTGGCCAAAGCGCTTGCGCGCAAAATGCTGCTCGGTCGTCCGTTCTTCTTCAGCCATTCTTTCTCTCCCAGGCCGCAATGGCCTCCTTGACTCTTGGTATGGCAGCAAAACCGACCTTCTCCCCCTCCAGGATCGCCTCGTGGCGCTGCTGGAAGTTGGTCGATGCCAGGCCGCGCATGTCCGGGCGGATCACCACTTCGGCTCCCGCCAGCTCTACCTTGCCGAGGGCGCCGCCCATGATCGAAATGGTGTCGAGCAACACATCCAGGCTGCCCTGGTTTTTCTTGCCGCTGGGGCGCCCGGAAATATCCACGGCAATCACGATGTCGGCCCCCAGACTGCGCGCCTCCCTTACGGGAATCGGCGCCACCAGGCCGCCATCCACATACTCCCGCATGCCAATGGGCACCGGCGGAAAGACGCCGGGAATCGACGACGAGGCGCGCACGGCGGTGCCGGTATTGCCACGCTGGAAGATGATCGGCTCGCCCGTCTGCAGGTCGGTGGCGACGGCCGCAAAACGACGCTTGAGGCCCTCGATCGGGCGGTTACCCACGTTCGTGTTGATGAAGCGCTCGAGCGCCTCGCCCTTGATGACGCCGCGGTCGAACAGGCTCCAGTCGGTCACCGAGGATTCGTCCAGCTGGATCGCCAGCTTCTGCAGCTCGAAGGGGCCGTGGCCGGCCGCGTAGAGCGCGCCGACCACCGAACCGGCGCTGGTGCCGACGATGAAGTCGGGCACGATGCCGTTGGTTTCGAGCGCCTTGATCACGCCAATGTGAGCAAAGCCGCGGGCAGCGCCGCCCCCCAGGGCCAGCGCGATCTTCGGCTTGATACGGGCCGCGGGGCGTGTCGGCACATCGGGCTTGCGGCTCAGCTCACCGCAGGCCGCCAGCGCAAAAGCGGAGGCACTGCCAAGGAGCAGACGTCGGCGAGCGCTCATACCCCGGGCCGACCGGCGGCCATGGCAATCGCCAGTTCCACCGCGGCAAACAGGCTGCCCGGATCGGCGCGACCGCTACCGGCCAGATCAAGGGCAGTGCCATGATCAACCGAAGTGCGGATGATTGGCAGGCCGAGGGTGACGTTAACGCCACCGCCAAAGCTGGCGTGCTTGAGCACCGGCAGGCCTTGATCGTGGTACATGGCAAGTACCGCGTCGCCCTGCTTGAGGGTGTGCGGCACAAACAGTGTGTCGGCCGGCAGCGGCCCGATCAGCTGCATGCCTTCGGCGCGCAGGGCTTCGAGCACCGGGGTGATGACGTCGATTTCTTCGGTGCCCATATGGCCGCCCTCCCCCGCGTGGGGGTTGAGGCCGGCCACCAGGATGCGCGGCGCGGCCAGGCCAAAGCGCTCTTTCAGATCCTTGTGCAGGATGCGCAGGGTGTCGGCGAGCAGCGGCCGCGTGATGGCGGCGGAAACGTCCTTGAGGGGCAGATGCGTGGTGGCCAGGGCCACGCGCAAACCACCACCGACCAGCATCATCACCACCAGCGGCGTCGCGGTGGCTTCGGCGAGGTATTCGGTGTGGCCGGAAAAAGGCACGCCGGCATCGCAGATGATGCCCTTGTGCACCGGCGCGGTGACCATGCCGGCAAACTCGCCGGACTTGCAGCCGACGATGGCCCGGTCGAGCACATCCAGCACATAACGGGCATTGACCGGATCAAGCTTGCCGGCACTGGCCGGCATGGCCAGCGGCACGTGAAGCACTTCGAGACAGCCGTCGCGGGGCGCACCCTCGCGGGCGTAGTCGATGATATCGAGGGACGGCTCGACGGCGTGGATACGCGCCGCGATCATGTCGCGGTCGCCAAGCACGACGAGCCGGGCCGGCCATTCGCGGCGCGGCAGGGCTGCGCACAGATCGGGACCAATACCGGCGGGCTCACCGCTGGTGATGGCGAGAACGGGAATCTGGGTGGACATCTTGGAGGGGGTGCTGGCTGGAGAGGCGCCGCAGGAGGCGCCGGTGAAAGGAAGAGCACGGACGTCAGACCGGGGGGCCGACGTCCGCGTTCCCCTTACTTTTCTTCGAGGCGGTATTCGACGTAGGCCCTGTCGCGCAGCTGGCGCAGCCAGTCCTGGTAGGCCTCGTCGGCCTTGCGATCGCGCAGGGCATTGCGTGCCGCAGCGCGCTTGCGGTCGTCGGAGACGTCCTGCACGCGACGCTCTTCGACCACGATCAGATGCCAGCCGAAGGGCGACTGGACCGGCTGGCTGAGCTCGCCCGGCTTGAGGGCCTCCATGGCTTGCTCGAACTCTGGCACCGTGTCGCCCGGGTAGATCCAGCCCAGATCACCGCCCTTCGAGGCGGACAGATCGGCGGAATGCACCTTGGCCAGATCGGCGAAGTTGGCGCCGCCCTGAACGACACGCTCGCGCAGGTCGGTCAGGCGCCGGCGGGCATCGGCATCCGACAGCACCTCACTGGTCTTGATCAGGATGTGGCGGGCGCGGGTCTGCTGGACCTGGTCCGGCGCTGCGGCCTGGCCGCCACCCTTGCTGTCTACCAGCCGGACGATATGGAAGCCGGCGGCACTGCGCAGGATCGGTGAGGTCTGGCCCGGCTTGAGCGCGGCCACTGCGTCGGCAAAGATCCCCGGCAAGCGCTCGGCGCTGCGCCAGCCCAGGCTGCCGCCGGACAGGGCGTCCGGCGCATCCGAGTAGCTGGCCGCCAGTTTGTCGAAGGCTTCGCCGCGGGCGATGCGGGCAGCCACGTCCTCGGCCTTGGCGCGCACCCGGGCAAGCTGCTCGGGGCTGGCGCCTTCGGGGGTGCGGAAGAGGATGTGGGACAGGTTGTACTCTTCCTTGCCGACCACGTTCTCCGGATGCGCCAGGAAGTTGCTGACCTCGGCATCCGAGACGACGATGCGGCCCTCCACCTCGCGCTCGCGCACGCGGGTCAGCAGGATTTCGTTACGTACTTCCTCGCGGAAACGATCCCAGGACAGGCCGTCCTTCTCGAGGACCTTGCGGAAGTCGGTCATCGACAGCTTGTTGTTGTCGGCGATGCGGCCCAGGGCCCGGTCAAGGGACACATCATCGATGCGCAGTGAGGTTTCGCTGGCCAGCTGGAGCTGCAGGCGCTCCATGATCTGGCGCTCGAGAACCTGCTTTTCGAGCACATCGGCGGGGGGCAGCGCAGTGCCCTGACGGGACAGCTGGCGGGTTACCTGCTCAACGCGCAGGCGCAGGTCGGAGCGGGTAATGACTTCGCTGTTTACGACAGCCACGATGCGGTCCACCTCCACCAGCCCTTCGGCGGCAAGGGCGGAGTGCGTGAACAGGGACGCGGCGAGCAGAGAGACGATCAGTTTCATGGGTAGGGCGGTCTTTCAGAAGTCGTCGTCGCTGGAGAAGGGGTTGGAGCCGTCGTTGATCTTGCCATATCCGGGAACGCCACGACGAAGCACGTTGAGCGGGCTGGAACCCAGGCTGCCGGCGCCGTTGAATTCGAGCTGGAAGAAGAAGGAGCGGGTCACATCGGTAGCCGTGGTGGTCAAGTGCTGCACGACGCCGCGGAATACCCAGCAGCCGGCGTTGTACTCGACCCCGGCGATACCCTGGGTCAGGCGGTGGTCGCGCAGGTTGCGGTTATAGCGCCCTACGCCGTACCAGTTGCCCCACAAGGGCCATTGCCCGGTAAGGTCGATGTCACGGAAGCCGTTGGGGTTGGCCGGGTCGGTGGAGTAGTTGCGGCGATAGCGCCAGCTGACACCGAGCGCCCGGGCGTAGGCCGGCTGGAAGCGCACGCCGACGTTGAAGCGCTCCGTCCAGTTGTCCCGCGGGTTGTACTGCCAGGCGGTGTCGAACTGGGTCTTGGGCGCAAAGTTGGCGCTGAAGGCCCCGAGCAGATCGGCACGCTGGCCGGTACGGGGTGCCACACCGGGCAGAGTCACCTGCTGGTCCGCCAGGTAATAGCGCTGCCCCAGCAGGGCGCGCACGGTTTCGGCGCCGGTAGCCGGGTCGATGAGGCGCGACTGGACCGCGGTGGTGATCTGGTTGGCGTTGGAGATGCGGTCGCCGCCGGTGAAAATGTTCTCGGCGAAAATCTGCGCGAAATTGAAGTCGTAGGAGCCCGAATCGAAGTTCGGGATCATCGACTGGTCGCGGTAGGGCACGTAAAGGTAATACACCCGCGGCTCAAGCGTCTGGACGTAGTCCTTGCCGCCGAAACTCGCATCCCGCTCGAAGGTCACACCGCTATCCACCGAAACGATCGGCAGCGAGCGGGTCACGGTATCTTCGCCGGTGGTGGTACGCCGGTCGAGATCGTAACGGGTGGTGTGGATGCCGATTTTGGGCGTCACGTAGAAGGCGGAGGTTTGCAGCGGCAGCGCCAGTTGCGGATAGAAGGTGGTGCGGCGCCCTTCGTCGAGGGTCGGATGGCTGAAAGCCACGAACTCGCTGTTCAGCAGGAAGGTGGTGCCGCCCGGCAGTTCGGGCCGGTTGGCCGTGAGTGTCAGCTGGGGCAAGCGCTTGTAGGGCACGCCGACCGTGGCCCCCTTCGGGTCCTGCAGGGTCTGGAAGGCCTGCAGCATGCCGGTCGCCGTCCACCAGCCACCGCCGCCGTAGCTCACCGAGCCCTGGCGCAGGATGTTGACCTGCGAAGTCAGGGCCAGGCGCGAGCTCAGGTCGATGAAGTAACGGGGGTCGGACACTCCCGCAAAATTGATGTTGCCTGACCAGCCGCCACCGAAAACCTCGTCATGGCGAACCGATCCGGCGTAGCGGCTGCGCTGCTCGACCTGATCATTCGGCATGTACTCGACATAGGTGGTGCCCTTGCGGGTCGGCGTGATGTAGCGCAGTTCGTTGCGCATCTGCAGGCCACGACGCCCCATGTAACGGGCGGTCAGGGTGTCATCGTAGTTGGGCGCGAGGTTGAAGTAATACGGAACCGTGAGGTCGAAACCGACCTTGTTCGAGGTGCCGAAGGTGGGCGACAGAACACCGGACTTGCGGCTTTCACCGAGCGGAAAGTCTGCCCACGGCATGTACACCAGCGGAACCCCCTTGAACACCAGCGTCCCGTTGGTGGCCTCGCCCACTTCGCTGTCGTAGTCAAGCTGGAGTTCCTTGGCCTTGAGGTACCAGTCCGGACGGTCCGGCTTGCAGCTGGTCCAGGTGGCATTGAAGAAACGGAACTGGTTCTCGCCCTCCAGATCCAGTTTGTCGGCCGAACCATGGCCACTGAGGGGCTGCTGGCGCAAGGGCACGGCCTGGCCGGGCAACAGCGGCAACTGGCCAGGAAGGGGCGGACGGGCGGGGCGACTGATGGCGTAACTGGGCGAATCGAAAACCCCCACCTGCTCCTGCACTTTCATGCGGGCGTGGGGGCCGGTCATCTCGTCGGTGCCACGGGTTATCCGTACATTGCCGGTGGCCTCCACTTCGTCGGTAAGCTCGAAATACTGGAGTTTGTCGGCATCGACCCGGGTGGCGTCGCGAATGAGCACCGCCGAACCTTCGGCGACCGCATCCACATCCTGCCGGGCGAAAACCTTGTCGCCGGAAATGAGGGTCGTACCGGTCTTTGCCGCCGGTGCGGCAGCGGGAGCCGGCGTAGCCTTGCGCGCCGGGCCAGCAGCAGGCACAGCGGCGGACACCCGCTTGGGCGGCGTCTGTGCAGACGCTTTCGTCACGGACTCGGCAAGCGTGGCGGCAGGCCTCGACGCGGGCGCATCCGCTGGCACGGCAACCGGTTTGACGACGGCCGGCTGCCCCAGCAAGGAGGAAGGCACCACGAAGGGAGGAAGGTCCTCGGCACCGGCTCTACCCCAAAGGGCGAACAGGGCGATGGAAAGGTAGCGCAGCTGTGTACGTGGTTTCATGCCGGAACTGGAACCAGCCGGCGAGCCGACCGCGTGGTTTGATAAACTCCACGATTTTACACGAACGCATCTCAGACTCCCGTGGAACGACGCCAACAACTCCAGTCCTGGATCGCCGCCGAATTTCCCGGCCGCCCCTTCGAACTCGCCCCGGCCAGCGCCGACGCCAGCTTTCGCCGCTATTTCCGCATTACATTTGCTGACGATCCCGTTTCGCTGATCGCCATGGATGCCCCGCCCAGCCACGAAGACTGCCGCCCCTACATCAAGGTGGCCGAGCTTTTCGGTGCAGCCGGCGCCCATGTACCGCAGATCCTCAGGCAGAACCTGGAGCAGGGCTTCCTGCTCCTGTCCGACCTGGGCAGCACCACCTACCTGCAGGCCCTGACCAAGGACAACGCCCACAATCTTTACGCCGAAGCCCTCGGCGCACTGATGAGCATCCAGCTGTCCAGCAAGCCCGGCGTGCTCCCCGAGTACGACCGCGAACTGCTGATGCGCGAGCTGGAGCTCTTTCCGGTGTGGTACGTGAGCCGCCACAAGGGCATCACCCTCACCGAAAAGCAGACCACTGATCTTTACGAAGTGTTCGACCGCATCGTCGAGGTCAACCTGTCCGAGCCCAAGGTTTTCGTCCACCGCGACTACCACAGCCGCAATCTGATGGTCTCCACACCCAACCCCGGCGTGCTCGACTTCCAGGACGCGGTGTATGGCCCGATGAGCTACGACCTCGCCTCCCTGCTCAAGGACGCCTACATTCACTGGGAAGAGGATTTCGCCCTCGACATGCTCGCCCGCTACTGGGAAACCGCCCGTCACCTGGGCCTGCCGGTGCGCGAAGACTTCGCCGATTTCCACCGGGACTACGAATGGATGGGCGTGCAGCGTCACATCAAGGTCCTCGGCATCTTCGCCCGCCTCAATCACCGGGACGGCAAGGACGGCTACCTGAAGGACATGCCGCTGGTGCTCCAATACCTGCGCAAAACCTGCGAGCGCTACGGCGAACTCAGGCCGCTGCTGCGCATCCTCGAAGAAACCGACCCGACCGTCACCGACGTCGGCTACTCCTTCTAAAGCCCGCCGCGACCATGAAAGCAATGATCCTCGCCGCCGGCCGCGGCGAACGCATGCGCCCCCTCACCGACACCTGCCCCAAGCCGCTGCTGGCGGCCGGTGGCAAGCCGCTGATCGTCTGGCACATCGAACGCCTGGCCGCGGCGGGCATCCGCGACCTGGTCATCAACCACGCCCACCTCGGGCTGATGATCGAAGACGCGCTGGGCGACGGCAGCCGCTTCGGCGTGCGCATCGCCTACTCGGCGGAGGGCAAGGCCCTGGAAACCGCCGGCGGCATCGCCCGCGCCCTGCCGCTGCTGGGCAAAGCGCCCTTCCTCGTCATCAATGGCGATGTTTTCTGCGACACCGACCTGGCAGCGCTGCGCCAGGCCGGCGAGCGACTTCGCGCCGACGGCCCCCTCGCCCACCTGCTTCTCGTCGCCAACCCGGAGCACAACCCGGCCGGCGACTTCGGGCTTTTCCCGGACGGCCAGATCCGTGACGCAGGCGGCGAACGCCTCACCTTCGCCGGCCTCGGCGCCTACCACCCGGCCCTGTTCGCAGGCCTGTCGCCGAACGAACCAGCCAAACTGGCGCCGCTGCTGCGCACCGCGATGGCCGCAGGTCAGGTCAGCGGCGCGCGCATCGACGGCCGGTGGGTAGACGTCGGCACCCCCGAACGCCTGCGCCTGCTCGACGCCAGCCTGCGCACGGCCTGATCCATTTGCCGTAAGCTCGCAACGATCCGCCCTTCGGTCCATCCAGAACCCCGCTCCCGGACTCCGCCATGCCCCTCGACATCGCCCCCTTCCAGGCCCGCCGCGCCCGGCTGCTGCAAACCCTGCAGGCCGCCGGCGGCGGCGTCGCGATCATCCCGACCGCGCCGGAACGCATCCGCAACCGGGACACCCACTACGGCTACCGTTTCGACAGCTACTTCTACTACCTCACCGGCTTCCGCGAGCCGGACGCGGTATTGGTGCTGGTGGCTGGCGACACCCCGCGCAGCATCCTGTTCTGCCGCACCAAGGACCTGGAACGGGAAATCTGGGACGGCTACCGCTTCGGCCCGGAGGCCGCCCGGGAGGCCTTTGGCTTCGACGAAGCCCGGCCGATTGCCGAACTCGATGCGCAACTCGCCCTCCTGTTCGCCAACCAGCCCGCCATTTTCCACTCGGTCGGCTACGAGCCGGCCTGGGACACCCGCGTCACCGAAGCCCTCAACCAGGTGCGTGCCCAGGCCCGCACCGGCTGCCATTCGCCAAGCCAGATCCGTGACGTGCGCAGCCTCATCGACGAGATGCGCCTGATCAAGGATGCTGCCGAGATCGCCACCATGCGCCGCGCTGCCGAGATTTCCGCCGGCGCCCACCGCCGGGCCATGCGTACGGCCCGCCCGGACGCTTGGGAATACGAAGTCGAGGCCGAGCTGATCCACGAATTCCGCCGCCACGGCAGCCAGGCCCCGGCCTACGGCTCCATCGTGGCCAGCGGCGCCAACGCTTGCGTGCTGCACTACGTCGAGAACGACTGCCGCATGCAGGACGGCGACCTGCTGCTGATCGACGCCGGCTGCGAGCTCGACGGCTACGCCTCCGACATCACCCGAAGCTTTCCGGTGAATGGCCGCTTCAGCGGGCCGCAAAAGGCCGCCTACGAGCTGGTCCTCGCCGCCCAGGCCGCCGCCATCGCCGAAATCCGCCCCGGCGCCGACTGGAATGCCGGTCACGACGCGGCCACCCGCGTGCTCGCCCAGGGCTTCATCGACCTCGGCCTGCTCGAAGGCAGCCTCGACGGCGTGCTTGAATCCGGCAGCTACCGCCAGTTCTACATGCACCGCACCGGCCACTGGCTGGGCCTCGACGTGCACGACGCCGGCGAGTACAAGATCGCCGGCAACTGGCGCCCGCTGGTCGCCGGCAACATGCTGACCGTCGAACCCGGGTGCTACATCCGCCCGGCCGACGGCGTGCCGGAAGTCTTCTGGAACATCGGCATCCGCATCGAGGACGACGCGCTGGTTACCGACAGCGGCTGCGACATCATCACCATCGCCACCCCCAAAAGCGTGGCCGACATCGAAGCCGTGATGGCGGAGCGCTAGGATGCAGACCCATGACCTCGCGATCGTCGGCGCCGGCCCGGTGGGCATGGCGCTGGCGCTGGCCCTGAAGGACTCGGGCCTCGACATCCTGCTGGTGGACGCCCGCCCCCGCGGCGCGGCGCGCCAGGACCCGCGCGTGCTGGCCCTGTCTCACGGTACCCGGCTGACCCTCGAACGCCTCGGCGTGTGGGCACAGCTGCCGGCCACCGCCATCGAGACCATCCACATCTCGCACCAGGGTGGCCTTGGCCGTACCCTGCTGCGCGCCGAAGAATACGGCCAGCCGGCCCTTGGCTACGTGGTTCCCGCGGGCGCCCTAGCCGGTGCGCTGGACGACGCCCTCGCCAGCGCCGGCATCCCGATTCGCGACAACGCCGCGGTCAGCGGCCTCGCCGCCGGCGCCGACGACGTGATTGTCAGCCTCGCCGATGGCCGCCACCTGCGCGCCCGCCTTGCGGCCTGCGCCGAAGGGGCCATCCAGGGCGCCGACGACAAGCCACTGGTCGAGCACGACTACGACCAGCACGCGGTCATCTGCGTGGCCACCCCAGCCGAACCCCACGGTGGCCGCGCCTGGGAACGCTTCACCCCGCAAGGCCCGCTGGCCGTGCTGCCCTGCGGCGCCGACTGCGCCATCGTGCACACCGCCGCTCCGGCCGAGGCCGACGCCCTGCTGGCCCTCGACGACGCAGCCTACCTGGCCCGCCTGCAGGAGCACTTCGGCACCCGCCTGCGCTTCGCAAGCGTCGGGCCGCGCGCCCGCTATCCGCTGCTGCTGCGCTACCGCCAGGAGCCCGTCGGCCAGCGCACCGTGTGGCTGGGCAACGCCGCGCAAACACTGCATCCGGTAGCCGGCCAGGGCTACAACCTGGCCCTGCGCGACGTGTGGGCCTGCGCCCAGGTGCTGCTGCGCGCTGGTGGCGATCCCGGTGCCGCCGAAACCCTTGCCACCTACGCCCGCGAACGCCGCCTCGACCGGAACGGCACGATCCGCTTCACCGACGCGCTGGTACGCCTCTTCAGCAGCGATGCGGCCCCCCTGCGCCACACCCGCGGCGCCGGCTTGCTGGCCCTCGACCTGCTGCCGCCCGCACGCCATTTCGTGGCCAAGCGGATGATGTTCGGCGCCCGCGCCTGGCCCTGAACAAACAACGTCGCGGCGGCCCCAAAATCCGGGTCGCCGCGGCGCAGCAAACCCCGTAGAATCCGCCCCCTGCGCGCCGCCCGGCGCCGTGCCGTCCACGGAAACTCCGCCATGGCCGAAAACGACGATATCCAGCACCACGACGACCTCGACAGCCACCTGCGCGAGGTGCAGCACCTGCTCGCCCGTCACAAGCTCGTCGAAGATCTCGTCCATCGCCAGGACATGCCCAAGCACGACCTGGTCGAAAGCCTGGTGCACAAGCAGCACATCAACGAGCTGACCCACAAGCTCGAGAGCCTCCACTCGGCCGACGTCGCCCACATCCTCGAAGCCCTGCCGGTCAGCGAACGGCTGTTCATGTGGGACCTGGTCAAGGCCGAGCGGGACGGGGAAATCCTCCTCGAAGTCTCGGATGCGGTGCGGGAATCCCTCATCGAGTCGATGGACCCGGCCTCCCTGCGGGCGGCGGCCGAACAGCTCGACGCGGACGAGCTCGCCGACCTGGCCCCCGACCTGCCCCACGAGGTCATGGAGGCGGTTTACCAGGGCCTCGACCCGGAAGAGCGCGAGCAGCTGCGCGCCGCCATGTCCTACCCGGAAGACTCGGTCGGCGCGCTGATGGATTTCGAGATGGTCACCGTACGCGAGGACGTGACCCTGGAAGTGGTGCTGCGCTACCTGCGCCGCTTCGACGAACTGCCAGACCACACCAACCAGCTCTTCGTGGTGGACCGGGACGAGCACCTGCGCGGCGTGCTGCCGATCAACCGCCTGCTGCTCAGCGACCCGGACACCGAAGTGAGCGAGGTGATGCTCACCGACACGCTCACGCTGGAGCCCTCCGACGAAGCCGAAACCGCCGCCCAGGCCTTCGAGCGCTACGATCTGGTGTCGGCGCCGGTGGTGGATTACCACCGCAAACTGGTTGGCCGGGTGACCGTTGCCTCGGTGGTGGACTTCATCCGCGAAGAAACCGAAAGCGAACTGCTCAACCAGGCCGGCCTGAAAGAGGGCGAAGACATTTTCGCCCCGGTGTGGGACTCGGTGAAGAACCGCTGGTCCTGGCTGGCGGTGAACCTGGTCACCGCTTTCATCGCCAGCCGGGTGATCGGCGCCTTCGAAGGCTCCATCGAAAAGCTGGTCGCACTGGCCGCGCTGATGCCCATCGTGGCCGGCATCGGCGGCAACTCGGGCAACCAGACCATCACCATGATCGTCCGTGGCATCGCCATGGGCCATGTGCAGGACGACGCGCTGCCGCGCCTCATCAAGAAGGAGATGGGCGTCGCCCTGATCAACGGCATCGTGTGGGGCGGCCTGCTGGGCGTGCTGGCGTGGATACTCTACGGCAGCCCAAAACTCGGCGCAGTGATGACCGCCGCCATGACCCTCAACCTGCTGGTCGCCGCCTTCATCGGCGTGATGGCCCCGATGATCCGCAACCGCCTGGGGCAAGACCCGGCGGTGGGTTCCAGCGTGATCATCACCGCCGTCACCGACGCCGGCGGCTTCTTCATCTTCCTCGGGCTGGCGACGATCTTCCTGATGTAGAGGCGACCTCAGTCGCCTGCGGAAGGGGAGCTGGGCGACTGAAGTCGCCCCTACCTGGTTAGCGCCCTTGAGCCGCGAACCAGGCGTCCGCCGTGGCGATTGTGCTGTCGATGTCCGCCTCGGAGTGCGCGGCCGACACGAAGCCGGCCTCGAAGGCCGACGGCGCAAAGTAGTGGCCCGCATCCAGCATGTAGTGGAAGAAGCGGTTGAAGCTGTCCTTGTCCGAGCCCATCACATCCGCGTAGCTTTGCGGCACCGCCTTGGCAAAGTACAGCCCGAACATGCCGCCGACGGAATCCGCCGTGAACGTCACGCCGTGCTTTGCCGCCGACGCCTTCAGGCCGTCGACCAGACGGGTGGTGCGAGCGGTCAGCAGCTCATAGAAACCCGGCCGGGCGATCTGGTTAAGGCTGGCCAGGCCGGCGGCAACGGCCACCGGGCTGCCGGACAGGGTACCGGCCTGGTACACGGCGCCCAGCGGAGCGATCTTCTGCATGATGTCGCGACGGCCGCCGAAGGCGCCCACCGGCATGCCGCCACCGATCACCTTGCCCAGCGTCGTCAGATCCGGCGTGATGCCGAACAGACCCTGCACGCCCTTCGGGCCGACCCGGAAGCCGGTCATCACTTCGTCGTAGATCAGCACGGCGCCGTGCTCGGTACACAGACGGCGCAGCAGGTGCATGAACTCGGCCGACGGCTTGATGAGGTTCATGTTGCCGGCGATCGGCTCGATGATCACGCAGGCGATGGCATCGCCCTTCTCCTTGAAGGTTTCTTCAAGCTGGGCCGGGTTGTTGTAGTCGAGCACGATGGTGTGCTTGGCAAAATCTTCCGGCACGCCGGCCGAGGACGGGTTGCCGAAGGTCAGGAGGCCGGAGCCGGCCTTGACCAGCAGGCTGTCGGCGTGGCCGTGATAGCAGCCCTCGAACTTGATGATCGCATCGCGGCCGGTGAAGCCCCGCGCCAGGCGGATCGCGCTCATCGTCGCTTCGGTGCCGCTGGAAACCAGGCGCACCATTTCCATGCTCGGCAGCAGTTCGCAGAGGCGCTCGGCCATGTCGATCTCGCGCTCGGTCGGAGCGCCAAAGGACAGGCCATCAAGGGCCGCTGCACGCACCGCTTCGACCACCACCGGGTCGGCGTGGCCGAGGATCGCCGGCCCCCATGAGCCCACGTAGTCCAGGTACTCCTTGCCATCGGCGTCCCACACCCGGGCGCCCAGCGCCTTCTTGAGGAAACGCGGCGTACCGCCCACCGAACGGAAGGCCCGGACCGGCGAGTTAACGCCACCGGGAATGGTGCGCTGGGCGCGGGCAAAGAGTTCTTCGTTGCGACTGGTCATGCTGGGAGCTTTCTGATTGGTCAATCGAACAGCCCGGCATAGGCCGCCGCACGGGCAGCCGGGTCGGGCGCAGAAAATACGTCGCTGATCACGGCGAGCTGGTCGGCTCCGGCGTCGATCAGCAAACGGGCGTTATCGAGGGTGATGCCGCCGATGGCGACCACCGGCAGACCGAACTCGCGCTTGGCCCGCGTCAACATGTCGAGGGGCGCCAGCGTTGCGTCAGGCTTGCTGGACGAAGGATACATGGCCCCAAAGGCGAGGTAGTCGACGCCGGCAGCCGCACCGGCAACGGCCCGCGGCCATTCGCCGTAGCAACTCACCCCAAGAATGCGGTCCGGGCCGAGGGCCTTCCGGGCCGGCGCCGGATCGCCGTCGTCACGCCCCAGATGGGCGCCATCGGCACCGATCTCCAGCGCCAGCGGCAGGTCGTCGTTGATGATCAGCGGCACCCCGGCAGCGCGACAGATTTCCAGCAGGCGCAGGGCCTGCTCGCGCCGCAGCGGGGCATCGGCAAGCTTGTTGCGGTACTGGACGAGAGCCGGACGGGACGGCAGCAGGGCGGCAATGGCCGCGACGAGCGCAGGCGTTTCGAGCCCGTCGGGGCTTACCAGATAGAGACCACGGCGCAACATCGGTCAGTGCCTCGTATTTGAGCCCTGATGGGCCCAGAAAAAACGGTTGGGTATCGATTGCCCCATACCGGGACGGAAGGATGCAGCCAGCGCCTGCCAGGTAAAGCCCTGGGCCTCGAAAACGGCCTCGGACATGTCGAGCCCGTGGGCCAGCGCAGCGGCGACGGCCGACGCCAGCGTGCACCCCGAACCGTGGTAGTTGGCAGGCAGGCGCTCCCAGGCATCGGCACGAATCACCCCGCCAATGCCGTACAGGGTATTCACCACCTGGGGCGTCTGGGCGTGGGAGCCGGTGATCAGCACGTACTCGCAGCCCATGGTCATCAGCAGCGCGGCGCAATCGGGTAGCGTCCGGCCGTCGTGGTCTTCGCTATGGCAGGCGGCGAGGCGACGGGCCTCCATGGTGTTCGGGGTGATCACCGTGGTCTGGGGAATGATGAGTTCCCGCAGGGCTTCGAGCATGGCATCCGAGGCGAGTTCGTCACCGCGGCCGGAAGCCACCACCGGATCGACGATCACCGGAATGTGGGGATAGTCGGCAATGATCTCGGCAATCGCCGCGATGTTCTCGACACTCCCGAGCACGCCGAGCTTGAAAGCCTGCACCGGCATGTCTTCAAGCACGGCCCGCGCCTGCTCGGCGACAAAATCGGCATCGATCGGCAAGACATCCTCCACCCCGGCCGTATCCTGCACGGTGAGGGCGGTGATGACGCTCAGGGCGTGGCAACCCATGCCGGCCAGCGTCATGATGTCGGCCTGAATGCCGGCCCCACCAGTGGGGTCGGAAGCTGCAAAAACGAGGACGAGGGGCGGGGTGGGATCGTTGCGGTTTATAGTCATTGGGAAAGACGAGGACGCACAAATTTAACTGCGACTGCGCTACCATTCACGATCCAAGCGATTCTAGCCGAAATCAAAGCAACGCACCCAAATGGCAAATTCCCGATACCAGACCTGGATGTGTCTGATCTGCGGTTATATCTACGACGAAGAAACCGGCTCCCCGGAAGAAGGCATTCCCCCCGGCACGCGCTGGGAGGACATCCCCCCCAACTGGACCTGTCCCGAATGCGGCGCACGCAAGGACGACTTCGAAATGGTTGCCCTCTGAAAGCCCGCGACATTAACAACGGCACAGTACGCGTCGGATTTCCCATCAGAACGGCCACCGGAGGATCAAGGTGAATCTCAGCGGAATCAAGGTCATGGTCATCGATGACAGCAACACCATCCGCCGCAGTGCCGAGATCTTTCTCGCCCAGGCCGGATGCCAGGTGGTGCTTGCCGAAGACGGCTTCGACGCGCTGTCCAAAATCGCCGACCATGCGCCCGACCTGATCTTCGTGGACATCATGATGCCGCGTCTCGACGGCTACCAGACCTGTGCGCTGATCAAGAAAAACGCCCGCCTCAAGTCCACGCCAGTCATCATGCTGTCCTCCAAGGACGGGCTTTTCGACAGGGCCCGCGGCCGCCTCGCCGGTTCGGACGAATACCTCACCAAACCTTTCACGAAAGAAAGCTTGTTGCGCTCTGTGGCCAGCCACACCCGGCAGGCTTCCGCGAACGACTGACAGCAAGAGACGCGCACCCATGCCGATCAAGAAAATCCTCGTCGTAGACGACTCCCCGACCGAACGGCTTGCCCTGTCGGAAGTGCTGGTCAAAAACGGCTACCAGGTAGTCACCGCAGAAAGCGGTGAGGAAGCAGTGATCAAGAGCAAGAGCGAACAGCCGGACCTGATCCTGATGGACGTGGTCATGCCCGGCACCAATGGTTACCAAGCCACCCGCACGATCGTACGCGACGAGGCCACCCGCGACATCCCGGTGATCATCTGCACCAGCAAGGGCCTCGAAACCGACAAGATCTGGGGCATGCGCCAAGGCGCCTTCGACTACATGGTCAAGCCCCTCGATCACGCGGTGCTGCTCGACAAGATCCGGGCCCTGAGCTGAGCATCCCATGGCAAAACGGATCAGCCTCCACGAGTTCCAGGCCGGCCTTGCCAAGCGGCTTGCCGAAGCCAAGGACAACCGTGCCTCGGCACTGCTGGCGGTACAGGCCGGCAACCGCAACTGGCTCCTCGACCTGACCGAGGCTGGCGAAATCCTTTCCGTACCGCCCCTTGCCCCTGTCCCGCTGACCCACCACTGGTTCCGCGGCCTGGCCAGCGTCCGTGGCAACCTCTTCGGGGTGGTCGACTTTGCCGCCTTTCATGGCGATGCCCCCATCGCCCCAGTCGGCCATGCGCGCCTGCTGCTGGTCGGCGCCAAACACAACCTGAACTGCGCCCTGCTCGTTACGCGGGCGCTGGGCCTGCGTTCCATCGAAGACTTCGAGCCCCTGAAAGCGCCTTCCGATGCAGAACAGCCGTGGATCGGCGAACAGGTAAAGGACGCCCGCGGCACCCCGTGGACCCGGCTCAAAGTCGCAGATCTGCTGAATCACGCGCGTTTTCTGGACGCCGCTCAATCATGAAAAACAACTCGGGAGGAGCAGCGAGCCCCGCTCGCTGAAGAGGAACAACATGGCATTCAAGCTACCGGGACTGTCGCTGGGCAGCAGTAAATCGGCCTCCACCAACGTGGATACGATTCTTGAATCCGGCGAGGGCGCACCCGCAAGTGCCACCCTCCCCTTTCTCGCCGGCAAAAGCGCCGCCGAGCAGTTGCGCCTTCTGCGCGTTCCCTTCCTGATTTTCGCGGTACTGACCGGCGCCTTCGTGCTCTACCAGATCCGGGTCAGCAGCTTCGGCACGGCTTACGTCACCGCCGCCGGCCAGATGCGCACCCTTTCCCAGCAGCTCGCCAAGGCCAGCCAGCTGACCCTGCAGGGCGACACCACGGCCTTCGGCGAACTGAAAAGCAGCCGCGAACAGTTCAATACCCTGCTCGAATCCGTTACCAACGGCGGCGACGTGAACGGTACCAGCGTGCCCGGCAACGCCAGCGCCGCCCAGGACGAACTCGCCGCCGTCACCGAACTCTGGAAGGTCACCGACAAGGACGCCACCAACCTGCTGGGCCAGGAGAAAAACCTCGCCAACCTGGGCAAGGCCGTGGGCACCATCAACACCAAGAACCCGCAACTGCTCGAACTCTCCGAACAGGTCGCCGCCCTCAAGCTGCAAGGCGGCGCCTCGGCCCGCGAGATCGCCATCGCCAACCAGGTGGTGATGCTCACCCAGCGGATCGCCAAGAACGCCAACGCCCTGCTGGTCGCCAACGCCATCGACCCCGAAGTCGCCTTCCTCCTGGGCAAGGACACCAACACCTTCCGCGAACAGATCGAACAGCTCCAGAAGATGACCGCCGACGGCAGCGATGCCAAGGCCAAGCTCGTCGAACTGGAAAGCGTCAGCAAGGACAACCTGGCTTCGGTCACCGCCATCCTCGGCAGCATCCAGCTCCTCGTGCAGGCCAAGCAGGCCGGCAGCCACATTTTCCAGAACTCCGGCCCCCTCCTCGAGAAAACCACCGCGCTGGCCGAAAGTTATTCCCGCGGCTACACCGGTTTCTTCACCTGGGTCAGCCTCGCGATCATCCTCTGTGCGCTGCTCGCCCTGGTCTGTCTGGCGCTGATGGCCAAGACCTACAACGACGACATCGCCCGCCGCCGCCAGGCGGCCGAACGCCTGCGGGAAAACGCCGAAGCCGAACGCAACAGCACCCAGCAGGCCATCCTGCGGCTGATGAACGAAATGGGCGACCTGGCCGACGGCGACCTTACCGTGCGCGCCACCGTCACCGAAGACATCACCGGCGCGATTGCCGACTCGGTGAACTACACGATTGAAGAACTCTCCGTTCTCGTGCGCCGCATCAACGACGCCGCCCTGCGCGTAACCAGCGCCACCGAATCGGCCCAGCGCACCTCCGACGAGCTGCTCTCATCCACGGAGCGCCAGTCCCAGGAACTCCGCCTCGCTGGCGAAACCGCCCAGAGCATGGCGAGTTCGATGAGTGCTGCGTCCGAAGATGCACTGCAGTCCGCCCACGTGGCCCGTCGCTCCCTTGAAGCCGCCCAGAAGGGCGCCGCCGCGGTGGAAGACACCATCAAGGGCATGAACGACATCCGCGAGAAAATCCAGGAAACCTCCAAGCGCATCAAGCGCCTGGGCGAATCGTCCCAGGAGATCGGTGAAATCGTCGAACTGATTTCCGACATTACCGAACAGACCAACGTGCTCGCCCTCAACGCAGCCATCCAGGCCGCCTCTGCCGGCGAAGCCGGCCGCGGCTTCTCGGTGGTTGCCGAAGAAGTGCAGCGCCTTGCCGAACGTTCCGCCGAAGCCACCAAACAGATCGGCGCGATCGTGAAAACCATTCAGACCGACACCGGAGACGCCGTGACCGCCATGGAAAACGCCACCCGCGACGTGGTGGACGGTGCCCGGCTGTCCGAAACCGCCGGCCAGGAACTCGCCGAAATCGAACGTGTTTCCGCCGAAACCGCCGAACTGATCGAACGCATCTCCGTCAGCACCGAAATCCAGGCCAAGGCCGCAACCCAGGTGGCCGAAAAGATGAAAGGCATTCTTGCCATCACCGACCGCACCACCACCGGCACCCAGCAAACCGCCGTCTCAATTGGCGAGCTGGCTGACCTGGCAGTAGAACTCAAGGGTTCGGTCTCCGGCTTCAAGGTCTGAGCCCGGCACACCGCCCTTCCCCCGATCTGGAACGGATTCCGACCACGTACCACTGATGAGCTCAGCACATGAACTCGACCTGGGTCCGCTGACCTGGGTCAAAGGCGAGATCGACCTGGCCCTCGAAAGGGCCGCGACTGCGCTCGCCGAAGCCGGGACGGCCCCGGACAGCCTTGGCCGGATCAAGTTTGCCCAGACCCATCTGCACCAGGCCCACGGCGCGCTGTCGATCGTCGGGCTAGACGGCCTGACCCAGTTTTCCGAGCAACTCGACCGCCTGCTCGGCGAACTGGCCGGCGGGCAGGTGGACTTCACGCCCGAGGTGGCCAGGCTGGCAGCGCGCTGCATCGCCGCCGTCGGCAACTATCTCGAAGAGCTGACCCGCGGTCAGCCGGATCAGGCCCTGCGCCTCTTCAAGCTCTACGCCGAGCTCGCCGCTGCCCGCAAGCTCGAGCCGCCCAGCCCCAGCGAACTGTTCTTCCCCGATCTGTCCCTGCGCCCGACCTTCACCACGCCAGCCGATGGCAGTGAAGATCCCAAGCGCCTGCGCGCCCTGCGGGGACGCTTCGAAAGAGGCCTGCTCAAGTGGTTCCGCAACGGCCAGGATCCGGCCGGTCCCCAGGAGATGCGCGAAGCGGTTGCCGGAATCGACAGCCTCCAGGGCATTCCCGCCTCCCGCGCCTTCTGGTTTGCCGCCACAGCCTTCTTCGACGCCCTCGGACAGCAGGCCATTCCGGTGGATGCCGCCACCAAACGCCTGTGCGGCCGCATCGACGGCCAGATGCGCCGGGTCATGGAAGGCTCGGGCATCGTTGCCGAACGCCTCATGCGCGACGTGCTCTATCACGTGGCCATCGCCTCAGCCCAGTCACCGGCCATCGGCGTGATCCGCTCGACCTACGGGCTGGAACACCTGATTCCGGCCGGCGACCGCCGGGTCAGCGATATGCCCCTCGCCCCGGTCCTGCGCAAACTGCGCGACGGACTCTCCGACGCCAAGGAAGCCTGGAGCCAGTTTTCCAGGGGCAGCGCCATCGGGCTGCCACGTTTCCAGGATGCCATTGCACCCCTCGGCCTGCTGGCCCAAACCCTTGGCCACCAGGAAGTCTCCGCACTGCTGGCGGCGCTCGATGACATGGCCCGCTGGCTGCGCCAGGACCCGCTGCAGCTCACCGAAGCCCTGTCGATGGACGTGGCCACGACCATGCTGCTGGTGGACTCGCGCGTCGACGCCCACGAACCGGCCACTCGCCGTGACGACGCCCAGATCGGCCTCGTTCTCGAACGCCTGAAGGCCCACCAGCGCGGCGAACGACTCACCCCCCTGTCGATTGCCGAGCCCGAATCCCAGTCCCGCCAGGTCGGCCGCCAGCTCGCCCACGAGATCCGCGCCTCCCTGGCCGAAGTCGAACAAAGCCTCGACAGCTTCTTCCGGGCCCCAAGCCGCATCGACATCCTCGGCTCCGTCCGTGCCCCTCTCAAGCAGATCGAGGGCGCCCTGTCGGTCATGAACGAAGATGGCGCCCTGCGCCTGCTTCAGGACGCCGCCGGCCGCATCGGTGCACTGTCGTCCGCCAACGAAACCGACGTCGGCGCCTTCGAGGAAATCGCCCACCGGCTGTCGGCCCTTGGCGTGTACATCGACGCCCTGCAGCACGGCCCTGCCGACCTGGAGCGCATTCTGCGCCCCGACGCCGGCCAGGAAGCGCCGTCCACGGCCAGCATCGAATCCGAACTGCCCCAGCAGAAGCGCGACACCGCCGCCCTGGCTGCCGCCCTCAAGGACAACCCGGACGACTTCGGCCTGCGCACCGAACTCCAGCTCAACCTCGAAAGCCTGCGCCAGGACGCATCCCTGACCGCCGACCTCGAACTCGAAAAGCAGGCCCGCCAGGCACTCACGATGCTCGACGCCGGCGAGCTGTTCAGCGATGCCGAGCCCATCACTGCCGCTGCCGAAACCCCCGCGCTGTCCCCCGAGGCCAGCCGCCTGCTGGACGCCAGCGCCGAAGAAATCGACGCCGAACTGCTGTCCATCTTCATCGAGGAAGCCGTCGACGTCCGTGCCGCCATTGCCAGCAACCTGGCTCTGCTCGAACAGAACCCCCACGATGTGGACGTTCTCACCACCCTGCGGCGCAGCTTCCACACACTCAAGGGCAGCGGCCGCATGGTCGGCCTCAAGGATTTCGGTGAAGCCGCCTGGGGTCTGGAGCAGACCCTCAACCACTGGCTGCGCCTCGAGCTGCCGGTCTCCGATGCGCTTCTCGCCCTCATCGGCAACGCCCACGAAGTCTTTTCCGCCTGGATCGACCAGCTGCAGGCCGGTGCCGGCACCCAGAAAGACGTGCGCCCCCTGATTGCCGAGGCCGAGCGACTGCGCAGCGAAGAAGAACAAGAAGAGGCAACGACGCCCCCCGCACCGGCTGCGAAGGTCGAGCCGGCACCGGAAGTCGAGTTCGCACTTGATGAAACCGTCGTTGAAGCACCGCAGGAATTCGACCTTGAAGCGTCGATCTCCCTGCCCGACTTCGACCTCACCGAACCTGAGCCGGAAGCCCGCCAGAGTGCGGCCCCCGCAGCGCAGAATCTCGCCGACGAGCTCGATCTCGACTTCCCCGAGATCAGCTTTGCCGATGTACCACCCGTTCTGGCTGAGCCCGAAGCGCTGGAGATCGAGGAAACCATCCCTCTTGACGCAAGGGACGTCGCACCCGGCCCTTTCCCGCTGAGCTTCGAGCTGCCCATCGACGAATTCCCCTTCGAAGCCCCCCTGGACGAGGAAACGCCGGTCGACGACACAGTAGCCGACCTGGAAGCGATCGAGCTTGGCGATGTTCCTGCCCAGCCCGAGGAAGACCTCGACGAGACCATCAGCGCCCTCGAAAGCACCTCCGAACTATCGGACGACTTCCATTACGCCGACGAACTCATTGTCGACGAGGCGCTCCCCCTGCCCCCCGAAGATGTGGGCCAGGACGAAGTAAGCATCGGCAACGTCACGCTGTCGCACCCCCTGTTCGACCTCTACCTGGCAGAAGCCCGCCAGCACGTGGCCACGCTGCGCCACGAACTGGCCCGCCTGTCGGTCAATCCCAGTCTGGTGCCGCCGACCACGGCGATCCGCGCCGCCCATACCCTGTCCGGAATTTCCGGTACCGCCCGCTTCCCGGCCCCCCAGCAACTGGCCAAGGCCCTTGAACTGGCCCAGCAACGCCTCGCCGATCACGACCGCGCCCCGGCCGCCGAACAGGCCGCACTGCTCAACCAGACAGCCAGCGCCCTCGAAGGCATGCTTGTCCAGTTGGGCGCCCGCCAGTTGCCGGAACCCGAACCCGAACTGGTCGCCCAACTCGACGAGATCCTCGTCTCGCACCTGGCTGAAGTCATCAGCCTGCGCCCCGATTCACCGCCGCCCAGCCTGGTCACCGCACCGCTCACCCCGGCCCGCAGCGAACCCGCAGCCCGCCCGGCCGAGCCGGTCGGCCCCGCCACGCCGCTACGCGACGAGCTCGACCCCGAACTGCTGCCGATCTTCCTCGACGAAGGCAACCAACTCCTCGACGATCTCGACACCACGCTGCGCAACTGGCGCGAATCGCCCGACGACCCGGCCCATGTAGCCGGCATTGCCCGCCTGCTGCACACCCTGAAGGGCAGCGCCCGGATGGTGGGCGCGATGAACCTCGGCCAGAGCCTCCACGACCTCGAGACCCGCCTCGAGCGGGCCCGCGCCCAGGACCCGTCCGGCCAGAGCATCATCGAGGACCTGGAATCGTCCCTCGACCACGCCCGCCAGACCCTCGAAACCCTGCAACAGCAAGCGGCCAGCCCACAGCCGGCCCCGGCCGCAACAGCCAGCCCGGCCGAAGAGGCCGTGCCCGCCCAGCCCGGCGACACCGTTGCCCAGGCTGCCCGCGTCCAGCTGCGGGTCGAGGCCAGCCGTATCGACCAGTTCGTCAACGAAGCCGGCGAAATCAGCATCGCACGCACTCGCATCGAGGGCGAACTGCGCACCGTGCGCCGCTCGCTGCTCGACCTCACCGAGAACGTGATCCGCCTGCGCAACCAGCTGCGGGAAGTGGAAATCCAGGCCGACTCGCAGATGCAATCGCGCCTGTCGCAGGTCGAAACCCATCACACCGAGTTCGACCCGCTGGAGATGGACCGTTACACCCGTCTCCAGGAACTCACCCGGATGATGGCGGAGAGCGTTGGCGACGTGACCACCGTGCAGCAAAACCTGCTGCGCAACCTCGACGGCGCCGAAGTCGCCCTCCACGCCCAGTCGCGCATGGCCCGGGAGCTCCAGCAGTCCCTCATGCACGTGCGCATGGTGCCCTTCGACAGCCTCGCCGAACGGCTTTACCGCCTGGTCCGGCAGACCGCCAAGGAACTCGGCCGCCGCGCCAACCTCGACATCATTGGCGGCCAGATCGAAATCGACCGCAGCGTGCTGGAAACCATGACCGGCCCCCTCGGCCATCTGGTACGTAACGCAGTAGCCCACGGCATCGAGTCGCCGGAAGAACGGCGCGCTGCCGGCAAGCCCGAAATCGGCCAGATCACCCTGCAGGTTTCCCAGCAGGGTAACGAAGTGGTGATCACCTTCCGCGACGACGGTGCTGGCCTCGACTTTGCACGGATCCGTGCCCAGGCCCTTCAGACCGGTCTCATCGCCCCCGCCGAGGATGTGGACGACAAGCGCCTGACCAACCTGATCTTCGTGCCGGGCTTCACCACCGCCACGCTCTCGAGCCTGGCTGGCCGCGGAGTCGGCATGGACGTGGTGAAGAGCGAGACGGCCGCCGTGGGCGGACGCATCGCCGTCGACACCACGCCGGGCCAGGGCACCAGCTTCCGCATCCACCTGCCGCTCACCCTCGCCGTCACCCAGGCCCTGCTGGTGCGCGCCGGCGGCCGCACCTTCGCGATTCCCTCGTCAATGGTCGCCCAGGTGCTCGAACTCAAGGCGCCGGCTCTCGAAACCCTCCGCCAGAACAAGGGCACCGAGTGGCTCGGCGAGCACTTCGGCTACCGCTACCTGCCGCGCCTGCTCGGCGACCGGGCCTCGCAGCCGCAGGTCGAACGATTCAACTGGGTGCTGCTGTTGCGCGCCGGCAGCGAAACCGTAGCCCTTCACGTGGATGCCCTGCGCGGCAACCATGAAGTGGTGGTCAAGAACGCCGGGCCGCAGTACGCCCGGATGGTGGGTTACTCCGGCGCCACGGTGCTCGGCGACGGCGAAATCGTGCTGATTCTGAACCCGGTAGCCCTCGCCGGCCGCAGTCCCGCCAGCGACGACGACGCCCCGGTGCTCCCGACCGAGGCTGCCATCCCGACCCAGCCGACCGTGATGGTCGTCGATGACTCCCTCACCGTGCGCAAGATCACCGGACGCCTGCTCGAACGGGAAGGCTTCCGGGTCGTCACCGCCAAGGACGGCGTCGATGCGCTGGAGCAACTGCTGACGATCAAGCCGGACGTGATCATCGCCGACATCGAAATGCCGCGCATGGACGGCTTCGATCTGACCCGCAACATCCGCGCCGACGCCAGACTCAAGGCCGTGCCGATCATCATGATCACCTCCCGCACGGCCGACAAGCACAAGCGCTACGCAGAAGAAATCGGCGTCAATCACTACCTCGGCAAGCCCTACGACGAGGATGTTCTACTTGGCCTGATCCGGGATTTCATCGCCACCCAGGCATCCTGACACCGGCGAAAGCGGCGCTTTCGTCCGGGTATGGCCCCGGCTTGGCTATAATCGGCTGTTTTCCCGCCCGGCCATTCCATGAATCTGCTCTTCGAAGAGGATGGTGCCTTCAAAACCGGCACCATCCTGACCGACAACGACGCCTCCCTGCAGGTGGAAACACCCCACGGCAAGCGCCTCAAACTGAAGAGCAACCACGTGCTGATGCGCTTCGCCCAGCCGTCGGCTGGCGAGCTCCTCGAACGCGCGGAAGCCGAAGCGGAAGGCCTCGACACCGAATTCCTGTGGGAAGTGTGCAGCGACGACGAATTCGGTTTCGTCGAATTCGCCCGGGAATACTTTGGCCACGAACCCAGCCCGATCGAATCCGCCGCCGTGCTGCTGCGCCTGCACGCCGCGCCGATCTACTTCCACCGCAAGGGCCGCGGCCGCTTCCGCAAGGCCCCGACCGAAATCCTCCAGGCCGCCCTCATCGGCCTCGAGAAAAAGCGCCTGCAGGCTGCTGCCGTCGAGCGCATGCGCGACGAACTCCTCGCCAATCAGTTGCCCGAAGAGCTCAAGCCGCTGGTGCGCCAGCTCCTCTACAAGCCCGACCGCAACCGGCTCGAGACCAAGGCCCTCGAAGCCGCCTGTGCCGAAAACGGCAAGTCGCCTGCCCGCCTGCTGCTCGACTGCGGTGCGCTGGCTTCGTCCCACGAGCTGCATTTCGACCGCTTCCTGTTCGAGTATTTCCCCACCGGCACAGCGTTCCCTGCGGTGAAAGAACCGACCGAGGCCGGCGAGCTGCCCCTGGCCGACGTGCGCGCCTTCTCCATCGACGACGCGGCCACCACCGAGATCGACGATGCATTCTCCGTCACGCCCACCCCCACCGGCTGGCGTGTCGGCATCCACATCGCTGCGCCGGGCCTCGGCTTTGGCCGCGAATCGGACCTCGACAACATCGCCCGTCAGCGCTTGTCCACGGTGTACATGCCGGGCAACAAGATCACCATGCTGCCGGAAGACATCGTCGGCCGCTTCACCCTCGGTGAAGGCCGTGACTGTCCCGCGCTATCCCTGTATCTCGACGTCAGCCGCGACCTGATAGTCACCGGTAACGAATCGCGCATCGAGCGCGTGCCGGTGGTCGCCAACCTGCGCCACCACGACATCGAACCGGTCTTCAACGAAACCACCCTCACCGAGGACGGCCCCGACTATCCGTGGAAAGCCGAGCTGACCCTGCTGTGGGAGCTCGCCAGCGTTCTCGAAGCCGGCCGCGGCAAACCCGCCGCCAACCAGAACATGGTGGATTACAACTTCGCCGTGGACTGGAACGCAATCACCGAAGACGGCCCCGGCCGCATCGAGATCGGTCGCCGCGCCCGCGGATCTCCCCTCGACAAGCTGGTGGCCGAGCTGATGATCGCCGCCAACAGCACCTGGGGCAAAGCCCTGGCCGACGCCGGCATCCCGGCCCTGTACCGGGCCCAGACCGGCGGCAAGGTCCGCATGACCACCGCGGCAGCCCCTCACGAAGGCCTCGGCGTGGATTGCTACGCCTGGTCGAGCTCACCGCTGCGGCGCTATGTTGATCTCGTAAACCAATGGCAGCTCATCGCCTGGATGCAGGGCACCGAGCCAACCTTCCCCCCCAAGTCTGCCGAGTTGCTGGCCGCCATGCGCGACTTCGAACTCACCTACGCCGCCTACGCCGAGTTCCAGCGCGGCATGGAGCGCTACTGGTGCGTACGCTGGCTGCGCCAGGCTGGCCATCCGCCGGTCAGCGCGCGGGTGTTGCGCGAAAGCCTGGTGCGTCTCGAGAACATCCCGCTGATCTTCAAGGTTCCGTCGATGCCCACCCTGCCGCCCGGCACCCGGGTGCAACTGGCCATCGACAGCACCGATCTGATCGACGTGGAGGTACGTGCCACCTACCTGGAAACCCTGGCGGACGGCAGCGGCGAGGCCATCGAAGTCGAAGACGAACAGGAAGAAGCAAACCTGTCCGAACCCGCCGAAGCTCCCCCGCCCGCAGCCGCAGCCTGAGCCTTCGCATCATGCTTCAACGGCGCGCCGTCCCCCCTGCCCAACCAGTCCTCCAGTCCGCCTCCCCGCAACTGGAGGCTGGTCGTGCCTGGCCAACCTTCACGGGCACCACGGCACGCTATGCGCTGGAATGGGGTGTCGGCCTGTCACTGACAGTGCACGCCGTACTGCTGTCTATCCACTTCGTGCTGCCCGACGCCAGTCACTTCAAACGCCAGGACAAGGGCCTCGAAGTCGTGCTGGTGAACTCCCGGCATGCCCAGCGTCCCGACAAGGCCGAGCTCCTCGCCCAAGCCAACCTGGACGCCGGCGGCAACACGGAGAAGCCCTCGCGCCCGGCAACCCCGCTGCCGCCCCAGGAGGCCACCCGCGTGGGCGACGGCCTCGTCGAAGCCCAGCGCCGCAGCGACCAGGCCCAGGCGCCCCAGGTACAGGCCCTGACCGCCCCGAAGAGCAAGGCGAGCATCGCCGTCGATCCCCAGCAGGTCACCCCCGCCGACACGCCCCGTCAGGTCTCCGGCTACGACCTGATCGACAGCTCGGCCGCCGTGGCCCGCATCGAAGCGCAGATCGACAAGGATCTGGTGGATTACGCCTCCCGACCGCGCAAGAAGTTCATCGGCGCCCGCACCCAGGAATACCGCTTCGCCCAGTACGTGGAAGACTGGCGCCAGAAGATCGAGCGGGTCGGCACCCTCAACTACCCGGACGCGGCGCGTGGCCGGTTCTACGGCAGCCTGCTGCTGTCCGTCACCATCCGCGCCGACGGCACGGTGCAGAGCATCGACATCCACCGCTCCTCCGGCGTCAAGGTGCTGGATGACGCCGCCCGCCGCATCGTCCAGCTGGCCGCCCCTTATTCGGCCTTTCCGCCGGATATCCGCAAGGACACCGACGTGATCGAGATCACCCGTACCTGGACCTTCACCAACGCGGACATGCTGCAAACCTCCGCCAAGAAAGACTGAGCACAGCCATGGACCGTTACGCCGTGATCGGCAATCCGATCGCCCACAGCAAGTCGCCGCGCATCCACGCCCTGTTCGCCGCCCAGACCGGTCAGCCCCTCAGCTACGAAGCCCTCCTCGGCCCGATCGACGCCTTTGTCGCCACCGTCGAAGCCTTTCGGGCAGCCGGCGGGCGCGGCCTCAACGTCACGGTACCCTTCAAGCTCGAAGCCTTCGACTTCGCCGACCGGCACACGCCGCGGGCCCTGGCGGCCGGCGCGGTAAACACCCTGGCCTTCGGCCCCGACGGTGTGCTGGGCGACAACACCGACGGTGCCGGTATCCTGCGCGACATCACCGTCAACCAGGCCTGCCCGGTCGCCGGGCGGCGGGTGCTCCTTCTCGGTGCTGGCGGCGCCGCGCGGGGCACCATCCTGCCGCTGCTGGAAGCCGGCCCGGCCAGCCTCACCATCGCCAACCGCACGGCCTCGAAGGCCGCCGAACTGGCCGACGAATTCGCCACAGGCGCGCTCAAGCCCCGCGGCTGCGGTTTCGCCGCCCTCGCCGGCCAGCAGTTCGACGTCATCATCAACGCCACCAGCGCCAGCCTCTCCGACGCCGCCCCCGACCTGCCTGCCGGCCTCTATGCGCCGGGCAGCCTGGCCTACGACATGATGTACGGCAAGGGCGACACGCCCTTCCTCGCAGCAGCCCGCCAGCAGGGCGCCGCGCGCCTGTCGGACGGCCTCGGCATGCTCGTCGAGCAGGCCGCCGAGAGCTTCCTGCTGTGGCGCGGCGTGCGCCCCGACACCGCCCCGGTGCTCGCCGCCATGCGCGCCGCCATCTGAATCCCGGGCGATGAAGACCCTCTGGCACTGGAGCAAGCGCGCCCTCCTCGCCCTGGTGCTGGTTTTCGTCGCCTACCAGCTGTGGCTGCTCGGCCACGTCCTGTGGTGGAAGTGGGTGCCGCCGTCCGAAACCAGCTTCATGAGCCTGCGCCTGGGCGAGCTCAGTGCCCAGCAGCCGGACGCCGAACTGCGCTACCGCTGGGTGCCCTACGAGCGGATCTCCATCCATCTCAAGCGGGCCGTGGTCGCCGCAGAGGACGACAAGTTCGTCGACCACGAAGGCTTCGACTGGGATGGCATCCAGAAGGCCATCGAAAAGAACCAGAAGAAGGGCAAGGCGGTGGCCGGCGGCTCGACGATCAGCCAGCAGCTCGCCAAGAACCTCTTCCTGTCGCCATCCCGCAGCTATTTTCGCAAGGCCGAAGAAGCCATCATCACGGTGATGATCGAGACCCTGTGGGACAAGCGGCGCATCCTCGAGGTGTATCTCAACGTGGTTGAGTGGGGCAACGGCATCTTCGGCTGCGAAGCCGCCGCGCAGCGCTATTTCAGGGTATCGGCAGCCCAGCTGGCCCCTGCCCAGGCCGCCCGGCTGGCCGTCATGCTGCCCAATCCGCGCAAGTACGAAAAGACTTTCGGCCCCCGTCTGGCGGCCCACGCCGCCCGCATCCAGGGCCGTGCGGCCTACGCCGAAGTACCCTGAAAATCCTTCCGGCAGAGGGCGCAAGTCACGTCATTGCGGGTCGTCAGCCCCTGCCAGACGGAGGGTCCTTGGGGTAGAATGCCCTGCTTTTCCCCAGTCGTGCCTCCCCCGATGCAATTCGCCGGATTCACCTTGCGAAACAACCTGTTCGTCGCGCCCAT
>JAOAUC010000045.1 GCA_030157785.1 Zoogloea oleivorans
GGCCCAGCAGGCGATTGGGGAAGTGATCCAGCACGTGAAGGCGATGTCGGTCTGAAGAGCGGAATAAAGACACCACACAAAGGAGAGGAAACCCAGTGGACGCGAACAAGGAAGCAACGCAAAAGCCGGACGTCGAGACCTTCGTCGCCGGCTTCCTGCAGCGTGAGGCGGGCGCCGAGGCGGTCGAGGTGCATAGCTGCAAGCGCCTCGGCGGCGGCGCCATCCAGGAAAACCTGGCGCTCGACCTGAGCATCAGCGGTGGCCCGTGGGCCGGCCGGCACACGCTGGTACTGCGCACCGACTCCCCCTCCGGGCTGAGCATCAGCCTGAGCCGGGCGCAGGAATTCGCCGTGCTGAAGGTGGCCTTTGCCGCCGGCGTGAAGGTGCCCGAGCCCCTGTGGCTGCACCGCGACCAGGGCGAGTTTGGCCGCGACTTCTACCTCATGCGCCGGGTTGGCGGCTCTGCCGCGGCTCGTCCGCTGGTGCGCGGCGACCTGACGACCGACGAGCGCGAGGCCCTGCTGGCCCAGCTTGGCGGCGAGCTGGCCCGGCTGCACCAGGTGCGCCCCGGCGATGCGTCCCTCGATTTCCTGCCTTTGCCTGCCGGCACCCCGGCCCAGTCCCGGGTTGCCGAATACCGTCGCCTGATCGACGCCATCGGGCGCCCCCAGCCGACCCTCGAATGGGCCCTGCGCTGGCTCGAACTGAATGCCCCGGCCGGCGGTGAAACCACCCTGACCCATGGCGACTTCCGCACTGGCAACTACATGGTCGAGGACAAGCAGTTGTCCGGCATTCTCGACTGGGAGTTCGCCGGCTGGAGCGACCCGATGGATGACCTGGGCTGGCTGTGTGCCCGCTGCTGGCGTTTTGGCGCCTGGGAGCACGAGGCCGGCGGGATCGGCAGTGCCGAGGCCGTCGCCCGTGGTTACGCGGCGGTCAGCGGCAAGGCGCCGGACCTGTCGGCGTTGCCCTACTGGAAGGTGATGGGCACGATGCGCTGGGCGGTGATCGCCCTGATGCAGGCCGAACGCCATTTGTCCGGTGAGCAGCCGTCGCTGGAGCTGGCCCTGACCGGCCGCATGCTGCCGGAAATCGAGCTGGATCTGGTCCAGGAAATCAACGCCATCGAAGAGGAGCGTGCCCGCCATGCGTAGCCTGCCCACTGCCGCCGAGCTGCTCAAGATCGCCCGCGACGGCCTGCTCAACGAACTGCTCCCGCATCTGCCCAAGGAGCAGCACTACACCGCCCTGATGGCCGCCAACGCGCTGGCCATCTCGATGCGCGAAATCCAGGCCGACGCCAGCCAGGACCAGGCCGAAGCGGCCCTGCTGCATGAGCTGTACGGCAGCGCGGCGACCAGCGCCGGCATCGACGAATTTGCCCTGCGCCTGGCCCATGACCTGCGCAAAGGCCGTTTCGACACACGCCTGCCGGCCGTCGGCCAGCTGCTGCTGGCCGAAGTGACGGCCCGCCTGCGGGTCTCCAATCCGAAATATCTCAAGCAGGCCGGCCTGAGCTGAGCCCCAGGAGACAGAACATGAACTTCGACATCCCGGCCGAACTCAAGGCCCTGCAGGAAAAGACCCGGCGTTTCATCGCCGAGGAAATCATTCCTTTCGAAAAAGACCCCCGCGTCACCTCCCACGGCCCGACCGAGGAATTGCGTAACGAGCTGGTCGCCAAGGCGAAGGCCGCCGGCCTGCTGACGCCCCATGCATCGGTGGAACTGGGCGGCCTCGGGCTGGACCACTTTGCCAAGGCCATCGTCTTCGAGGAGGCCGGCTATTCGACCCTCGGCCCGACGGCGCTCAATATCGCCGCCCCCGACGAAGGCAACATCCACCTGATGGAAGCCGTCGCCACCGAGGCGCAGAAGGACCGCTGGCTGAAGCCCCAGGTGGAAGGCAAGATCCGCTCGTGCTTCTGCATGACCGAGCCCGATCCGGGTGCCGGCGCCGATCCGTCGATGCTGCAGACCCTCGCGGTGAAGGACGGCGACGACTACGTGATCAACGGTCGCAAGTGGTTCATCACCGGCGCCACCGGTGCCAGCTACGCCATCATCATGGCGAAGATGGAAGACGGCAGCGCCACCATGTTCCTGGCGGACATGGACCAGCCGGGCATCACCGTCGAGCGCAGCATGGACGCGCTGGACGCCTGTTTCACCGGCGGCCACGGGGTGGTGAGCTTCAACAAGCTGCGCGTGCCGGCCAGCGATGTGCTGGGCGAGATCGGGCAGGGCTTCCGTTACGCCCAGGTGCGTCTCGCCCCGGCCCGTCTGACCCACTGCATGCGCTGGCTCGGCCAGGCGCGGCGTGCCCATGACATCGCCAGCGCCTACGCCCGCAAGCGTCAGGCTTTCGGCAAGGCGCTCGGCGAGCACGAGGGCGTCGGTTTCATGCTGGCGGACAACGAGATGGACCTGCACACTAGCCGGCTGGCCATCTGGCATTGCGCGTGGGTGCTGGACCAGGGCGGCAAGGGCAAGAACGAGTCGAGCATGGCCAAGGTGATCTGCTCGGAAGCCGAATGGCGGGTGGTGGACCGCTGTGTGCAGGTACTGGGTGGCCAGGGCGTGACGGCCGAAACCATCGTCGCCCGTATCTGGTCCGACATGCGCGCCTTCCGCATCTACGACGGCCCCTCGGAAGTGCACCGCTGGAGCCTGGCGCGCAACATCATGAAGCCGCCGAAGACCGCGCACTGAGCGCGGGGCTCAGGCTGGCGCCGGTTTGCGCAGGGTCAGCCCGAGCCACAGAACAAGACAGATGAAAACGGTCAGCCGCGGCATGTCGAGCAGGCTGTCCACCAGCCCGACGACGGTGACCGCCGCCAGCGCCGCCAGCACGGTAGGCGCCAGCGGATGGTGCCGCGTCGGGCTTTTCAGCAGGCGCAGGGCGGCCACGCCGAGGGCCAGCCCGAGGGTTCCGAGGCCCAGCAGGCCTTGTTCGATATAAACGTGCAGGAACAGGTTCTTGGCGTGCCAGGGCAAGTGATCCCGGTCCGAGGTAAAGAACCAGAAGTCCTCGCCCTGGCCAAAGTTGCCATTGCGCAGCAGCGGGCGTAGCGACGCATCGCTCAGCTCCACGTCGTCCACATCCACATCGACGGGAGCATCCACCCCCATCGAGAAGAAGGCTGGCCGCGGCAACCAGCCGCTGGCGGGCAGGTTTTCGCCGCTCGATACGCCTTCAAACTGTTGCCAGCCGGCGCCGCCCTTGATCCTGACCGGTTGGGCGGCGGCGCAGCCATCGGTGTACAGCAGGTTCTTCCGGCAGATGGCGAGCATCAGGTCGGCGTCCTTGTCGCTGCGGGCCCGCAGCCGGTAACGGAAGGGCGTGGTGGTGTCCAGCGGGACGCGCTGGCCAACGCGCAGCATCTCTCCGTAGCCCCGCGTATAACGGGAGCCGCCCAGTTGCAGATAGTGGCCCTCGGGGCTCTGGCGCAGTTGCACGCTGCCCGGAAAACCGTCGGCTGGCGGCAGCCAGAAGTAGGCGTCCGGGAAGCGTCCGAGACCGATGCCGAGGAGGGTGTTGCCGGGGCCATGCACTAGGCTGGCGCCTTCCCGGTAGTGCTTGAAGCGGTCGCCGAGATCGTCGCTGGTGGCGGACATGCGGCTGCCCATGTAGGCGCTGCCGAGGGTGGCTGCCACCATGCCGCTGACCGCCAGCAGGGCCCCGACCGTGAAAACGTCCTGGGTTCTGGGGGCCCACAGGGGCGTGCCGCGCAGGGCCTGCACAGCCACCGCGAGCAGCACCAGGCCGGCCGCCAGGGCCGCACCGGGCAATGCGGCGGCTTCGCCCCAGAACACGCCGACGCCCACCGCATTCGCTGCGGTCCATACCAGCAGGGCGATCAGCAGGGCGGTGGCCGGCTTGTTGCCGCTGCGCGCCGCCAGTCCCAGCACGAGGGCCGTTGCCGCCCAGGACAGCGCATAAATCAGGTAAGCCCCCTTGGGCACCCAGGCGGTGGCGAGCAGGCTGGCCAGCAGCAGGATGACGCCGGCCAGTGCACCGGCGAGCACTTGTCCGGCCCGGGCGCCGGCCAGTGCCCCGCCGGCCTGGTAGGCGAGCAGGGCCAGCCCGGCGAAAGCCAGCATGCCGCGATAGCCGCCGCCCCCGAAGGCCAGGAAACAGCCGGCCAGCACGCCGCCGCCCAGGGCCAGCAGCACGCCGGGGTGGCCGCGGGGCGTTTCTGTTGGGCGGGAGGTGGCCGGGCGCAGCAGGGCCACGCCGCCGAGCACGGCCATCACGACCAGTACCGCACCGAAGACGATGCGCGAGAAGGTGGTGAAGATCGCATAGCCGCCCAGCCCCACGGCCACCAGCGCCAGGCCGCGGGCCAGCGGGCTGCGGGCCGCCAGCAGGCTGGCCAGGGCGAAGGGGAAGCTGAGCATCAGCCAGGCATCGAGGGTGGCGCCGCCGACGTGCATTTCCCAGAACAGGGCCGTGCTGCGGTAGTCGCTGGCAAAGTTGGTGAAGCCGGGAAAGGCGATCCGTTCCCACAGGGCGGCCAGCGCGCAGGAGGCGAGGCCGAGGGTGAGGCCGGTGGTGAAGCGGGTGAGGGCGGCATCGCCGTCGCGGCGGATCGCCAGGTGGAGAAAGGGAATCAGCGCAAAGGCCAGCCCGAAGCCCTTGCCGACGCGCAGGGCGTTGAGGGTCGAGCTGTAGTTGATCAGCACATCCGGCTCCAGCGCCGGCAGCGGCAGCAGGCCACGCAGACCGGATATCAGCACGCTGACGGCGAGCAGGCCGAAGAGCCCCAGCGCCGCCACATTGAGCTTGACCGGCGCGCGCCCGCTGAGCGTTGGCGCCGGCGGCGAGAGGGCTTCGCGCAGCCCGAGGGCGAGGAGGGTGGCCAGGGCCAGTGCGTCGCTTTCGGTGAAGTAGATCTGCCCCGTCCATGGGGCCAGGTCGATCACCGGCCACAGGGCCGGCAGGGCCACCAGCCAGCTGCTCGGGCGGGCGATCAGCAGCGCCACCCAGGCCGCCAGCAGGGCGCCGGCCACCCACTTGTCGAGGGGGTACATCCATAACCACACCGCCAGGCCGGCAAGGGCCGCCAGCGCGACGAGCGCGCCATACAGGCGCGGGGCGATGGCCGGACGGTGGTGCAGGGCGGGGCGGTGCGCGGGGGAGGCGGAGGCGTTCAATTTCGTCAGGGGGATGACTGGTTGGATGTGCCGCCGATGCTAACCGATTGCGCCGGCCCGTGTCGCGCCAGGGGTCACGGGTCGGGGTGGGCCGCATTCACGCCACGGCAGCTTGACCGGGGCGGCTCCCCACCGCAGCATTGCACGTCCCGACTTTTCGCTGCACCGATGCCCCCAAACTCTGCGCCCGCCGAACCCGCCATCGCCCTGCGTGCCCGTCCGCTGCTCGCCGGCCTGCTGGCAACCCGTCCGGCCTTCCTTGGCGTGACCCTCTTCGCCTGTCTGATCGGGCTGGCGGTAGTGCATGGCAGCGGTTTGCCCATCGACGAGCTGAAAGCCGGGCTGACGATCTTCTTCGCCCTCGTCGCCCATGCCGGCATCAACGTGCTCAACGACTATTACGATGCGCAGAGCGGCGCTGATGCGGCCAACACCGAGCGGCTCTACCCCTTCACCGGGGGCAGCCGCTTCATCCAGAACGGCGTGCTTTCCGAGGCCGAGACCGGGCGCCTCGGCTATGCGTTGCTGGCGCTGGTGGTGCCGGCCGGCCTGTGGCTTGCCGTGCAGTCGGCGTCGGGGCTGATTCTCATCGGTCTGGCCGGGCTCTTTCTTGGCTGGGCCTACACCGCGCCGCCGCTGGCCCTGGTGTCTCGCGGGCTGGGCGAGGCGGCGGTGGCTGCCGGCTGGCTGATCGTGGTGATCGGCAGCGACTTCGTGCAGCGCGGGGCCTTTTCGGTGACGCCGCTCATTGCCGGGCTGTCGTATGCGCTGCTGGTGGCGGCGATCCTCTTCATCAACGAATTCCCCGACCGGCGCGGCGACGAGGCGGCCGGCAAGCGCACGCTGGTGGTGCGCCTTGGCCCGGAGAACGCCAAATGGGCCTACCTGGGCCTGGTGCTGCTGGCCTACGGCTGGCTGGTGCTGATGGTCGGACGCGACCGCCTGCCGCAGGGCACCGCCGCCGCCGCGCTGACCCTGATCCTCTCCTTCCGCGCGGCCCGCTACCTGATGGCCCATGCCAGCGAGCCGTCCGAGCTGGCGCCGGCCCTCAAGCTGACCATCGCCGCCGCGAACCTGCACGGCCTCGTCCTCGCCGCTACCCTGGCCTTCGGACGCTGGCCGGGAGCCCTGTCATGAGTTTCGTCCCGCCCTTTGCCCCGGGTGACGTTCACGCGGTCATCTTCGACATGGACGGCTTGCTCCTCGACAGCGAGCGGGTCGCCCTCGCCACCGTCGCCGAAGCCGCCGCCGAGCTGGGCGTCGAATGGCGTTACGAGGTGGGGCTGGCGCTGGTCGGCCTCAACTCGAAGGACGGCCCGGCGGTGATCCGACGGCATCTGGGCGAGGATTATCCGGTCGTCGAGCTGTATGAGGCCTTCGGGCGCATCTACGAAGCAGCCATTGCCGCCGGGCGCATCCCGCTGAAGGGGGGTGTGACAGAGCTCTTTGACGTGCTCGACGGCCTTGCCCTGGGCCGGGTCGTGGCCACCTCCACGCGGCGCTCCCGCGCCGAGCCCAAGCTCGCTGCGGTGGGCCTGCTGGACCGCGTGCATGGCATGGTGTGCGGCGACGAAGTGGCCCGCGGCAAGCCGGCGCCGGACATCTTCCTGGCTGCCGCCGAACGCCTTGGCGTGCCGGCGGCGAACTGTCTGGTGCTCGAAGACTCGAACGCCGGTGTGCGCGGCGCCCTGGCTGCGGGTGCCCGGGTAATCATGGTGCCCGACCTGCTGCAGCCCGCCGCCGACGTGCTGGCCGCCGGCGTGCCGCAGGCCGTCAGCCTCCATGACATCGCCCGATTCCTTTCTGCGAGGCTTGCCTGATGCGCACCCTGTTGTTGCTTGCCCCACTGTTCGCCGCTTTTCCGGCCATTCCCGCCGTGGCCCAGGACGCCGGTTCCAGCGCTTTCTGCCTGTTTGCGCTGCCCGCCGAGAACGGCAGCCAGCGCGCCATCAACCTGGGCATCGTGCAATATGTGGATGTCCGCACCGACGAAGTCCGGATCTACTACGGTGGCGGCAACCTGGGCAGCGGCTATGAGGCACGCATCCCGGTAAAGAGTCGTGACGAGGCCGACGCCGTGCTTGCGCGCCTGCGCCGGACCGCCGCCAATTGTGCAAAACCTGTCTCAGGAGGCTCCCCGTGAAACTAGTCGGCATGCTGGATTCCCCCTTTGTGCGTCGCGCCTTCATCACTGCGCGGATGCTGGAAATTCCCTTCGAGCACCAGTCCCTGTCCGTCTTCCGCAACTTTGACGAATTCCACGCCATCAATCCGCTGGTCAAGGCGCCGACCCTCGTCTTCGACGACGGCGATGTGATGGTGGACAGCTCCCAGATCATCGCCTGGCTGGAACATATCGCCGCGCCCGGCAAGAGCCTGTGGCCTGCCGACCCGGGGCGCTACCGGCGCTGTCTGCAGCTCACCAGCCTGGGCCTCGCCGCTGCCGAAAAAAGCGTCCACCATGTCTACGAGCTCAAGGTCCGGCCGAAGGAGTACCGTGACCCGGACTGGCTCAGCCGCGTGGACGACCAGATCTGCGACACCTACCGGGTGCTCGAACAACACGTGGGCGAAGGCGACTGGCTGTGCGGCGACCGCCCGACCCAGGCCGACATCACCGTTGCCGTGGCCTGGCGCTTCACCCATTTCGTCGCCCCCGGCCTGGTGGCCGACAGCGACTACCCCGGCCTTGCAGCACTTTCCGCTGCGGCCGAGGCCTTGCCGGCCTTCTCGGCCGCGCACTACTCCTGACTTCCAGAAAGAACGCATGATCGGACGCATCACCGGCCGCCTGGCCGAAAAGAACCCCCCGCAGATCCTCGTGGACGTGAATGGCATCGGCTACGAGCTGGAAGTCCCCATGAGTACCTTCTACGGTCTGCCCGCCACCGGCCAGTCCGTCACCCTGAGCACCCACCTGGCCGTGCGCGAGGACGGCCACTTCCTGTACGGTTTTGCGTCGGAAGACGAACGGGCCGCCTTCCGCCAGCTCCTCAAGGTGGCCGGCATCGGCGCCCGCACCGCGCTGGCCGTGCTGTCCGGGCTATCGGTCAATGACCTGGCCCAGGCCATCGCCCTGCAGGAATCCGGCCGGCTGGTGAAGATCCCCGGCATCGGCAAGAAGACCGCCGAGCGCCTGCTGCTGGAGCTGCGCGACAAGCTCGCCAAGGCCTTGCCGGCGGCGTCCGGCCGCGTCACCGCCGACCTGGCAGGCAACGATCGCTCCGACATCACCAACGCCCTGCTGGCCCTTGGCTACAACGAGAAGGAAGCCCTCGGCGCGGTCAAGCTGCTGCCCGAAGGCGTGGGCGTCTCCGACGGCATCCGCCAGGCGCTCAAGGGCTTGTCGAAGGCATGAGTGCCAAACTCAAGCAGGGCTTCATGCGCAACGTGAAGCTCGGCGCCGGCAGCCTGCGCCTGCTGATGAACCTGTGGCCGCCCTTCATCGGTGCCGGCATCCACGTCGAACGCATCGCCCCGGATTACCTCGAAGCCGTGGTGCGCATGCGCATGGGTCTGCTCAACCGCAACTACATGGGCACCCACTTCGGCGGCTCGCTGTACGCCATGACCGATCCCTTCTTCGCGCTGCTGGTCATGAACCGGCTGGGACGCAAGTACGTGGTGTGGGACAAATCCTCGTCCATCGATTACAAGCTGCCCGGCCGCGGCACCGTGCGCGCCACCTTCCGCATCACCCCCGAGCAGGTCGAGGAAATCCGCCAGGCCACCGCCGGCGGCGGCAAGTACGAACCGACCTTCAGCGTGGACGTGATGAACCACCAGGGCGAGGTGGTGGCAACGGTGGACAAGACGATTTACGTGAGGCTGAAGCCGGCGGCGTGAAGCGCTTGCGCCTGTCATTGGCGATGCGTGGTGTCGCGGCATGCTGCACAGCGTCAGATCAGCGATAATCCCGCCATCCCCACATGAGGCATCCCCATGGCTCCCCGACGCACTGCCCAGGTGGCCATCACGGCCCTCCTGCTTCTCGGCTGCGCCTTCGTGCTCAGCCCCTTCTTTGCCGCGATCCTCTTTGCCGGCACGGTGTGCATCACCAGTTGGCCGCTGTACCGCTTCCTGCACCGGCGCCTGCGCGGGCGGGACGGGCTGGCGGCGATCACCATGACGCTGCTCCTGACCGCACTGCTGCTGGTGCCGATGGTTGGCCTGGCTGCTTCGCTCACCGACGCGGTGACGGAGCTGGTGGACCAGGTACGAGCCCTCATCGAGGCCTCTGACGGTCGGCCGCCGGCCTGGTTGAAGGAGATTCCGATTGTCGGCGCCGACGTGGATGCCTACATCCGCAAGCTCACCCACAGCCAGCTGGAGATGCGCAAGCTGGGCCTGCAGGCGGTCGAGCCGGCGCGCAAGTTTGCCCTCGGGCTGGGGGCGCTGGTTGGCCAGGGCCTGCTGCAGATCACTCTGGTGCTGTTCATCGTTTTCTTTCTGTACCGGGACGGCGCGCGCATTTCCGAACTGCTTGAAACCGCCGCCGATCGCCTTGCTGGCGAACTGGGTGGCAGCCTGCTGGATCTGGCCGGTAACACCGTCAAGGCGGTGATGATCGGCATCGTCGGCACCGCTGCAGCCCAGGCGCTGGTGGCGCTGGTGGGCTTCCTGATTGCCGGGGTGCCCGGCGCGCTGCTGATGGCTGCGGGGATCTTCTTTCTGTCGATGGTGCCCATCGGGCCGCCGCTGATCTGGGGCGGCGCGGCCTTCTGGCTGTATCAGCAGGACGAGCAGGGCTGGGCCATCTTCATGGTGCTGTGGGGCGTGCTGGCGATCAGTTCGGTGGACAACTTCGTCAAGCCGATGCTGATCAGTCGCACCGCCAGCCTGCCTATCCTGCTCATTGCGCTGGGGGCTTTTGGCGGGGTGCTGGCCTTTGGTTTCATCGGGCTCTTCCTCGGCCCCACTTTCCTGGCCCTCGGCCAGGCCCTGTTTCTGGCATGGACGGCCAGCAAGGCGCCCGCCATTGCCGACATCATCAACAAAGAAACCCCGGCATGATCGAAACCGATGACCTCAAGGGCGGCGTGCCCGACCCGAGTGCCCGCCTGATCACCGCCCAGCGCGCCAGCAACCAGGAAGAAGCTCTCGAACGGGCCCTGCGCCCCAAGCGGCTGGCCGATTACGTCGGTCAGCAGAAGATCCGCGAACAGCTGGAAATCTTCATCGAGGCGGCCAGGAAGCGCGGCGAGGCGCTCGATCACGTGCTGCTGTTCGGCCCGCCGGGCCTCGGCAAAACCACCCTGGCCCACATCGTGGCCGCCGAGATGGGCGTGAACCTGCGCCAGACTTCCGGCCCGGTGCTGGAGCGGGCCGGCGATCTGGCCGCGCTGCTGACCAACCTCGAACCCCACGACGTCCTGTTCATCGACGAGATCCACCGCCTCAGCCCGGTGGTCGAGGAAATCCTCTACCCGGCGCTGGAAGACTTCCAGATCGACATCATGATCGGCGAAGGGCCGGCTGCCCGCTCGGTGAAGCTCGATCTGCCGCCCTTCACGCTGGTGGGGGCGACGACCCGTGCCGGCATGCTCACCAACCCGCTGCGCGACCGCTTCGGCATCGTCTCGCGGCTGGAGTTCTACACCGCGGATGAGCTGGCCTACATCGTCGGGCGCTCGGCGCGCCTGCTGAATGTGGAGATCGACGACACCGGGGCCTTCGAGATTGCCCGCCGCGCCCGCGGCACGCCGCGTATCGCCAACCGGCTGCTGCGCCGGGTGCGCGACTACGCCGAAGTGCGCGCCGATGGCCGCATCTCGTCAGCCGTGGCGGACGCGGCGCTGACCATGCTGGACGTGGACCACCTGGGCCTCGACCTGATGGACCGCAAGCTGCTGGGGGCAATGCTGGAGAAGTTCGGTGGCGGCCCGGTGGGGCTCGACAACCTGGCGGCGGCAATCGGGGAATCGTCCGACACCATCGAGGATGTGCTGGAGCCCTATCTGATCCAGCAGGGCTATCTGCAGCGCACACCGCGGGGCCGTATGGCCACCGCGTCGATCTGGCATCACTTCGGGCTCAAGCCACCGGGCACGCTGCCCGGCGATTAGCCGGCGTCGGAGCCGGTCACCGTCCGCACGCGGTCGGCGGTGGCCATGAAGTCGCTCAGGTTGTCCTGGTCGAAGGGCTGCAGGCACAGGTTGGCCGCCTTGGCGGTGATGGTCAGGCCGCCCTTCGGGTCGCGGGCAATCCAGCCGAGCTCGATCAGGTGGCTGACCTTGCGACGCACGGTTTCCCGCGGAATACCGGTGGACGAGCTGATCGAGAAGGCATTGCAGGGGCGCAGCGACAGTTTGTCGAACTCGCCTTCGTTGCTGCAGCGGATGGCTGCCAGTGACTGATCGTCGAGGCCGAGGCCGCCGACGTTGTAGAGCCCGACTTCGCCGAGCACGATGGGCAAGAGCAGGTCGCCTTCGAACGCAGCGTAGAGGCGGACGAGGTAACGCAGGTTGTAACGGGCAAGGAGCAGGGCGGCGACGCGCTGGTCACGTCGCGCTTCGTCCCCGTTGTCCCCGGCGGCGTGGCCGGCAGGGGCTGACTCGAGGGAGTCAGGGGGCAGGGAGCTGTGCATCTGTTTCTCCGCAGGGAATATCCGGAATGTTGGTTTACACTTTTTAACGAGTATACCAGCCGGAAGATGCACCTCCCGCATTGTTACATCCTGTAAAACAGCCCTGCCCGGGCAGTAGGTCACACTTGGCAGGCGAGGCCCTTGAGGTATTCGCCTTCCGGCACGGCCAGCCCGATCGGGTGGTCGGGGGCCGCAGACAGCCGGTGAATGATGCGTGCCTCCACACCCACGTCCGAGGCCGCGCTGGCGACAATCTTCTGGAACATTTCCAGCCCAATGCCGCCGGAGCAGGAGTAGGTCATCAGGATGCCGCCCGGGTTGAGCAGGCGCAGGCCGAGCAGGTTGATGTCCTTGTAGGCGCGGGCGGCCCGTTCGGCGTGGGCGGCCGAGGGGGCAAACTTGGGCGGATCGAGGATGATCATGTCGAACTTGCGGCCTTCGGCCTTGAGGCCGCGCAGGGCCTGGAAGACGTCGTCCTCGCGCCATTCGGCACGGCTGGCGTCGAGTTGCGGGTTGAGGGCCACGTTGCGGGCCGCTACAGCCAGGGCCGGGCCCGACGAATCGATGGAGATCACGCTCTTCGCGCCGCCGGCCAGCGCCTGCAGCGAGAAGCCGCCGGTGTAGCAGAAACAGTTCAGCACGTCGCGCCCGGCCGCCAGCTGACCGGTGAGGTGGCGGTTCTCGCGCTGGTCGAGGTAGAAGCCGGTCTTGTGGCCGCCGACCACGTCCACTTCCATGCGCACGCCGTTCTCTACGATGGTCAGGCCGCCTTCCGGCAATTCGCCGTAGGCCAGGCCGGTGACCGGGCCGAGGCCCTCGAGCTTGCGCACGTCCGAATCCGAACGCTCATACACCGCGCTGCAGCCGGTCGCCTGGACCAGCCCGGCAACGATGGCGTCGCGCCACTTGTCGGCGCCTGCGCTGGTCAGCTGGACTACCACCACGGCGCCGTAACGGTCGGCGATGACGCCCGGCAGGCCGTCGGATTCACCGTGGATCAGGCGCACGCCCTCCTGCCCGGCCAGCCAGGGGTGGGCGGCCCGGCGTGCCACCGAAGTCGCCACCGCCCGCTTGATGAAAGCGTGATCGATGGACTGCTCCGGATCGAAACTCCACACCCGCGCCCGGATCTGCGATTCCGGCGACCACGCTGCCCGCGCCAGCGGCTTGCCGCGCGAATCCTGCACCAGCACCGTGTCACCCGGCCGCGCCCGCCCTTCCAGCCGATCTACCGAACCCGCGAAGATCCAGGGGTGACGACGAAGCACGGACCGGTCATTGCCGGATTTGAGAATGAGTTCAGCCATGGTGGGAAAACCAAAGAATAATCAGAAAAATAAACCGCCCAAGCGCCGGAGGGGCGCAGAGGGCGTAGCGAGCGGGTCGAGGTTGTGCCGAGAAGCGCAACCGTACGAACTGTACGGTGAGCATCGCAGGCGCAAGATCGGCCCGCGCAGTAGCCTTATGCGCCCCTCACCCCAATTGGCGGCGGAGGGCGCAGGACACCATCTCGCCGATGCGCGTCACGTACAGCGTGCCCATCTCGGCATAGAACCGTTCCGGGTCTTCGCTGCCCAGGGCCAGCAGCCCGAAGGTTTGCTCGTCGCGGCGCAGGGGCACCAGCGACACCGAACGGATCAGCTTGCCGGCCGGGCCGAACCAGTTGCTTACTTCGCGCAGGGTGGGGACGCCGCAGTAGGGCTGGTTGAGGTCGCCGGTGAAAAAGCGTACTTCCTCGCCAACTGCCAGAAACTCCGGCCCGCTGCGCGACAGCACGCTGTTCCATACCCGGAAGGCCACGTGAGGCACCGCGAAGTCTTCCTGCAGATGCACGTAGATGGCCTGGCGGATCGATTCGAAGTCTTCCGCTTCCAGCAGGGACAGGCCCAGGCGATGCACCTTTTCGCTGATGCCGTCGTTCTCCTCGCCAAAGGCCAGCAGCTCGGCGAACTTGTCCTCAAGCTGGGCGATGCGGTCGCGCAGGGCGATCAGCTGGCGCTCGGTGAGGGAGATGGCCTGTCCGTTGTTGGGGTGGGTCACCGTCAGGTCGGTCAGCAGGGTCGAGTTCTTGTCGAAGAATTCGGGGTTTGCCTGCAGAAACTCGATGACGTCGGAAGCTTTCATGGCGTTGGGCCGGGTTGGAAGTAGGCTGGGGGAAATCAGGGAAGCGTGATTTCAGCGCTGAAGACGCTGACCGCCGGGCCGGTCATCATCACCGGGGTGCCGACGCCGTTCCAGGCGATGGTGAGTTCGCCGCCGCGGGTTTCCACGGTCACCGGCGACACCACGAGTTCGCGCAGGATGCCGGCCACCACCGCCGCACAGGCACCGGTGCCGCAGGCCAGGGTTTCGCCGGCGCCGCGCTCGAAGACGCGCAGGCGCACGTGGTGCTCGTCCACCACCTGCAGGAAACCGGCATTCACCCGGGCCGGGAAGCGCGGGTGGTGCTCGATGAGCGGGCCCTGTTCGGCCACCGGGGCGGTATCGACATCGGCCACCACCTGCACCGCGTGGGGGTTGCCCATGCTGACGGCGGTGATGGCGATGACGTTGCCGGCCACGTCGAGGGGCTGCACATACGCATCGGACTCGCTGACGAAGGGTACGTCGGCGGGCTTGAGCACCGGCACGCCCATGTCGACGGTCACGTTGCCGTCGGCCTCGAGGCGTGGCGTGATGATGCCCTTTTTGGTTTCGACGCGGATCTCTCGCTTGTCGGTGAGGCCCTGGTCGAACACGAAGCGGGCGAAGCAGCGCGCGCCGTTGCCGCATTGTTCGACTTCGCCGCCGTCGGCGTTGAAGATGCGGTAGCGGAAATCGACGCCGGGCGTTTGTGCCGCTTCGACGACCAGCAACTGGTCGCAGCCGACGCCGAAATGGCGGTCGGCCAGGTAGCGCACCTGCGCTTCGGTGAGTTCGATGTGCTGGCGTACCGCGTCGATCACCACGAAATCGTTGCCGAGGCCGTGCATCTTGGTAAAGGCGAGTGTGCTGCTCATGCCAGAAAGTCCATGTAATCGCGCCACACGCAGCGGTCCATCACCACCGTGATGCCGGCGGCGCGGGCGCGCTCGGCAGCGGCTTCGTTGATGACGCCATCCTGCAGCCAGAGGCGCTGGATGCCGAGGGCGATGCACTCGTCGATGATCGGGTCAATCTGGTCGCCGGCGCGAAATACATCCACCATATCCACCTTTTCGGGGATATCCGACAGTTTTGCATAGGCTTTTTCGCCCAGCACTTCGGAAACCGCCGGCCGAACCGGTACGATGCGGTAGCCGAAGCCCTGCATCGCGCGGGAAACCCGGTAGCTCGGGCGTTCCGGGCGCGGCGACAGGCCGACGACGGCGATGCTCTTGACCTCTTGCAGCAGGCTGCGGATCTGGTCGGGGGTGGGATTGGTAAACATGGCGGGATTCTACCGGATTGGCGGGCCCCGGAAACCTTGCGGGCAGCCGCATGTCCGAGCCTGACGGGCAAATATTGGAGAGCGTGATGGAGCGGAAAGCACGACCGGGTGTCGTGAGAAGAGTGGTGTCGGGCGTCTGGGGGGCTGTGGACGGCCTGCGCCGGGCGAGCCTCAACCTGTTGTTCCTTGCCGTGCTGGCCTTTTTGGCGGCCGGCTGGTGGGCGAGCCGGCCGACGCCGCTGCCCGATGATGCCGCGCTGGTCATCGCGCCTGCCGGGCAGCTCGTCGAGCAGCGCACCGTGCGCAGCCCGATGAGCGTGCTGCAGGGCGGCGATGCCATCCATCAGGTGCTGCTGCGCGATGTGACGGACGCGATTCGTGCCGCCGCCACCGATTCGCGCATCAAGGCGCTGGTGCTCGAGACCGACGGGCTGGCCGGCGCCGGTTTGTCGAAGCTGCAGGAAATCGCTGCTGCGGTGAGCGAATTCCGCAAGACCGGCAAGAAGGTCTACGCCTACGGCAAGCACTACAACCAGGTCCAGTACCACCTGGCCGCCCACGCGGATGAAGTCTTCGTGAATCCCGATGGTTATGTGCTTTTGTCCGGTTTCGGGCGCTTCCCGACCTACTACAAGGGCTTGTTCGACCAGGCCGGCGTGAAGATGCAGGTCTTCCGGGTGGGTACCTACAAGTCCTTCGTCGAGCCCTACACCCGCAGCGACATGTCGGCGGAAGACCGGGAATCGACCAGGGTGTACCTGGACGCCGCCTGGCAGGCTTATCAGGCCGATATCGCCGCTGCGCGTCCCAAAGCCGGGCAGAACCTGGCCAGCTATGTGAACGATGCGCCCGGCCTGCTTGCTGCAGCGGGTGGCGATGCCGCAAAGATGGCTCACAACGCCGGCTTCGTGGATGGCCTCAAGACGGCCGACGAGTGGCGCGAGTACATCAAGGGCAAGATCGGCGCGACGGACGACGGCAAGGGCTTCAAGCACGTGGATCTGGGCACGTACGTGGCCCGCCTGCGCGAGGACGCCGCCCATCCGGCCGACAAGATCGGCGTGATCGTCGCCCAGGGCGCCATCGTTGACGGCGAGCAGCCGCCCGGCGTGGTGGGTGGCGACACGGTGGCCGGGCTGATTCGCCAGGCTCGCGAAGACAAGGCCGTGAAGGCCGTGGTGCTGCGGGTGGACAGCCCCGGTGGTAGCGCGACCGCCTCCGAAGTGATCCGTCGCGAACTGGACCTGACCCGTCAGGCCGGCAAGCCGGTGATTGTTTCGATGGGTTCGGTGGCGGCTTCCGGCGGTTACTGGATCAGCATGGCCGCCGACGAAGTGTGGGCAAGTCCGACGACCATCACCGGCTCCATCGGCATCTTTGCGATGATGCCCGACCTGTCCGGGCCGATGACCAAGCTCGGGCTGGCGGTGGACGGGATCGGCACGACGCCTCTGTCCAGCGGCTTCGATCCGCGCCGGCCGCTTGATCCGCAGGTCGCCCATGTGCTGCAGCAGAGCATCGAGTATGGCTACAAGCGCTTCCTGGGCGTGGTTGCGAAGAACCGCAAGATGAGCGTCGAGGCGGTGGATGAAGTGGCCCAGGGCCGCGTCTGGCTGGGCAATCAGGCCAGGGAGAAGGGCCTGGTGGACAAGCTCGGCGGGCTCGACGACGCCCTCAAGGCCGCTGCCGCAAGGGCCGGCCTGAAGGAATACGACGTGAGTTACGTCGAAAAGGCCCTGTCGCCCCGCGACCAGTTGCTGGCCAAGCTGCTCGATAACGGCGACGAAAGCGAAGTGGTTGTACCCAAGCTTTCGGTGGTCGAGCAGACGCTGGCCAGGTTGCGCACGGAACTGGAAGCGCTGGCCCTGTGGAACGATCCGGGCCACATTTACGTGCACTGCGAGTGTGTGGCGCCCTGAGGGGCGATGCGCCATGAAAAAGGCCGGGGGAACCCGGCCTTTTTTGCATCTGCTGTCCGCAGATCACCACTTCTTGATGATCCACTTGGGCACGCGCAGCCCGGTGTCCTGGGCATCGCGGCGGGTGAAGTCGCCGTTGCCGATGTCGTCGAAGAGGTAGTAGGGAATGCCACCCGGCGGGGTGACCTTGACCATGTAGAGCTGGCCGTTGACCCGGTATTCCTCCACTGTGTCCTCGCCCTTCTTGATGATGGTGACCTGCGGTTCCTGGGCCTGGTCGAGCTCCATGCCCGGGGGCGGCGGAGGTGGTTCGGGCAGGGGTTCGAGTTTCGGTGCTTGCTGGGCCCACGCCGAGGCGGTGAGGGCGAGCAGCAGGACTGCGAAATGGGGTACGCGGGGCATGTTTTTCTCCTGGCTATGCCGGAATTGTAACCTGCGCGCCTGGCCGGTCAGAGGTTGAGCATCAGCTCGTGCTCTTCGGGCAGCGGCAGGAAGCCACGGCTCTGGTAATGGGCGAAAATCGCATCCACCACTTTTTCGGGTTCGTCGATCACCTGGACCAGGTTCAGGTCGTCCGGGTTGATCATTCCCTCGCTGACCAGGCGGTCTTTGAACCAGTCCAGCAGGCCGCGCCAGAAGGGTTCGTGGACCAGGATCACCGGGATGTTGCGGCTCTTGCCGGTCTGGATCAGCGTCATCGCTTCGAGCATCTCGTCGAGGGTGCCGAAGCCGCCGGGCATCACCACGTAGGCCACCGCAAACTTCACGAACATGAACTTGCGCGCGAAGAAGTGCTGGAAGGTTTGCGAGATGTCCTGGTAGGGATTGGCCTTTTGCTCCATCGGGAGCTGGATATTGAGCCCCACGCTGGGCGACTTGCCGAAATAGGCGCCCTTGTTGGCCGCCTCCATGATGCCCGGGCCGCCACCGGAGATCACCGAGAAGCCGGCATCGGAGAGCAGGCGGGCGATTTTTTCGGTTTGCGCGTAGTAGGGATGGTCGGGCTTGGTGCGGGCGCTGCCGAAGATCGAGACTGCCGGGCGGATCGGCTTGAGGCGTTCAGTGGCCTCGACGAACTCTGCCATAATCCCGAAGATTCGCCACGACTCCCTGGCCGTGAAGTTCTGCGCTGCCGTATTCGGCACCATCCGGGGAAGTTTGTTTTTTGCCGTCATTGTTTTTCTGATTGAGGAGTGAGGAGGGAACGGCTGGCCCGCTCCTTCCCGTTTACCCATGCCGACCCTGCTGCTCGTCGACGGTTCCAGTTACCTGTACCGCGCCTTCCACGCCCTGCCCGATCTGCGTAACTCGGCGGGCGAGCCCACCGGCGCCGTGCGCGGGGTGTTGTCCATGCTACGTCGCCTCGAATCCGACTACAAGGCGGAATACCGCGCCTGCGTATTCGATGCCAAGGGCAAGACCTTCCGCGACGACTGGTTTCCCGACTACAAGGCCCAGCGCCCGTCGATGCCCGACGACCTGCGCGCCCAGATCGAGCCGCTGCACGAAGCCGTGCGCGCCGAAGGCTGGCCGCTGCTGATGGAGGACGGCGTCGAGGCCGACGACGTGATCGGCACGCTGACCCGCCAGGCCGTCGCGGCCGGCTGGGAGGTGGTGATTTCCACCGGTGACAAGGATCTGACCCAGCTCGTCCAGCCCGGCGTGCGCTGGGTGAACACCATGAGCGAGGAAGTCCTCGACGAGGCTGGGGTGACCGCCAAGTTCGGCGTGCCGCCGAATCTCATCGTCGATTACCTGACGTTGATCGGCGATACCGTGGACAACGTGCCCGGCGTCGAGAAGTGCGGCCCCAAGACGGCGGTCAAGTGGCTCACCGAATATGGCACCCTCGACAACCTCATCGCCAATGCCGACAAGGTCGGCGGCAAGGTCGGCGAGAACCTGCGCAAGCACCTGGATTTTCTGCCCCTCGGCCGCCGTCTGGTTACCGTGGTGACCGACCTGACGCTGCCGGTGACGCTGCCGGAGCTGGCGGCCCGCGAGGACGACAAGGAAGCGCTGGCCGTCATCTACCGGCGCATGGATTTCAAGGGCTGGCTGAAGGAACTGGAGCTGGGCGTCCATCGCGCCCCGGCTGCCGTGGCCGACGAAGCTGTTGCCGTCGAAGCCCAGGGCGAGCCCGGCGCCCATCGCAGCGGCTATGAAGTCCTGCTCGACTGGCCCGCTTTCGACGCCTGGCTGGCGAAGATTTCGGCTGCCGAGCTGACCGCCTTCGACACCGAAACCACCGGCCTCGATCCGATGGCGTCCACGCTGGTCGGCATGTCCTTCGCCATCGTCGAGGGCGAAGCCGCCTACCTGCCGCTCAGCCACCATTACGCCGACGCCCCGGCCCAGCTGCCGCTGGCCGAGGTGCTCGCAAAGCTCAAGCCCTGGCTCGAATCCGACGCCCATCGCAAGCTCGGCCAGAACCTCAAGTACGACTGCCACATCCTTGCCAACCACGGCATCGCGCTGGCCGGGATTGCGGAAGACACGCTGCTTGAATCCTACGTGCTGGAAAGCGACAAGTCCCACGACATGGATTCGCTGGCCAGCCGCCATCTGGGCCTCAAGACGCTCACCTACACCGAGGTGTGCGGCAAGGGTGCCAAGCAGATCGGCTTCGGCGAGGTCGACCTGGCCCGCGCCACCGAATACGCGGCCGAAGACGCCGACATCACCCTGCGCCTGCACCACAACCTGGCTGCCCAGCTGGCCGTCGAGCCCGCCCTTGCCGCGCTGTACCGTGACATCGAGCTGCCCACCGCGCGAGTGCTCTTCGAGATGGAGCGCACCGGCGTACTGATCGACGCCTTCCTGCTCGCCCAGCATTCCGAAGAGCTCGGCCGCCGCCTCTACGACCTGGAAAACGAAGCCTACGTGCTGGCCGGCCAGCCCTTCAACCTGGGCTCGCCCAAGCAGCTTGGCGAAATCCTGTTCACCAAGCTCGGCCTGCCGGTGGTGAAGAAAACCGCTACCGGCCAACCGTCGACGGATGAGGACGTGCTGTCGCAACTGGCCGACGACTATCCGCTGCCCAAGCTGCTGCTTGAGCACCGCAGCCTCGCCAAGCTGAAGAATACCTACACCGACAAGCTGCCGCAGATGGTCAACCCGAAGACCGGCCGCGTGCACACCAGCTACAGCCAGGCCGTGGCGGTCACTGGGCGTCTTGCCAGCACCGAGCCCAACCTGCAGAACATTCCCATCCGCACGCCGGAAGGGCGCCGCATCCGCGCGGCCTTCATCGCCCCGCAGGGCCACGCCATCATCTCGGCCGACTACTCGCAGATCGAGCTGCGCATCATGGCCCACCTGTCCGGCGACAAGGGCCTGCTGGATGCCTTCGCCAAGGGGGAAGACGTGCACCGCGCCACCGCCGGCGAGATCTTCGGCGTGACGCCGCTGGAAGTGACCAGCGAGCAGCGCCGCTACGCCAAAGTGATCAACTTCGGCCTGATCTACGGCATGAGCGCCCATGGTCTGGCCAAGAACCTGGGCATCGACCGGGTCGCTGCCGCCAACTACATCGAACGCTACTTCGTGCGCTACCCGGGCGTCGCCGCCTACATGGAGCGCACCCGCCTGGAGGCCAAGACCCAGGGCTACGTCGAGACCGTGTTTGGCCGGCGACTCCACTTGCCAGACATCCGTGCCCAGCAGGTTGGCCGCCGCCAGGGCGCCGAGCGGGCCGCCATCAACGCGCCGATGCAGGGCACCGCTGCCGACCTGATCAAGAAGGCGATGATTGCCACCTCGAAGTGGTTGAAGGAATCCGGCGTCAAGTCGCGCCTGCTCCTGCAGGTGCACGACGAACTGGTGCTCGAAGTGCCGGACGACGAGATCGCCCTGATTCGCGAGCAACTGCCGAAACTGATGGCCGGCGTGGCGCAACTTTCCGTGCCGCTGGTTGCCGAAGTCGGCGTAGGCAAGAACTGGGACGAGGCCCATTGAGCGGCCGCCTCCCTTGCCCCTCCGGAACCAGGAAACCCCCGTCCATGTACCACCGCTTCACCCTGTTGCTCTGCACGCTGCTTCTGGCCGCCTGCAGCAGCGCGTCCAAGCCCAAGGACGACAGTTACCGGCTCGAGAGTTTCGCGCCCGACTCGCCCTATGAGCAGTCCTTCGAGCTGTCGCCGAGTGCCGCCTGCGAAGCCGGCCGGCGGGCCCTGCTGAGCCAGGGCTACCAGATCGAGGAAAGCAAGGTCGATTCGATGCGGGCCCGCAAGTTCTTTCAGCCCGACCGGAGTACCCAGGTGCAGCTGACCTTCAGCCTGTCCTGTCTTGTTGAGGGCGACGGCTCGGCCGTCTACGCCAACGTGCGCCAGCTCCGCGAGGAGCTCAAGGCCGGCTCGGCCAGCACCGGCCTCAGCGTGGCGGGCATCGGCTCCCTGTCGCTGCCCTTTGGCGGCAACAACGAATCCCTGGTCAAGGTCGGCGAGGAAACCGTCACCGACGCCGAGTTCTACGGGCGCTTCTTCGCCCTCATGCAATCCTTTATCCGCTAATGAAATCGACCATCAATGCTGCTGTAGGGGCAACTTGTAGGGGCGACTTCAGTCGCCCATCGGACTCCGGTCAACGGCTTGCCTGTGATCGACGAAAAGGCGGGCGACTGAAGTCGCCCCTACTGGCCATTGCGCTGTTGCTTGCCTCTGCCGCCCAGGCCGCCCAGGCCGCCGACGCGCCCGACCCGGCCCGCTTCGCCGCCTGCCTGTCCGAACTGAAAGCCGGCGCGGCAGGCCGTGGCGTGTCGGGGCCGTCTTACGAGCGCATCACCGCCAGCCTCGTGCCCGACATGAAGGTGCTCGACTTCCTCGATTACCAGCCCGAGTTCCGCACCCCGATCTGGGATTACCTGTCGGGTCTGGTGGATGAAGAACGCGTCGCCGACGGCAAGGCCCTGCACAAGCAGTGGGCCGAGGTGCTGGCCGCCGCGTCGGCCCGCTACAAGGTCGATCCGGCCACGGTGGTGGCGGTGTGGGGCGTGGAGAGCAACTTCGGGCGCAACTTCGGCCAGCGTTCGCTGCTCACGTCGTTGTCCACGCTGTCCTGCTACGGGCGGCGTCAGGCTTATTTCCGCGGCGAGTTCTACGATGCGCTGAAGATCGTCGATTCCGGCGACGTGAAGGCCGAGCAACTGGTCGGCTCGTGGGCCGGCGCTTTTGGCCACACCCAGTTCATGCCCTCCACTTTCCTGCGTCTGGCGGTCGATTTTGACGGCGACGGCCGCCGTGATCTGGTCGGCAGCATTCCCGATGCGCTGGCGTCCACCGCCAACTTCCTGCACAAGGCCGGCTGGCGCGAGGGCGAAACGTGGGGTTATGAGGTTCAGCTGCCCGCCGGCTTTGACGCCAGCCTGGCCGGCCGCCGCAACAAGCAGGCGGTAGCCAGCTGGAGCGCCCGCGGCGTCAAGCGCATCGACGGCAGCCCGCTGCCCGCCAGCGAGGCCCCGGCCGGTGTGTTGCTGCCGGCGGGTCCGCGTGGTCCGGCCTTTCTGGTGTTCCGCAATTTCGACGCGATCTACGGCTACAACGCCGCCGAGAGCTACGCGCTGGCGATCGCCCATTTGTCGGATCGCCTGAAGGGCGGCCAGCCCTTCACGACCCCGTGGCCGACCGACGACCTCGGTCTGTCCCGGGCCGAACGCCGCGAACTACAAACCCTGCTGATCGCCCGCGGCCACGCCATCGGCACCGTGGATGGCATGCTCGGCGACGCCAGCCGGGCAGCCATCCGGGTCGAACAGCAGCGCCTTGGCCACAACGTTGATGGGCGTGCCGGCCAAAAGCTCCTCACCGCCCTGCGCGGCCCCCGCTGAACAGAACTGACGACCGGAACGGCTGCATGCCTTGAGCCGGGGGGGAGCCGCCAGGCTGGATTTGTCGGAATTTCTTACACTTCTTGGGGCCGCTTCTTGTGCGGATCATCGCCGTGGTGGTCTGGTCATTTGGCATGGCGATTTGTTTTTGACGACAAGTGGCTGATTGTTTAAAAAAATTTACATTTCGGGAGAATTGTTTGGCTTTTTGATGTGACCCCGGGCGCATTAATTGCATGGTGGCGAGCTCGTTTTCATATTCACATCGGATGGCTGCGGCAACTTGCCGTGCCTGTCCGGTCAACACGGGATTCAAACCATGCACCTTCAGCAGCAGAATCGGGTTGCGCATTTCGTGCGCGTCGCACTCAAGGGTGGCGTCGTGGCCACCTGTCTGGCCTTTGGTTCGGCCGCCCAGGCGGGTATCGCCTTTCAGTTCAATTTCTCCGGTGCATTTACCGACGGCGCCAACAATGATGCCGCCCAGCAAGGGGCCATGGTCACGGCCGGCAATCTGTTCTCGAACATGTTCGGCAACTATTTCAGTAACAGCGGCACGATCGTGCTGAATGCCTCGGGCTCTGACGATCCCCTGAGCAATACCCTGGCGTCGGCCAGTTCGGCAGTCGTAGACAGTGGTGCGGCGGGGCTCGTGGGATCGGTTGTCCGTGACAAGCTGCTGACCGGCATCGACAAGAATGGCGCCACAGCGGACGGCAGTGTTGACGTGAATTTCGGCGCGGCCTGGCAGCTGGATCCCAACGCGTTGGTCTTGGGCTCCGAGTTCGATTTCTATGCCGCAGTCTTTCACGAACTCACGCATGCTCTCGGGTTTGCCTCGACGATCGATCCCGTGCCGGGTGGCAACCCGTACTTTCCTAATCAGTGGAGTGCTTACGACACCTTCCTGCGCGACAAAAATGGCAACGTCATCATCGATGCCGGCTTCAACCTGAATCAGGTCATCTTTGATACGGCCAGCGTCGGCGGAACAGGCAATGGGGTGTACTTCGGTGGGACCAACGCCGTGGCTGCCAACGGCGGCAACCCGGTGGCGCTTTACAGCCCGACGACCTTCGATCAGGGCAGCAGCGTAAGCCATCTGGACAAGAACGTTTTCCCCAGCGACATGATGAAGCACGACCGGGATTTCGGCCCGCAGGAAGCACGTGACTACAGCCTTGTTGAAGTCGGCATCCTGACGGACCTCGGTTACACCCGGACTGTCGCGAACAACGTACCGGAGCCGGCCAGCCTGGCCCTGGTTCTTGCCGGCGTGGGTGGTTTGCTTGCCCGTCGCCGCAAGGCCTGATGCCATTGCGCAGTGTGATGACGGGATCCCGGCAACGGGGTCCCGTTTTTTCATCCGGGCGAATCTGCGCTATGCCTAAGCTGCGCAGATATGTGTTGTCCGGTTTTCTGAGTGCCTTCCTGTGTCTGATCGGTGGTGGCGCAATGGCTGCTGAACGCAGCTTCGCGGCGGGTGGCCCGCCTCTGAACTATCGGCTCGATGAACTCAGCGTACGCTTGCTGCGACAGCCCGGCCATGGTTTGCCTGGTTTGCGGGTAAGCCTTGCGGGGACGGGGGCTGCCCTGCTGGAGCGCGATGGCCAGAAACGCCACTTTTCCTATCCGGTCAAGGATTTGCTGGCCCTGGTGAATGAGCTTTACCGGATTCGCTTCTTCGAACTGCCGACGACCTACGCTACGAAATATTCGGTCTTCATCAAGGAAGATGGCCTGCTCGGCACGCAAGGATTGCGGATGTCGGATGCGTCCAGCACCCGCGTCTGCTTTGCCGTGGCCGGCTACGAGAAGTGTGTCAGCTATGGCGCAGATGGACCCCGCGAACTGGAGGAGATTGTGGTGCACATCCTGGCCGACGCCGAGCGTTTGGTGACTCCCGGCTTGCCCAAGCCCTAAGCTGGTTTTATCGTGGCATTGCCCGGGTGCGGGTGGCGCCCGCCGTTTTACAATACGCGGATGCCTACCCGACACCCTTCCCATCCCGGCGCCTCGCCCCTTGGCAAACCCGTTGCCTATGCCGAGCATTACGCGCCCGAGTTGCTCTTTCCCATCGCCCGCCAGGGCAAGCGCGACGAGATCGGCATTGCGCCGGCCGCGCTGCCTTTCATCGGTGAAGACCTGTGGAACGCCTATGAGCTCTCCTGGCTCGACCCCCGCGGCAAGCCGGTGGTGGCCCTGGCGAGCTTCCGGGTGCCGGCCGACTCGCCCAACCTGATCGAGTCCAAGTCCTTCAAGCTCTACCTGAACTCCTTCAACCAGACCAAGGTGGCCAGCGTTGCCGAACTGGGCAAGACCCTCGCCCGCGATCTTTCCGACGCCGCCGGCGCCCAGGTGGCGGTGCAGGTCGAGCCCCTGAGCACGCGCCCCGAGCGCAGCATCGGCTATCCGGAAGGGGTGCTCCTCGACACCCTCGACATCGACATCGACTGCTACGCGCCGAACCCGGCCCTGCTGTCTGCCGACCATAGCCAGGCGGAAGTGGGCGAGACCCTGTATTCCCACCTGCTCAAGTCCAACTGCCTGGTTACCGGCCAGCCGGACTGGGGCATGCTGGTGGTGCGCTACTACGGCGCGCCCATCGACCGGGAAGGCCTGCTGCGCTACATCGTGTCCTTCCGCCAGCACAACGAATTCCACGAGCAGTGCGTCGAGCGGGTTTTCGTGGACATCCTGCGCCAGTGCCAGCCGACGGCCTTGTCTGTGTGGGCCCGCTACACCCGCCGCGGCGGGCTCGACATCAACCCCTATCGCCGCACGCCGGGCCTGCCCGCGCCAACGCCCCTCGCCGAAATCCGCCAATGAACCACGTGACCGCCAGCGCCGACCTGCTCCGCCAGAACGTCGCCCTCGATACCTTCAACACCCTGCGCCTGCCGGCCCGCGCCGCCTGGTTTGCCGCGGTGGACAACGTGGACGGTCTGCGCGCCATTCTTGACGACCCGCGCATCGAGGGCCTGCCGCGGCTGGTCATCGGCGGCGGTTCCAACCTGGTGCTGGCCGGCGATTTTCCGGGCCTGGTGCTGCACGTCGCCTTCCACGGCCGCACCCGCGTGCAGGAAGACGCCGAGGCTTTCTACATCCGCGCCGGCGGTGGCGAGAACTGGCACGACTTCGTGCGCTGGACGCTGGAAATGGGCTGGCCGGGCCTCGAAAACCTGTCGCTGATTCCCGGCACGGTGGGCGCTGCGCCGGTGCAGAACATCGGTGCCTACGGTCTCGAGATGGCCGAGTATTTCTACAGCCTGCGCGCCTACGACCTCGAAACCGGCAAAACAGTGGGTTTCGACAAGCGTGACTGCGCCTTCGGCTACCGGGACAGCTTTTTCAAGCAGGCAGGCAAAGGGCGCTACCTGATCGCCGCGGTCACCTTCCGCCTGCCCAAGAAATGGAAGCCCGTCACCGGCTACGCCGATGTGAGCCGTGAGCTGGAAGCGCAAGGCATTGCCGCGCCGACCCCGCTGCAGCTCTCGGACGCCGTCATCGCCGTGCGCCGCAGGAAGCTGCCCGACCCCGCCGAGATCGGCAATGTCGGCAGCTTTTTCAAGAACCCGGTGGTGAGTGCCGAAGAGCACGCCCGCCTGGCGGCAGCCCACCCCGGCCTGCCCAGCTACCCGCAGGCCGACGGCCGGGTGAAGCTGGCGGCCGGCTGGCTCATCGAGCAGGCCGGCTGGAAGGGGCGTCGCCTCGGCCCGGTGGGCTGCTACGAGAAGCAGGCCCTGGTGCTGGTCAATCACGGCGGGGCGACCGGTGCCGACGTGCTGGCGACCAGCGCCGCGGTACGCCTGGATGTGCGCACGCGCTTTGGTGTCGATCTCGAGCCGGAGCCGGTTTTCGTCGGATCGGCCTGAGGCGGATTTCCATGCCGCCCTAAAGGTTTTCGGAGCCGTGCCGAAAGAACGGGGATCCTGATCGAAACCCGGAGAAGACGATGACAGCAGCAGACGAACGGCGCGGTTCCAGCGCCAGCATGCCCGACCTGGACTGGAGCCAGGTGCGTGAAACCGTGCTGATGCTCGAACTTGCCGTCGGCCAGATCGATTCGGCGATGAAGGAAGGTGGCAGTTCGGTGGAAGTGCTCACCGACTCCTTCACCTCCATGGCCGGCTACATGCGCATGATGGGCACCGCCCTCGAACAACTGCCCGACACTCCGGCCACGGCCCAGCTCAAGGAGTCCCTCATCGGTCATGCCGGCGAGGTTGCCGGCCGGGTCCAGAAGTCGATCATCGCCTTCCAGTTCTACGACAAGCTCAGCCAGCGCCTGGCCCACGTCTCGCACAGCCTCGAAGCCCTTACCGGCCTCGTCACCGACCAGCGCAAGCTCTACAACCCGTTTGAATGGGTCGCGCTGCAGGAAAAAATCCGCGCCAAGTATTCCACCCGCGAAGAAATCGAGATGTTCAACGCGGTAATGAAGGGCATGCCGGTGAAGGAGGCCCTGAACAACTACAAGGCCGAGATGAAGGACAAGGGCGACGACGTCGAGCTGTTCTAAGCACCAGGTTTACTTTTTTCAGCAGCAATGTCTCCCATCCTCCATTTTTCCGATCCGGCGCCCGATCCCGTTGAAGACCGCCCGGCCCTCAGTCGGGCCATAGGTACGCCGCCCCTGCGGCTGACCGCCGAACGCTACAGCGCTGACAATGGGGCGCTGTCGATGGGCGACTGGGAATGCGAGCCCGGTGCCTGGCGGATCGCCTTCCATGACGGCCGTCACGAGTTTTTCCAGGTGATCAGCGGGCGTTTGCGCATCGTCGATACGGCCGGCAACGCCCGCGAGTTCGGGCCCGGCGAGGCCGGAGTCATTCCGGCCGGCTTCATCGGTACGTTTGAAGTGCTGGAACGGGTCTGCAAGCGCTATGTGATGGTCGACAGGCCCTGAAGCCTCACTGCCACCCGTAGCGCCGCGTATACAGCCCCTTCATCAGCTGCGTCAGCCCCATGTAACCCAGCAGGATCGCCGCCAGCCACAGGAAGTATTCCGCCGGCAACGCCTGCAGCTTGAAGTAGTGGGCCAGTGGACCCATCACGATGGCGATGCCGGTGAGCATCGTCGCACTGGTCATGGCGATCAGCGGCCATGACGCATGGCTCTGCACGAAGGGCAGCTTGCGGGTGCGGATCATGTGCACGATCAGCGTCTGCGACAACAATCCCTCGATGAACCAGCCCGACTGGAACAGCGTCTGTGCGGCCGGCGTGGTGGCATGGAAGACGAACCACATCAGCCCGAAGGTGGCCACGTCGAAGATCGAACTGAGTGGCCCGAAGCACACCATGAAACGCCCCAGGCCGTCCGTGTCCCAGTGCTGGGGTGTGCGCAGGAATTCCTCGTCCACGTTGTCGAAGGGAATGCCGGTCTGGGACACGTCGTAGAGCAGGTTCTGCAGCAAGAGGTGCATTGGCAGCATCGGCAGAAAGGGCAGGAAGACGCTGGCCACCAGCACCGAGAAGACGTTGCCGAAGTTGGAGCTCGAGGTCATGCGGATGTACTTGAGCATGTTGGCGAAGGTCTTGCGGCCTTCCATCACGCCGTCGCCCAGCACCAGCAGGCTCTTTTCGAGCAGGATGATGTCGGCGGCTTCCTTGGCGATGTCCACTGCCGTATCCACCGAAATGCCGATGTCGGCGGCGTGCAAGGCCGGTGCGTCGTTGATGCCGTCACCCATGAAGCCGACCACGTGGCCGCCGGCGCGCAGGGCCCGCACCACGCGCTCCTTGTGAGTGGGCGACAGTTTGGCGAAAACGGTGGTCTTCTCGACCGCGACGCCGAGGGCCGCGTCGTCCATTTTTTCCACCTCGCTGCCGAGCAGCATGCCGGTGACTTCCAGCCCCACCTCCTGGCACACCCGGGCGGTGACCAGCCCGTTGTCGCCGGTCAGTACCTTCACGGTGACGCCGTTCAGCCGCAGGGCCTTGAGGGCGGGGGCGGCGGTTTCCTTGGGCGGGTCGAGAAAGGCCACGTAGCCGGCGAGGGTCAGGCCGGTCTCGTCGGCCACGCCGTAAACGCTCTGGTTGGGCGGCATTTCCTTGATCGCCACGCCCATCACGCGCAGGCCGTCGCCGTTCATGGCGCCGGTAACGGTGTTGATGTGGGCGAGGATTTCCGGCGTCAGTGGCTCGACGGCCGAGCCGCGGCGCACCTGGGTGCAGGCGGCCAGGATCTCCTCGATGGCGCCCTTGCAGATCAGCACGTGTCGCTCGTCGCGCTCGGCCACCACCACCGACATGCGGCGGCGCTGGAAGTCGAACGGGATCTCGTCCACCTTGCGGTAGTTGTTGGCCGGATCGAGGCTGGCGAGTTCGTCCGAGCGGGCCAGCACGGCCACGTCGAGGAGGTTCTTCAGGCCGGTTTGGTAGTAGCTGTTGAGCCAGGCGTATTCGAGTACCGGCAGCGAGTCCTGCCCGTCGATGTCGATGTGGCGCTGCAGGACGATCTTGTCCTGGGTCAGGGTGCCGGTCTTGTCGGTGCACAGCACGTCCATGGCGCCGAAGTTCTGGATCGCGTCGAGGCGCTTGACGATGACCTTCTTGCGGGACAGCAGCACCGCGCCTTTGGCGAGGGTGGACGTGACGATCATCGGCAGCATCTCGGGGGTCAGGCCGATGGCGACCGACATGGCGAACAGGAAGGCTTCCAGCCAGTCGCCCTTGGTAAAGCCGTTGAGCAGGAAGACGATCGGCGTCATTACCGCCATGAAGCGGATCAGGAGCCAGCTGACCTTGTTTACGCCAGCCTGGAAGGCCGTGGGTTCGCGCTCGACGGTGGCGACCCGCTGGGCCAGGGTGCCGAAATAGGTATTGGCGCCGGTGCCGACGGCGACGCCGGTGGCCGAGCCGCTGAGCACGTTGGTGCCCATGAAGGCGATGTTGTCGAGTTCCAGCGGGCTGCTGGTGGCCGGGTCGCGCAGGGCCACGAACTTCTCGACCGGCAGGGATTCGCCGGTCATTGCCGCCTGGCCGATGAAGAGGTCCTTGGCGCTGAGCAGGCGCAGGTCGGCCGGGATCATGTCGCCCGCTGACAGCACCACCACGTCACCGGGCACCAGTTCGCGCAGGGGGATTTCCACGTGCCGCGCCGGCTTGCCGTCGATGTCCAGGTGCACCGTTGGCGCTGCATCCGGCACGGTGCCGGCCGGTGCGCGGCGCAGCACGGTGGCCTGGTTGCCGACCATTGCCTTGAGGGCGTCGGCGGCCTTGCTGGAGCGGCTTTCCTGCAGAAAGCGGATCAGCGTGGACAGCACCACCATGCAGCCGATCACCGTGGTGGCCTTGAGGTCGCCGGTGTACATCGAAATCGCCGCCAGCACGCTGAGCAGCAGGTTGAAGGGGTCGATGTAGCAGTGCCACAGGTGCAGCCAGGCGGGCATCGGCTTCTCGTGGCCGACGACGTTCTCGCCGGCCTGGCGGCGGATGCGCGTGACCTCGCCGGCGTCGAGCCCGTCCGCATGGCTGTGCAGGCGGGCGAGGAGAGCGTCGGGTTCCTCGCGGGCGGCCGCATTGAGGGTGGCCGCCAGATCCGGCGGCACCACCTTGCTGACCGGCACATGGCGGAACAGCTCGAAACTGGCGAGGCGCAAAAAGTGCCTTGCCATGCGCCGCCGGTGCAGATGGGCGACGAAATGGGCGCGGAGCGAAGCGTGCTTCATGGTGCGGGCCGGGTCATGCCCACCAGTTTACGCCCGTCGCCCAGCAGCCCATGTGTGCTGGCGCGCACACCCGCAGGGCGCGTTACGGAATCGTCTCGATCCAGTCCGCCAGCGCCGTGGCCCCTTCGGCCCACTGGGGGTCGAGCATCAGCATGTGGCCGGAGCCTGCGATGGTAATGGTCTTGGCCTTCCAGGCCAGGGCGGTGAAAAACAGCATCGAGGCCGGAAACACTTCGTCTGCCGAGCCGCCCATCACCAGCGCCGGAATGTCCGGCCGGCGGCCCATGGGCATGAAGGGCAGGGCGGCCATTTCGGTGACTGCGTGGTCGGATTCGTCCTGAACCATGTGCAGGAACTGCTCCACCTCGTCGTGGGCCATGCCCGGCGCAAAGTACACCTCGGCCATCACCCGGATGCTGTGCTCGGTGGTATCACCGGACAGCACATTGGGCATCTCGGTGAAAAACTCCGGGTGCAGCATGGCCAGCCGGCTGGCCGAACCGCTGGTGCCGGTGGGCGGCACGGGCGACAGGAAAGCCACACCGGCGGCGAGCGGTACACCGGCGCTCGCCAGGTAACGCTGGGCCACCAGTGTGCCCATCGAATGGCCGATCAGCACCGGCGCCGACGGCAGCGTGGCAACGGCCTGGGCCAGATCCTCCGCGTAATCCGACAGCCCGAATTCGCTGAGGTGATCGCGCCCTTCGCTTTCCCCGTGGCCGGACAGGTCGAGGGCGTAGCAGTCGTAACCGAGCTGGTTGAGAAAGGGAATCCAGTGGTGTTGCCAGCAATAGGAGTTGGTATAGCCGCCATGGACGAAAAGCAGCGGGTGGCGGCCGGTGGGCGCGGCAGCGGGATGTTGATGGATCTTGAGTTTGCGGGGGAGCATGGCTTTGATCTGGGGGGCAGTGGTCAAACGGTTGGGGGCAGCACGGATTCTGGCATGCGCGTGACGGGGCGGGGCTTCGTCTGTAAGCTGAAGCACTCAGTAAAAAATCAAACCTGACTGGATGTCCGGCACACTTCCGGGTCTCATCATGGGGCCAGCCTGACCGACAAGCCTATGGCCGACACGCCCGACAAGAAACCCTGGCTGGTGCGCATGCACTACCGCATGCGTACCGTCGCTTTCGCGATGATGTTCGTGGCGAGTGCCCTGCACAGTACAGGCAAGAGCTACAGTCCGGGGCTCTGGTTGCTGCTGGTCCTGTTGTTTCTGGTTTATCCCCACCTCCAGTATTACCGCGCATGCCGGGCCCCCGACCCGTTGAACGCGGAAATGCACAACCTTCTCACCGACTCCGTGTTGCTCGGGATGGCCGTTGCCGCACTCGGTTTTCCCCTGTGGATCACCTTCTCGGCCTTTCTCGGTACGGTTTCCAACAATACCGCCAACATGAACTGGCGTGGTGCCGGAAAGACCCTGCTGGCCTTTCCGGCTGGCGCCCTGGCCGGGTGTTCGGTGTTCGGCTTCAACCTGTCCACCGAGACCGGCTGGCCCGCCACCCTCTTCTGCATCGTCGGCCTGACCGGCTATCTGGTGGCGATGGGCAACATCAGCTATTCCCGCATCCGCCGTCTGCGCCTTACCCGCGAGGCCTTGATGCTGCGCGAAGCCGAGCTGATGGACGTCAATCAGGCCCTGCACAGGAATTTCCAGGAAATCGACGTTCTGCACAACCAGCTCCGTGAGCAAGCCAACCGCGACGCCCTGACCGGCCTGTTCAACCGGCGCTACCTGGACAGCACCCTCGACCGGGAGCTGGCGCGCTGCAAGCGCGACGGGCAGCCCCTGACGCTGATCATGATCGACATCGATCACTTCAAGCAGGTCAATGACACTTACGGCCATCAGGCCGGTGACGAGATCCTGCTGAGGCTCGGCACGCTGCTTGCTGGCATGGCCCGTGCAGGTGATGTGGCCTGCCGTTATGGCGGTGAGGAGTTCCTGCTGCTGATGCCCACCATGCCCCTCGACGCTGCCGTGGTGCGCGCCGGCGAACTGCGCACCACATTCGGCGAAATGGTCGTGCCCTTTGGCGAGTTCCGCCTGAAGGCCACCCTGTCGATCGGTGTTTCGGCCTATCCGGGGCATGGCGTGTCGGCCGAGGAGTTGATCCGGCACGCCGACAAGGCCCTCTATCGCGCCAAGCACGGCGGCCGCAATCGGGTCGAAATCTGGATTCCGAAAGCCGAGGCGTCTGACGCACAGTAAAATCCGTCCATGACATTCAATGCAACGAACGAGGCCCCCGAGGCCGATACGCCGGAATCCATCAAGGAAAGCCGGTTGTGGAGCGACAACGGCTGGACCGCCCGGGTCATCAAGAACCAGGACGACGACGGCTGGGCGGTGGAAATGATCAAGGACGGCGAATCCGAACCCGCCCTGGTAGGCCCGTGGACCATGGGCCGCGACAAGAAGAATCCCAAGCCGCTCGATGTTTCGGCCTTTCACACCTTGGTCAAAACCGCCTCCGAAGTGCTGCGTCGCCACGAACAACACCTGCACGCAATGCTTCACAAAAGCATCACTGTGAGCACCGCCGAGGGGGCGGTCAGCGTCACCCTCGATATCGTGCCGGACGACTATGAACCCTATGCCATCCTCGGTGCGCAGGATGCCCTCGGCGAGCAACTGGCCGAGGTGCGCGTCGAGCCGGGCTTCAAGCTGACCCGGGCGAGTGCCGCGGCGTGGGTCGAAGCGGAGTTCCGGCGGCCGGGCTGAGATTTGATTCCTGCAACCCTTGGTGGTATATAAAGTGGCTACAAACCATATACAAGGTGTTCGCGGTGGGAATCGTCAAAATTTCAGAACAGATGCACGGCAACCTGCGTCTCACCAGTGGAGCCCTCAGCCGCTCCATCAATGCACAAGCCGAACATTGGCTTCGCGTCGGCATGCTTTCGGAGCTGAATCCGAACCTTCGCTACGGTGATATCTGCCAGTTGCTCATTCAGGCTGAACAGCAGGCCCTCGGCGACACGGGCCTGCCCGCCGCTGCATCGATGGAGGCCGCATGAGCGGCCCCGGGCGCGTAACGATCAGGTCCGCATCCGAGATCGCCATGGCGCGACGTGCCGGCATGCTGGCTGCCGATGTCCTGCAGATGATCGCCGGGCATGTCAGGCCGGGCGTCACCACCGATGAACTGGACCGCCTGTGCCATGACTACATCGTCAATGTGCAACAGGCGATTCCGGCCAACATCGGCTATCACGGCTATCCCAAGACCATTTGTGCCTCGGTGAATCATGTCATCTGCCACGGCATTCCTTCCGACAAGGCACTGAAGAACGGGGATATCCTCAATATCGATGTCGCCATCATCAAGGACGGCTGGTTTGGTGACACCAGCCGCATGTTTTTCGTCGGAGAACCCGGGATTCTGGCCAAACGGCTGGTGCGGACGACCTACGAGGCGATGCGGGCAGGGATACAGCAGGTGCGGCCGGGCGCCACGCTCGGGGATGTCGGTCATGCCATCCAGACCGTTGCCCATCGGGAGGGCTTCAGCGTGGTTCGTGAATACTGCGGCCACGGAATCGGCCAGATTTACCACGACGAACCGCAGGTCATGCATGTTGGACGGCCCGGTGAAGGCCTGACACTCAAGCCGGGAATGGTGTTCACCATTGAACCCATGATCAATGCCGGCAAGGCCGCCATAAAGCACTTGCCGGATGGCTGGACGGTTGTCACCAAGGACCGCTCGCTCTCTGCGCAATGGGAGCACATGGTGGCTGTCACCGAGAGCGGTTTCGAGATTCTCACGCCGTGGCCGGATGGCTACGGGGATTACGCGCCGATCCTTGCATAAAACCGCAGTCGGCGCCCCGCCGCTGTTTGCTGCAAATTGAGCCAGGACAGGGTAGCGCCGTGCTGGTCCGGCTAAAGTCACCGTCTTGCTTCCTTCGGGTAGCATCCTCCCTCTGTCCGGGCAGGGGCCCGGCGTGAATTGAGGAGATGGTGATGCTGGCAGGCAAGACGGCTTTGGTGACGGGTTCGACTTCGGGGATCGGGCTGGCAGTGGCGCGGGCGCTGGCCAGGGCTGGCGCGAAGGTGATGCTCAACGGTTCGCGTCCGGCGGCCGATGCCGAGGCCCTGCGTGCCGAACTGGCCGTTGAGGCTGGCGTGGAAGTGGCTTACACGACGGCCAACCTGGCTGACCCGGCATCCGCGCGGGCTCTGGTGGCGGCAACCATCGCGGCCTTCGGCAGCGTGGACATCCTGATCAACAACGCCGGCATTCAGCACGTGGCGGCGGTGGATGCCTTCCCCGACGACACCTGGGACCAGCTCATGGCCATCAACGTGTCGGCGGTCTTTCACACCACCAAGGCGGCGCTGCCGTCCATGAAGGCAAAGGGCTGGGGGCGCATCGTCAATATCGCTTCGGCCCACGGCGTGGTCGCTTCGCCCTTCAAGGCGCCGTACACGGCCAGCAAGCACGCGGTGGTGGGCTTCTCGAAGGCGGTGGCGCTCGAAGTGGCGGAGCAGGGCATTACCTGCAACGCCCTGTGCCCCGGCTACGTGCGCACGCCGCTGATCGAGAAGCAGGTGGTGGATCAGGCCAAGGTGCACAACATGCCGGAAGACCGGGTGATCCGCGAGGTGATCCTCGCCGCCCAGCCCACCAAACAATTTGTCGAGGCCGACGAGGTGGCGGCTTTTGCGGTCTTCCTGTGTTCCGACGCGGCCAAGGCGGTCACCGGTTCGGTGCAATTGATCGACGGGGGCTGGACCGCGAGGTAGCCCCTTCAAGGAAAGACAGACATGGAAGAGTTCATCGGCGGCCTGTGGCATCGTTTCATCACCCGCGCGGCAACGCGCAGCTATCCGCAGGCGGTGGTGCGGCTGGCCGACATGGAGCGCACCGCCGGCATTCTCTTCCGTGCGCTGGGGGGCGACCCCGGCCTGCGCGTGGCGCCGGCGGCCGAGGTGGAACACGGCGCCCGCCGCAACTGGCTGGCGCGCCTCGCCCACACCGGCGAAAAGGCCGCCCACGCGGCGCGGGACGATGAAACCCTGCGCCTGCCGGCCGAAATCACCCTCTTTCCCGAACGCAGCCTGAACCGTGACCTCTACCTGTGGCTGATCGCCCAGGGCGCGGCGCTGGATGCCGACCAGGCCCTCGCCGACAACTGGATCGTCGCCAACCAGGCCGCCAGCGCGGCCACGCTGGAAGCCTTTCCGGGCTTTGCCACGCGTTACCGCCGCCTGGTGGACGCGGTGCTCGCCGAACGCCCCGACCCGGCCAAGCTGCCTGCCGACGAGGCCGCCGCCGAGCGGGCCATCCGCCAGGCGCTGACTGCGCCCGGCAGCGTCGCCAGCCTGCCCGCCGCCCGCAAACCACCCACGCCGGTGGCCCTGTGGCTGTATCCGGCGCCGGTTTCCATCGACCGCCGCCAGTCGCCCTCTGCCCCGACACCGGCCGAAAACCGCGATGGCGCCAGCAAGACCAGCGACGCCACCGAGCGCCGTCGCCAGGCCCAGCGCGAAGACATGCCCGACGGCAAGAACGGCCTGATCCTGCCCTTCCGCGCCGAGAGCCTGTTGTCCTTCGCCGACTTTGTGAAGGTGAACCGCGCCCATGACGAAGACCCGGATGACAACCCGGCCAGGGCGGCCAGCGAAATGGACACCATCTCGGTGGCCCAGGACGGCAAGGACACCGCCTCGAAAGTGCGTTTTGATCTCGACCTGCCCTCCGCCGCGCAGGACGACGTTCCGCTGGAAAGCGGCATCCTGCTGCCCGAATGGGACTGGAAGAAGCAGGTGCTCAAGCGCGACATGTGCCGCGTCACCGTGCTCGACCCGCGCGATGCCACGCCCGGCCCGCTGCCCTCGCGCCTGGTACGCCCGGCGCGCAGCCTGCGCCGCCAGCTCGAAGCCCTGACGCCCGCCCGGCGCTGGCTGAAGAACCAGCCGGACGGCCCGGAGCTCGACATCGACGCCTGCGTGCGCGCCTTTGCCGACCGCCGCACCGGCCACTCGGTGGGCAGCAGCGGCGGCTATCTGTCGTGCGAGCGGCGCGAACGCGACCTGTGCTGCCTCGTTCTGGCGGATCTGTCGCTGTCCACCGACACCTGGGTGAGCGACGAGCAGCGCGTCATCGACGTGATCCGCGACAGCCTGTGGCTGTTCTCCGAGGCGCTCGGCGCTACCGGCGACCCCTTCGGCCTGTACGGTTTCTCGTCGCTGCGCCGCGATCACATCCGCTTTCACCGCATCAAGGATTTCGACGAGAAGATCGACGACCGCATCCGCGGCCGCATCGCGGCGCTCAAGCCCGGCTTCTACACGCGCATGGGCGCCGCCATCCGCCACGCCACGCAGATCCTCGCCAAGCGGCCCGAAGCCCTGCGCCTGCTGATGATCCTGTCCGACGGCAAGCCCAACGACATCGATCACTACGAGGGCCGCTACGGCATCGAAGATACCCGGATGAGTCTCAACGCAGCGCGCCAGCAAGGCGTACGCCCGTTTTGCGTGACCATCGACAAGGAGGGGCAGGGCTATCTGCCGCACCTTTTCGGCCCGGCCGGTTACACCATCCTGCGCAACCCGGCCGAACTGCCCGCCCGCCTGCCCAAGCTCTACGCCCAGCTCACGGCGGGTTGAGGGCCGGGCCGGCCAGAACGCTGGCCACGCTGCGCGACAACTGGCGTGCCGGCTCGGCAGCGGGCCGACCGAGCAGGTAGCCCTGGGCGCAGTCGCAGCCCAGCTTCTGGAGGGTGGCCAGCTCCCGCGAATCCTCGACGCCTTCGGCGACTACCCGCACGCCAAGGCCGCCCGCAAGACGCAGGAAGGCCGCCACGGCCTGTTGGCGAGGCAGGTTGGTGTGGATCTGGCGTATGTGCGCCGGGGCCAGCTTGACGAAGTCCGGTTGCGGCACTGCGCCATCGGCGTCGAGCGCATCGAAGGACAGGCCAAAGCCTTGCGCGGCGAGGGCCTGGAGTGCTGCGGCCAGCCCCTCTGCACCGTCTTCGCCGTGATGGATGTGCTCGATCACCAGCTGCTCGGCGGGTAGCCCCGCGGTTTCAACCATTGCCAGCAGCGCGTCTGTGGCCGCCTGGTCGACGATCATCGCGGCGCTCAGGTTGATGAAGAGCCGCCCGGGAAGGTGTGCGGCGGTGAAGCTTGCCAGCGCCCGGCGGCAGGCCAGATGCTCCAGCGCCAGCCCCAGTCCGGCATCCCGGGCCACCCGCAGCAACTGCTCCGGGGTGTGCAGCGGCGAGTCTTCCGGGCCGCGCATCAGGGTTTCGTAACCCAGCACATCCCGGCTGTGCAGATCGAAGATGGGCTGGAAGACGAAGTCGAGGGCTTCGTCGGCGATGAGGGTGCGAAGGTGGGCGATGAGGCCGCTGAGGTACATGAGGGAGGGCGGGCGCAGGCCGATAGGGTAATACCGCTATTGTCGGCACCGGGTCACGCAAATTGAATGAAGCTTTTATGAAGCTTGGTCGCCTCGGGCCAGGCGAGATCCGTCATGTTTTGCTTGACTTTCGGCATATGACGTACACGTTGATCAAAGGCAAAGCCCGGTCCTGCCGGGAAGGTGAATATGCACTCAGTGATCCGTGCAGTGAAAAAGGAGGCTTATTGTGTTGATCAACAAAAGAAACTGTTGCGCCGGAATGCTCTTGACGGTTCTTCTGGCGGCCTGCGGTGGTGGCGGGGGTGGTTCGAGCTTCACGCCGGTTTCCTCTACCGAAACCTTTCAGCTGAGAACGGCGTGGATCAATTACCTCACGGACTCCCGATCCTTGCCCTTCACGGTAAGCGGTACGTCCTCCGGCATCCGGATCACCGGCTCGGGCACCCTCACGCAGGGAAGCCTGTCGGCAAGCGGATTTGAAGGGGTGAGCGCAATGCAGAAGACGTTTGCCATCACGGGCAGCGTCACCGGCAATGGCACCACCGTGCCGCTATCGAGCTCGATCACCGATTACGTGGACAGCAACTATTACCCGCTGGGCAGCAGTGGCGATGAATACACCGTGGTCAATGGCACGGCCACCATTCCGCAGACGGCTGTGGTCAATGACACGGGCACCCTGTTTACCGAGAACCGCTATCAGACCAGTGCGAAGGCCGTGCTGCTGGGAACGAACACGCTGTCTTATGCCGTCCGGCCGGATGCGGCCTCGACGGCCTTGCTCAAGCTGATCCAGGTGGAAAAGAACACGGCCGGCACCACGACGGATACGACAACGATGACTTTCCGGATGACCCCGGCCGGCGGGCTGACGCGCCTGTCCGAGGTGTCAACCGACGGCACTGAAACCATTACCATCACCTATTGAGCACGCTCGGGGAGGCCGGGCTCCCTGCCCGGCTAAACCAGTTCCGCGGCTTTCAGCTCGGCCTTGATGTAGGCATACAGCACCGGCGCAATGGCCACGCCGCCAAAGCCGAACAACGCTTCCATCAGCACCATTGAGAGCAGGATCTCCCAGGCTTTGGCGTTGATCTCGCCACCGACTATGCGCGCGTTGAGGAAGTACTCGGCCTTGTGCAGCACGATCAGAAACACCAGCGAGGCTGCCGCCGCAACCGGCGATACCGACAGGCTGATGAGCACGATGATGGTGTTGGAAATGAGATTGCCGACCACCGGCAGCAGGCCCACCAGCGCCGTGATGAGCACCATGGTCTTGCCGAAGGGCAGGTGGATGCCCATCAGCGGCAGCAGGGCCAGGATGTAGATGCCCGTCAGGCTCGCGTTGATGAGGGAAATCTTGCCCTGGGCGACGAAGACGCTGTGGAACGATTCGTAAAAACGGTGGATGCGCGCCATCAGGGCTTCTGCCAGGGGCTTGCGACTGCCCGGCGAAGCCACTTCCTGCACCGCCAGCATGGCCCCGAGAATCATGCCGATGAGGATGTGGGCCAGCGCCACGCCGGCCTCCTTGCCCAGCAGGCGCAGCTCGGGCGCGTGTTCGCGCAGCCAGTGCACCGCCTCGGCCTTCAGCTCCGGGGCGTTGCTGGGCAGGCTGCTCGGCAGCCAGGGTGGAAGCACGGCATTGGCGCTCTCGATGGTTTCGGCGATCCTGACCCACATGGCCTCGACGCCGCCGCCCCGATGCAGCATCGAGACGATCCACAGGCCGAATCCGGAGACGCAGGCCACTACCAGCACCGCCAGCCCGGCGGTCGCCACCAGCTTGCCGCGCTGCCCGGCAAAGTATTTTCCGACCAGCGGCTGGGCGAGGTGCACCAGCATGTAAACCAGCATGGCGGCGAACAGCCCGTGCAGCAGGTGCAGGCTCAACACCGCCAGGATGCCGGCGGCGGCCAGGATGCAGGAAGTTGCGGTGATCCAATCTTTACGGCTGTACATCGACGACCCCGTTGCTATGCGTGGGTCGCAAGGGTATCCGCATTCCGGCCGCGCTTAGCGTTCAGCTTGAATAGCCGGCTACCGCCACCACGTGGCAGGCCGTGCCGGCCATCACGAACAGGTGCCAGATGAAATGCCCGAAGCGCACCCGCGCATCGGTCAGGAAGAAAATCACCCCGGCCGTGTAGGCGAGGCCGCCGGCCAGGAGCCACAGCAGACCCGGCGAGGGCATGCGGTCGATCAGGGGTACGGCGGCGGCCACTACCAGCCAGCCCATCAGCAGGTACAGGCCGGTGGACCACAGGGGGTGGCTCAGGCGGTCCAGAACCTTCAGGGCGATGCCGATGCAGGCCAGCCCCCACACCACGCCGAACAGGCTCCAGCCCCACGCGCCATTTAGCACGCCGAGGGCGAAGGGGGTGTAGCTGCCGGCAATGAACAGGTAGATGGCGCCGTGATCGAGCTTGCCGCAGATGGCTTTGGCGCGGCTGTCGGGCAGGGCGTGATAGAGGGCTGAGGCAAAGTACAGCAGGACCATCGTCACCGCGAAGACGACGGTGCCGACCACCGCTGCGGTCGGCCCGCGTTCGGCGATGTTGCCGATCAGAAAGGGCATGCTGATCAGCGCCAGCACACAGCCGAGGCCGTGGCTGACGCTGTTGGCGATTTCCTCGGCCCGGCTCTGGGCGCGGGCGCTCATGCTTACTGCTTGCCGCGCATCCCGCCACGACGGGTGCCGCGATGGGAGTCGTCGAAGATCTTTTTCTGTTCCGGCGTCAGCACGGCGTAGAACTCCTTCAGCACAACGATGTGGCTGGCCATCGCGGCTTCATGGGTCTTCATGCGCTCGAGCATCTTCTCGGCGCGCTCCGGGGTCGTCAGCTTGGCCCAGTCTTCGGCCTTGCCGGCTTCCGGCTTGTGCATGGGATGCTCGGAGTCGACAAGCTTCTTCCACGCCACGTCCTGCTCGGGGGTCAGCTTGAGCGCGTCATGGACCTTTTTGTGGTGCTGCTCCATGTGCTCGGCGCGGTGTTCGCGATAGCCGCTCCCGTCGCCCATCCGCCCACAGGGGGCATCGGCAAGGGCGGGAATGGCCACGGCCCCGAGGGTCGAGGCAACAAGCAGGGACTGGATGAGGTGGCGAGGACGGATCATGGCGATGTTCCTTCTGCTGGTGAGCGGTGGATTGACGGCGTTGCAAAGCCCTTAACGCAGTATGGACCCGCAATGGCTACAGCCTGAACCATGCAGATGAAACAAAACGTACGCTGGCGCACACAAGTTCCGCGTTCAGTCGGGGGTCCGGCTATTAGCCCATTCGATGACCTGCGCTGCCGGCATCGGCCGGGCAATTCCGTAGCCCTGTCCGAGCTCGCAGCCCAGTTCGAGGAGCAACTCGGCGTGCTGCCAGGTTTCGACACCCTCGGCGATCACCTTGCGGTTGAAGGCCGAGGCCAGCCCGATGACCGCGTTGACCAGGGCGCGGTCTTCCTTGTCGTCGAGAATGTCGCGCACAAAGCCCTGGTCGATCTTGAGGATGCTGACCGGCAGGCGCTTGAGGTACTTGAGGGAGGAATAGCCCGTCCCGAAGTCGTCGAGGGAGAAGTCGATGCCGAGTTGCTGCACCTCGAGGATCAGCGCGCGGGCCTGCTCGACGTCGTTGAGGGCCACCGTTTCGAGGATTTCGATTTCCAGCAGGTGCGCCGGGGCCTGGGGGTAGCGTTGCAGGATGGCCTTGAGCTGTTCGACGAAACCCGGCGTCTGGATGTGGCGTGCTGCAATATTGACGCTGACGCTCCATTGCCGGCCGGCGGCGCGCCAGGCGAGGGCCTGCTGCAGGGCCGTTTCGAGCACCCACTCGCCGATGTCCACGATAAGTGGCGAATGCTCCACCTGGGGCAGGAAGTCGCCGGGCGGGATGAGGCCCTTGTGCGGATGTATCCAGCGCAACAGGGCTTCCATGCCGAGGATTTCCCCGCTGCGCATGTTGATCTTGGGTTGGTAATACAGGGCCAGCTGCCCCTGCTGGAGGGCTTCGCGTACCCGCGACACGATCTGGTGAGATTGCTGGACGTGCCGGTCATTGCTCACGTCGAACCAGCAAATCTGGTTCCGACCGGCCTGCTTGGCCAGGTACATGGCCTGGTCGGCGTGGCGGATCAGGGTGTCGGCGTCCGAATTGTCCGGCGGGTAGACCGTCACGCCGATGCTGGCCGAGACGTTGATGTGGAACTCGCCGAGGGTGAAAGGCGAGGACAGGGATTCGAGAATGCGCGCCAGCGGCGTCTGCAGGGCTAGGGTGTCCTCCAGGTCTTCGAAAAGGATGACGAACTCGTCACCCCCCAGGCGCGACAGGGTGTCGATGCCGCGCAGGTTGTGAAGCAGGCGCTCGGCCACCTGGATCAGCAACTGGTCGCCGGTTTCGTGACCGTAGGTGTCGTTGATCGGCTTGAACTGGTCGAGATCGAGCACGCAGACGGCCAGCAGGCTGCTGTTGCGCCGGGCCTTGTCGATGGCGCGGCTGAATCGGTCGGCCAGCAGAAGCCGGTTGGGCAGGCCGGTGAGCGCGTCGTGGCCGGCCTGCCACTGCAGTTTTTGCTGGGCCTTGTGTTTCTCGGTGACATCCCGGAAGACCAGCACGCCGCCCAGCAGCACGCCTTCCTGCGAGAAAATCGGGGCTGCGGACTCCTCGATCCGGTATTCCTTGCCCTGCCGGTCGCGCAGTACGGCCTGCCCTGCGGCATGCGCCAGCGCCCCGCTCTCCAGCACGTCGTCGAGCAGGTCGCTGGCGGCCTGGCCGCTTATGCCGTCGATGACATGGAAAATGTCGGCGATCGGCCGCCCTGCGGCTTCTTCCCGGCCCCAGCCCACGTAGCGCTCGGCAACGGCATTGAGAAAGGTGACCCGCCCGGCGGCATCTGTCGTGATGACCGCGTCGCCGATCGAGGCGAGCGTAACCTGGGCCAGCTCCTTCTCGGCCTGCAGGGCCAACTGCAATTCGCGCTCCTTGCCGGCCCGCAATGCCAGGGCGTCCAGCATGAAATTGAAAGCCCGGGCCAGATGGCCAAGCTCGTCGACGCCGGCGGTGATGGCCCGTACCTGCATCTTGCCCGTGCGTACGGCGTCGGCGACCTCCCGCAGGTGGGTCAGGCGCCTGGTCAGACGCGCCGCCATGAGCCTGGCCAGCAGCGTGCCGACGATGATGGCGAGCCCCGTGTACAGCAATCCGCTGAAGGTGATTGATTCAAGCCGGGCCGCGGTGGCGCTTTGTGAAACGCCGACCCGGATCCAGCCAAGCCGTGCCCCGTTGGCGATCACCGGCATCGCCAGATCGACCAGGGCGCGGTTCTGAACCAGGATTTCAGCTTCGCCTGGCCGGGCTCCGTCCAGGCGATTCATGTCGGCCAGGTACAGGCCGCGTTTGTCGGGCTGGGCGTGGGCGAGGATTTTTCCGCTGTTCAGGACCACCATGACGTGCACGACCCCCGGATACTGGCTGAGGGCCAGGGTCATTTCCTGCAGCCCTGCCAGATCGGAGGCGAGCATCGGTGAAATGGCGGTCAGGCTTAGGGTCTTTGCCAGATTCCGGGCAACGTCTGTCTGGCTTTCGACCAGGAAGTCATGCTGCCGGAGGGTCAGGTCGTAAACGAAAAGGGACATCATGACCGCGTGCACGAGGGCCACGCCCCAGATGAGCTGCTGTCGCACACTGCCGGCAAAATACTGCGTCAAGCGCCTCAGGGCGGCGTTCATTTTTCCTTTTTCACTCGGGTTCTGAACTCCTTGAGAAAGGCCAGGACGACATCGAAGCGCTGGTCGTCTGCCGTCTCGAAGCTCGATGTGTCGATGCGGGCGAGTATTTCCCGGCCGGCGGGGGTGTCCTGCAAGCCAACCAGCAGCTGGCGGACCTTTTCCGTCAAGTCTGGGGGAACGTCGTTGCGGGCAATGATGGCGTTCTGGATCAGGGTTGGCGTTTGCCAGATGACGTACAGCTCGGCGGCTTCCTTCGGGTTGGCCTGCTGAAAGGACTTCCACGCCACCGGCCACGTCACGCCGACTGCGCTCTGGCCCAGATAGGCGTTCATGATGGCCGAGTTGTGGGTGCCCACGTAGCGGTTCGTCAGCTCGGTTTCCACATCGATGCCGTGATCCTGAAGGTAGAGCTGCGGCATCATCGCCGCCGCCAGGGCGGTCGGGGCGGGGTAGCTGACCACCTTGCCGCGCAAGTCCGCGGGCTCCCGGACCGGACTGTCCTTGCGCACCACAAAGACGCCACGGAAGAGTGTGTCGTTACTCATCTTGGCGATCACGTGATAGCCCCAGTCACGGGCGAGGGCGGCGTGATAAGGATTGGGTAGCGAGAAGTGGCTCTTGCCCTCGCGCAACTTGCGCTCGTAGTCGGCGTAGTCGCTGGACGCGTCGAGATCGAATTGCACCCCCGCAATGCGGCTGTCCAGGTACTGCATCAGCGGCTGGAATTTCTGGTGCAGCAACTGCGGGTTGTGCAGCGGATGCACGGTGAAGATGTAATGGGTGAGGCTGTCCGCGACAGGCGGCCTGTCGGCATACCTGGGGGCCTGGACTGGCTCCTCGCGGCCGCAGCCTGCCAGCAGCACCAGGCAGATCCCGATGCCGGCGTGACTCGCGGCCTTCAGGAGGGCCGCTGCCCGGGGCTTGGCAGGGTTGGGCTGCTGCATGGCCAGGCTCCTGTTTATTTACTGGACACAAAAGATGGATGTCCACGATCAAGCCCCGCTGTCGGGCTCGTAGACACGACTTCTATCGGCACATGTGGCACAGACCTTGACTTGATCGATAGTCAGCGGGTGGAAGGGCGGGCTATCCTTGTGCCGAAGACCTCTTTCCAAAGTGCGTGGGCACCGATATTTCACCTCGCCAAGTGTGCCTTGCGCCCGAACCATGAGCCCGACCACCATCCCGTATTCCCCTGTCGGCCGAAACCTGCTGATTGCCGCCTTCTATCTGTTTCTTGGCGGCCTGGGTCTGGTCTTCGCCATCTCGCCTGGCTACGCCAGTCCGATTTTTCCGGCGGCCGGCCTGGCGCTCGCGGTGGCCCTGTGGTCTGGTGCCGGCGCCCTGCCGGGCATCTGGCTCGGCTCAATCTCACTGAATCTCGGTCTGGCCTTCCTGCAGGGCAGCCTGTCCCCCGATACCGCCATCGTGGCCGCCTGTATAGCCTGTGGTGCCACTGCCCAGGCGTGGATCGGCCAGATGCTGGTCCGTCGCTGGCAGGGGAAGGCCTGGCTGCACCTGGAGCATGAACGTGCCGTCCTGATCTTCCTGCTGCTCGGCGGGCCCCTGGCTTGTTTGGTGTCAGCGAGCGTAGGCATTGCAGCGCTTTATTTCATGCGGGTGACCCGTCCTGAAATAGGTTGACACTTTTTTGCCGCAGCAAGGAAGCGTCA
>JAOAUC010000046.1 GCA_030157785.1 Zoogloea oleivorans
CGCAACCTTGCCAAGGTTGAGGTCGAGAGTTCGAGACTCTTCTGCCGCTCCAGATGTAAAAACGGGGAAAGCGATCATCGCTTTCCCCGTTTTGTTTTGCCCTCCGGTTTTCTGTCTTCTTCCCGCCCGCGGCCCGCCGTTCGGCGCCTTGTCTCCGTTTCGAAAAGCTTTCGTCGTCCCCTTGTCATGCGTGCCCGCCAGACTGGCGCCAGGCCCGGAGCAGGGCGTGTGCGGTTTCGAGTGGAGGGCGCGATTATGCAGAGAATACAAAACGGTTTCCGTGGCCTGTCGGGTCGATTCCTGGTGCAGGGCTTTGCGTCCCGCTTGTTTGAGGGCTGGGAGCAACTCCTGTTCATTCCGGACTCCCGCTCGATGGGCGGTTGGTTCGTCATGGACGAGCCAGAGCCTGACGGGGTTCTTGATGCGCTCATTCAGGTCTCGATGACGGGGGATGTTTAACGGGTCTTTGTCACGGAATGTGTCGGGTTTCTTTACATGTGCGTATCGGCCCTTATGCCAAGGATCCGCTAAAGCCTTAATAAGGAAAGGTTTATAAAGAGAAAAAACCTTTGGCACGCAGATTGCTCAGGGAAAAGCATTGTCCCTGTGTGGTCTTTGCCATCATGAAAAACCGTTTTTCCTGGCTCCTCGCTGCGGCACTCTGCCTGTCCGCTGGTGCTGCGAACGCCAACTATCTGATCCGGGCCGACGACGCTGCGGGCAAGCTCGGGGATACCGTGACGCTGAATGTCTTCCTGGAGAGTGGAGACTTTTCGTACGGTGGCAATTTCTCGATCGGTTTCGATGCCTCGAAACTGAAGTTCAATGATCTCCTGGGCGGGAGTGCCGATCTGTTTCCCCTGGCGCTGCCATCGACCAGTGCCGTCGATCTGTCCCTCGCCAACTTCGGGGTCCCGCCTTTCTCCAGCGGCCTGCTGTTCTCCGTTTTGTTCGACATCGTGAATTCGACGCCGGGCGACACCCCTGTGGCGATCTCCGGCTTCGCCTACGACGATCAGATATTCCCCAACGAGATTCCTTTCGATTCCATTACGCCGGTGGTGACCATCCTGGCGCAGCAGGGGAATGTGCCCGAGCCTGGTGTTCTGGGGCTGCTGGGGATGGGACTGGCCGCCATGGCCTGCTTCTCACGGAAAGTTTTCACGATTACGGGTTGATCATGAACGATCAGTGGCAGTTCGATTTTTTGTGATTTCATCAAGGGGCTATATGCCCCTTGATTCGCATTTGAAAAGGCATTTCACGCTCTGAAATGGCGCGTGAGGTGGAGTCAGGTTACAACCACAGCAGGTCCGCCGGATCGGATTGGCAAAAATCCTGATTGCGATGCGGGTCTTCGGAGTCTGTCATGGATACCAAGGTTCGGTCTGAAGCTTCTGTTCATTCTTCCCATCGCGGCTCGTCCAGCTATCGACGCGGGCTGGCCTGGCTGGGGCAGTTCCTGGCGCCGGTGCTGGGGGGGCGTCCCGCTCCGGAGAAGGCTGCACGAAAAGACCATCTTGCCTTCGAGGCCCTGGAGCCCCGTGTCCTGCTCGACGGAACGCCGGGGGTGCCGATCACGAAGATCGACGGATCGATCGACGTGGCTGGCGAGTCGGACCGATACGGTTTCTCGCTGAGCAGCGATGCGCGGATCGTTTTTGATTCCCTGACCAATTCGAACAGCTTCACCTGGAGCCTGGCCGGCCCGCGCGGCGAGCTGGTGAGCAGCCGCGGCTTCGCCCAGTCGGATTCCGATGCTTTCTACCAAAGCCCCGTGCTGGCGCTTTCTTCGGGTGACTACACCCTTACAGTCGACGGGGTGGCCGATGCGACGGGTAATTACGCCTTCCGCCTGATCGACCTGAACGGGGCGATTCCGATCACCCCGGATGTGCCGGTTTCCGGCACGCTGGAGCCGGGGAACGAGACTGACGTCTTCGTGTTCGATGTCAGCGCCGGCGACCGTTTCGTCTTCGATCGCAGTTCGGTGTCGGCGATCAATGCAACCTGGCGCCTGCTCGACCCGTTTGGCACACAGGTGGTCGGCAACCAGGAGTTTGGTGACTTCCAGTCAGGAACGCTGTCCCTGGCAGGGCGCTATTCGCTCTTGCTGGAGGGGCGGGCAGGTGCGACCGAAGTGGCGACCTACGGCTTCCGGCTGCTCAAGAGCGGCGAGCGTGCCGATACCCTGACGGTGGGGGACGTGACGACGGGAACGCTGGTTTCGGCAGCCGACAGCGTGCGCCATGACTTTTCTGTTTCTGCCACCGGGCAGTATTACTTCGACAGCCTCACCAACAACGCCCAACTGAATTGGAGCCTGCGCGGCCCCCTGGGGACGACGGTCAGCTCACGCAGCTTTAGCGCTTCGGATTCCACCTCGTTCTATGGCGTACCGACCCTGGTCCTCGGGCCGGGGGACTACAGCCTGTTCGTTTCGGCAAGCGGTGACTTCAACGGTGATTACGCGTTCCGCCTGCTTGAGCTGGCCCAGGCCGAGCCCGTGGATTTGGATGTGGACATCAGCCGGACGCTGGATCCTGCCAACGGTACCCAGGCTTTCTCCTTTGCCGCGAGCGCTGGTGACCGGATTGCGTTGCAGCAGGTGAATGATGCGCCGGCCCAGAGTCTCTACTGGCGCCTGCTCGATCCAACCGGGCGCGAGATATCCGGCAACACCTATTTCGGTGCGTATGGGGAGGTGCCGACCCTGGCCGTCGACGGCATCTACACCCTGCTCATGGAGGGTCCGATCTACCTGGACAGTACGGTCGATTACAGCTTCCGGATTGTCCGCGGCGTGGAAGCCACCGAAGCGATAGCGGTGGGGGATGCGATTTACCGGAGCATCGATAGCGCAGGGCAGGTCCAGCGCTTTACCTTCAATGTTGCCGACAACACCCGGCTGGCCTTCGATGCGCTGTCCGGCGACTGGCGCTTCAACTGGCATCTTTACGGCCCTGATGGTGCCTTGCTCCAGGAGCGGCGATTTGATTCGTCTGACGGGGCGACCGGGGTCGTCGAGCTGATCGAGGCGCGCGCCGGAGACTACGTGCTGGTGGTGGATCCGGAGACGGATTACACCGGCGACTACGGCTTCCGTATTGTCGACACCGGCCTGGCTGGCGAAGTCGCGCTGGGGGACGAGTTCACCGTGGTGCTCGGCAACAGCGGGCGGGAAACCCAGGCTTTCGTCTTCGATGCCCAGTCCGGCGATAGCCTTGAGCTCAACTTCGGCTACCTGTCTGGCGATGGCAGCGCGGTGCTGGAACTTTTCGACCCCTTCGGCCGCCGTGTGGCGCGGATGGGCGGCGGGCAGACCACTCTGCGCCTGGAGTCGGGCGGTCGTTATACCCTGCTGGCCGAAGGATATATCTACAGCGGGCAGGACAGCGAATTCAGTGTTTATCTGAATTACCTGTCGAATGACGGTGGCAACGTGCTGCCCTCCGGAACGGCTATCGGGCTTGGCGACGAGATCACCGGAAGCCTGGAGGTGGACGCCACGCCGGTGGTCTTCAACTTCTCCCTTGGCGACCCGACCCGGTTGCTGTTCGATGCCCTGGGTGAGAACGAGAGTTCGCTGAACTGGACGCTCGTCGGGCCGCGCGGCGTGGAGGTGAGCAGCCAGCCGTTCTACGCCACAGACGGCGGCTATCCCTACTACGGCGCCACCGTGCTCGATTTGCCGCCGGGAGATTACGCCCTGACGATCATGGGCGAGGCCGGACAGGCCTACGACTTCCGTCTCCTGAACCTGGCCACTGCAGCAACGGACATCACGCCGGGGGCAAGCCTGTCCGGCGTGCTCGACCCGGGCAATGGCGCGCAGGTGTTCCGCTTCGACGGTGTGGCCGGTGATCAGGTCGCACTGTCCGTCGATACCGACTGGTACGGCAGCGTTTACATTGTCGACCCGAAAGGCGGCTTCGCTCTCTATCCCCAATGGGCAAACAACCAGAGCGGGGTTCCCCTTGGGCTGACCGGAACCTACTACCTGGTCCTCTCGGGGGCCCGCGACCAGAGCGAGCCGCAAGCTTACGGGTTCCGCCTGGACTGGCTCACCACTGAAGTTGCTGACATCCAGGTTGGCGACCTGGTGGACAGTGCCATCGACCAGAACGGCCAGACCCGGCGCTTCCGCTTCGTGACCGACACCCCGCAGCGGGTGTTGGTGGACATCCGCAGTGGAGACAGCGATTTCGAGTGGCGTGTCGCCGGGCCATGGGGCGAGGAGGCGTCGTCGACCAGTTTTGCCTACGGAGATGGCTACCGCTGGAGCAACGGCACGCTCATGACCCTGGTGCCGGGCACCCATTATTTCGATGTGCGCAGCCCATTGATGACTACCGGCAATTTCTCCTTCCGTCTTGTCGGGGTGGAAGAGGCTACAGCCATCGACGTCAATCAGGTCATTCCGGCGACCCTCGATCCGGCCAGCGGGGTAGCACTCTTCAGTTTCGAAGCGAGTGCCGGCGAGCTGCTGAACTTTGACCTGATTTCGTCGGAGTTCTCCAGCAACAACGCTACGTGGCGCCTGATCAATCCGTCGGGCGGGGTGGTGGTGAGCAACGGGTTGCAGGATTTCAGCGTGGCCAGCCTGCCGGAGACGGGGCGCTACCTGCTGGTGGTGGAGGGCAGCCTCGGCAACGTGGGTAGTGCCAATTTCAGCTTCCAGGTGGTGCGTACGGTCATCTCGATCGGGACGCCGATAGCTCTCGACGACACCATCACCACCGACCGCGGCGATGCCTTGCAGAGCGACCGCTATACCTTCACGGTCGCGGAGCCGACACGGGTTTACTTCGATTACCTGAGCGGCAGCACCAGCCTCAACTGGACCTTGAGCGGCCCGCGCGGCACGCTGATCAGCGGGCGCGGCATCTACGCCGATTCGCTCGACTACGGTGGCCCGGCGAGCATCGAACTGGCCGCCGGAGATTACGTCCTGACCATCGGCGGCAACGCCACCGGCATCTACAGCTTCCGGCTCATCGACGAGGAGAACAAACCCGTCATTGGTTTTGGCGAGCTGATAGCCGGGCAGTTGTCGCCGGGCAGTGCCGCAGAGGTGTATCGCTTCGACGCGGAGGCTGGCGACCAGGTCTTCATCGACGTGAAGTCCTATTCCTACTACTACGCGGGCTACGTGCGCCTGCTCGATCCCTTCGGGCGGCAGATCGCCAACAGCAGTTACTTCTCGGACATCGACTCCACCCGCCTGGCTCTGGCCGGCCGTTACACCCTCATCGTCGAAGGCTTCTACTACAACAACACCTCCACCTACAACTACGCCTTCAGCCTTGGCCGGACGAGTACGGAGAGTCGGGACATCACCGTCGGCGTGGCCAGCGGCACAGCGCCCGAATACGTGGGCGCGCCGGACGGTGAAGCGCTGCAGCTGGGGCGTTACACCAGCGGGCAGGTGGCCGCAGATCCGGCGCTGGACCTGACCGGTTCCCTGACCCTCGAAACCCGCTTCCGGGTGGATGCCTTTGCGGGCACCTGGATGCCCCTCGTCTTCAAGGGCAACGGCAACACCGGCCAGCGCACCTATTCCCTGTGGATCAACAGTGCTGGCTACGCGTACCTGACCACCGGTGACAACAGCGACCAGGTCATCCGTTCTGCCGATGGGTCGATCGTCACCGGACAATGGTACGACGTGGCCGGTGTCATCGACCGCAGCACCGGCGAGATGCGCCTCTACATCAACGGGCAGCTCGTCCAGAGCGCGGTGGTGCGCACCAAGGCCGCGATCAGCAACAGCCAGCCGCTGCTGATCGGTGTCGACAACGAAAACTGGGGTGCCGCCAGGTTCGAAGGGGCGATCGATACCCTGCGCCTGTGGAACCTGGTTCGCACCCAGGCGGAAATCGACGCTGCCCGCAACACGCCGCCGGCAGCGGGGGCCGCAGGCCTGGTGCTGGATCACCGTTTTGCCGCGAGCGGGGGCGCCACGCTCGTCGACGCCGGCCCCCTGGGCCTTAACGGGCAGGCGCTCTTCGGCCTGCCGGGCACGACCGGGATTGTTGCCGGACGGATTGCCACTGCCGGGCAGAACGACCGCTACAACTTCTCCCTCGCTGCCCCGACGCGCCTGTACATCGACACCGTCTACCCCAACTCCAGCAGCTACAACTGGACGCTCACGGGCCCGTCCGGCGTCGTGGTCAATGGGGCAAGCTTCAGCGCCACCGAGCAGATACTGTCCGTTCCCGCGGGGGATTACACCCTGGTGGTGGATGGCAGCCTGGATACGGTGGGCGCCTATGCCTTCCGTCTGCTCGACCTGAGCGTTGCGGAGCCGCTCGTCTACGACCAGATCGTCGTCGGCACCCTGACCCCGGGCGCCGAAACCGACGTCTACCGCTTTGATGCCCAGGCCGGTGACACCGTCTACTTCGACCGCCTGGCCCTGTCTGCCGGCAGTACCCGCTGGCGCCTGCTCGATCCCTTTGGCCGGGAGGCCTTCGGTTACACGAGCTTCAACGACCGGGACACCCTCACGCTGGCCTATGCCGGCGCCTACACCCTGCTGATCGAAGGCTACAACGGCGACGCTGTCGACCTCAGCTACAGCTTCAGCATTCGCCGGGTGACGGACACCACCACGCCCATCGTGATCGGCCAGCCCTCCGGCCTTGATCCCGAATGGGTGGCAGGCAAGTCCGGCAATGCCATCAAGCTCGATGGCAACGACGAGGCCCGGATTCCGGCCAGCGACGCCCTCAACCTGACCGGCTCCGCCACCGTCGAGTTCTGGATCAAGCCGGAGCGTTACAACGGCGAATGGTCGCCCCTCGTCTTCAAGGGCACCGACACATCCAGCCAGCGCCAGTTTTCCGTGTGGCTCAACCAGAACGGCTACCTGCACCTCTACACCAACACCAATGGCAGCGGCCAGGCGGTGTCTACCGCCGCCGGCAGCATCAAGCTCGGCGAGTGGCAGCACGTGGCCGCCGTCGTTGACCGGGTCACCAACCGCCTGCGCATCTACATCAACGGCGTTGAGGCAGCCAATGGCGGACTGGCGGCGGGCACGGCCCTGTCGAACAGCAATCCGATCATGGTGGGCGCTTCCATCGAGGCCTACCCGCGCTACGTTGGTGCCATCGACGAACTGCGGATCTGGAACACGGCCCGCACAGCGACCGACATCAGCAACAACAAGGACAGCATCCTCAGCGGTGCCGAGGCCGGGCTGGTGGGCTACTTCAAGCTCGACGAGACGACCGGCCGCAGCTTTGTCGACACGACATCCTCCGGGGTGACCGGCGAAGTCCGTCACGCCCTGCAATCCCTTGCCGGGGTCGAGGGGCGGATCAGCGTTCCCGGGCAGCAGGCCCGCTTCACCTTCACGCTCAGCGAGGCCCGGCGCCTGGTGCTGGACAGCTTCTATGGCAACAACAACCTGACGTGGAGCCTCGTCGGCCCGCGGGGGACGGTGTTCTCCGGCCGCAACCTGGTGAGTTCCGATGCGGCCAGCCTGAGCTCGACCTCGCCGGTGCTGGACCTGACGGCCGGTGATTACGTGCTTAGCGTGGACGGCTCGACGGACACCGTCGGCGCCTTCAGTTTCCGCTTCCTCGACATCACGACAGGCAGCACCATTACCTACGACACGGCGGTGAGCGGCACCCTCGATCCGGCCAACGTGACCCAGGTGTTCCACTTCGACGCCACCCTTGGCGAGCGCCTGTTCTTCCAGCGCACGGCCATCGGATCGATCAGCTATACGCCCTACATCCGCATCCTCGATCCCTTCGGGCGCCAGGTTTACTACGGCTCCTTTGCCGATACCGACAACCTGCTCATCGCCTTTACCGGCAACTACACCCTCTTGCTCGAGGGCGATGCCCGGCAGATCGGCACCACCGCCTATGCCTTCAAGCTGCACCGCATCGTCGATGACGCGGCGGCGCTGAGTCTCGACACCACCATCAATGGCAGCCTTGCCATTCCCGGTCAGGTGGACCGCTACACCTTCACGCTGACCAGCGACACGCGGGTCGATTTCGATTCCCTGACGCCCAACAACAGCCTCACCTGGAGCCTCACCGGGCGGCAGGGCACTGTGGCCAGCCGCAGTTTTTACTATGCGGATTCGGACAGTATCGGCAGCGCCAACCCCTTCATGTTGCTCAAGGCCGGCACCTACACGCTAACCGTGGACGGCGACGGCGTCACCACCGGCGACTACGCCTTCCGCCTGCTGACGGCTGCTTCGGCACAAGCCATTGCCCTCGACACCGAGATCGCGGGTGTGGCTATCGACGCCTACGCCACCCGTCTGTTCCGTTTCGACGCCACGGCGGGTGACCAGGTCATGCTCGATTTTCTCGAGCGCAGCAACAGCACCTATCCGTACTGGCGCCTGTTCGACCGCAACGGCACCCAGCTTCATTACGGCTATTTTGTTAACGACAGCGCCACGCTCACCCTCGGCTACACCGGCAGCTACATCCTGGCCATCGAGAACCGGATCTACGACGGCGCCGGTACGCTGCGCTTCCAGGTGAGCACCAAGGGGCATGTGGATCTGCCCGTCCCGCCGGCCGGCGACCCGATTACCCTCGGCGCCACGGTCAGCGGCACCCTCACGTCCAATTCCGACAGCAAGCTGTACGGTTTCGACCTCGCGGCCAACAGCCGGCTGATGTTCGATGCCCTCAGCGGCACCTACCCGCAATGGAGCCTTGCCGGCCCCGACGGTGTGGTGGTGGCCAGCCGCAACTTCTACGCCAGCGACTCCTACGATTACAGCGCCAGCCCGGTACTCGAGCTGGGCCCCGGCCATTACGTGCTCACCGTTACTGCCCAGACCGGCAATTTCAGCTTCCGTCTGCTGGATCTGGCTGCCGCAACCGCCCTGAGCCTCGACGCCCAGGGCAATACCGAAGTGGCCGGCACCCTGCTGCCCCTCAGCGAATCGGACATCTTCAGCTTCCAGGCCCAGGCCGGCGACCGCTACTACTTCCAGCGCCTCCAAGCCAGCAGCTCTGACGTGTACATGCGTCTCGTCGGGCCGGCCGGCAACACCGTGTTCAGTCAGCAGTACCAGTACTACGACAGGGAAAACGTGACGCTGACGGACAGCGGCACCTACTACGTGATGGTCGAGGGGCGCTACTACCTGTCCAGCGGCTCCCTCGATTACCGTACCCGGCTGGCCCGCATCAACGACCCGGCCCCGGTGGCCATCACGGTAGGCAGCAACACCAGCGGCAGCATCGCCAGCCCCGGCCAGGTCAATCACTACAGTTTCACCGTCGACAGCGCCCGCCAGGTTTACTTCGATGCACTGGCCAGCGACAACGACGGATCCGTGCTGTGGAGCCTCACCGGGCCGCGGGGAACGGTGGTCAGCAGCCGGGCCTTCTCGTCCAGCAACGGGGGCGATCTGGGTGGCACCAGCGTTCTTCTCGACCTGCCCGCCGGCACCTATGATCTGGCCATCGATGGCAGCGGGAACTACACCGGCGCCTATCGCTTCCGCTTGCTCGATACCACCGATGCCGCCGTCAGCATCGGCCTCGATACCACGGTGCTGGCCACGCTCGACCCGGGCAGCAGCACGCGGGTTTACCGCTTCGATGCGAGCGCCGGCCAGCGAATCTACTTCGACTCCCTGGCGACCACCGGCTCGGTGCCCTACTACCGGCTCGTCGACCCCTTCGGGCGGGTGCTCCACGACACCCTCTACGGCGCCAACGACCGGGATGTGACGACGCTCACCGCGACGGGCAGCTATCTGCTCCTCGTCGAAGGTTCCCGTGGCGCCACCGGCACCGCATCCCTGAGTTTCAATGTCCGCACCGTTACCGACACCACTGCCGCCATCCAGGTTGGTAGCGTGGTGAACGGCACCCTGACCGCTGTCGGGCAGCGCAATAACTACACCCTCGTCCTCGACAGCGATGCCCGGCTGTTCTTCGACACCCTGGCTTACAGCAGCAGCCAGATCACCTGGAGCCTCACCGGTCCGCGGGGCGCCGAGATCAGCAGCCGCTATCTCAACAGCGCCGACTCCACCAGCTACCAGCCGTACCTCAACCTGCTTGCGGGCACCTACCAGCTCACGATCGACGGGGCTGCGGACGCGACCGGCACCTACCAGTTCCGTCTTCTCGACGTGGCGGCGGCCACCCCGATCGAGGCCGGCAACATCATTACCGGCGTGCTCAATCCGGCCACCGAAATGGCCCTGTACAAGATTGCCCTCGAAGCCGGCGACCGTCTCTACCTCGATCAGCTGTCCATCGACCAGTACGCCTACAACTTCTCCTGGCGCCTGATCGACCCCTACGGCCGTGCCGTGGTCAATCAGTATCCTTTCGCCGACGTGGATGTCACCACTGCCGCCTTCTCCGGTGACTACCTGCTGGTCATCGAAGGCCAGCCGGGCATCACGGGCTCGGCCAACTACAGCTTCAACCTGTCGCCGGCGCCCCTGTCGCAAATCGTTCCGATCACCATCGGCGATGTGCCGGGCACCGACCTCGTGGTGTCCAACCTGGCGATTGCCGCTGTGTCCGGCGACATTCGCTCGGGCGGGCAGGTAAGCCTCAGCTGGGACATCACCAATGCCGGCAGCGTCGCCAGCAGCGGCTCCTGGAAAGACCAGGTCGTCGTTCGCAGTGCGTCCGGCGCGCTCATTTACACGGTACTGGTTGGCCATGACGAAGCCGTCGACGGTGCCCTGGCGGCGGGCGGGAAGCGTTCCCGCAGCGTCACACTGACGCTTCCCGATGGCAACCGGGGGGCCGGCGACCTGGTTTTCCGGGTCACCACCGACGTGGAGAACTCGGTGGCCGAGCAAGGCTCGGGCGGCACGGCGGAGCTTAATAACGCGGCCGTGATCACCGTGCCCTCGGCACTGTCGCCCTACGCCGACCTGCAGATATCCGGCCTCGACGTATCACCGGCCGGCGGCTGGGCGGGCGGCTCACAGGTCACCCTGCGCTGGCGCGAAACCAACATCGGCGTCGGGCCGACCACCGCCAGCTGGTCCGACAGCATCCAGGTGCGCAACACCAGCAACAGCCAGACGGTCTTCCAGGGCGTGCTGCCGCACGACGCCTCGGCGCTTGGCGCGCTGGCTGCCGGCGCCTTCCGCGACCGTGAGCTGACCCTCGTATGGCCCGTCGGCACGGCCGGCATCGGGCGTTTCGAGTTCTCGGTGGCTGCCGATGCCGATGGCCAGATCTTCGAGAACAATGCAGCCGATAACGCCGAAGGCAACAACACCGCCACCCTGACGGTCAATTCCGCGCCCGACCTGCGCGTGGACAACCTGCGCACCTCGCCGGCGGCAAGCGAAGCCGGTGCGACGCTTACCGTGCTGTGGGACACCGTCAACGCCGGCATTGCGTCCACCGTAGCCGGCTGGAGCGAGCGTATCCGCGTCTACAACGCGGCCACCGGCGACACCCTGGTGGACTCGCGCCTGGCCTACGATCCGTCCCTTGGCGGCAACGGGCAGATCCTGCCCGGCGGCAGCCGCAGCCGGGCCTTCAGCGTCACCCTGCCGGACGGCCTGCGGGCGGTGGGTACCCTTACCGTCAGCATTACCACCGACGTCAACGGGCAGGTGGTCGAGCTCAACGACGGCAACACCGGCGAAGGCAACAACACCGCGTCGGTGAGCCTTGAGGTGACCAAGAAGAAGTACGCCGATCTCGCCCCGACCTTCTTCCAGGCCCCGCCCAGCGCCCGCGGCGGCGACACCGTGACGATCCGCTGGACCGTCACCAATCAGGGCGAGGCCGCCACCCCCAGCCAGTGGAGTGACCGCCTGGTCCTGAGCAGCGACAGCGTCTACGGCAATGCCGACGACGTGGTTCTCGTCAATGCGCCGCACTTCGGCATCCTCGCCCCGGGCGAGTCCTACACCCAGGAACGCCAGGTCGTCCTGCCCATGCGGGCCGATGGCGCCTACCGTTTGTTCCTGCGCAGTGACGTGAACCAGGAAGTGCTGGAGCCCGACACCCGCGGCAACAATACCTTCGGGCCGCAGATCATCAACATCGCAGCCCCCCACGCCGACCTCGTCGTCGAGGCCGTGTCGGCCCCGGCCGCGGCTCTCAGTGGCGAGTCGGTAAAGGTTTCCTGGCGCGTCCGCAACAACGGCGACACCACCACCGATTCGAGCCAGTGGAAGGATTTTGTCTACCTATCCACCGACACCACGCTGGACGCCGCCGACACCCTGCTGGCCCAGGTGGACCGCAGCGGCCTGTTCCTGCCGGTGGGCGAAAGCTACACCGACTCGGCCAATGTCTTCCTGCAGCACGGCATCACCGGCAACTATTACTTCCTCGTCCGTACCGACGGCGACAACCGGGTCTACGAAGCCAACTTCGAGACCAACAACACCACCGCCGCCTTCCAGCGCACGGCCATCACGCCGGCACCGCTGCCCGACCTGCAGATCACCGCCATCAGCCTGCCGGCCACGGCTGCCGCAGGCCAGCCGGTGCATGTGACATGGACCGGCACCAACACCGGTGGCGGCACCGCCAAGGGGCCATGGACCGACCGGGTTTACCTGTCGGCCAACGATGGTGTGTCCGGCGCCACCTACCTGGGTGACGTGACCCACACGGGCAACCTGGAGGCTGGCACCAGCTACACCGGCGCCCTCGACTTCAACCTGCCGTCCATCGCCGACGGGGCCTACAAGCTCATCGTTATCACCGATCTGTCGAACCAGATCTACGAAGGCGTTTCCGGCAGCGCTGCCGAAGGCAACAACCAGACCGCCTCGGCCGCCAGCCTGCAGGTGGTCCATCCCGACCTGCTGCCCGAGCAGCTCGACGCCCCGGCTACGGCGCTGTCCGGCAACCGGGTGACGCTCACCTACGTCATCCGCAACGCCGGCACCGGCCAGGCCGCTGGCAACTGGCTCGACCGGGTGTACCTGTCCCGCGACACCAGCATCGACGGTTCCGACACCCTGCTGGCCACCCGCAGCATCAGCGGTCCGCTGGCGGCGGGGCAGACCTACGGCGGCAGCGTGGATGTGGACCTGCCCCTCGGCGCCCAGGGCACCTACTACCTGCTGGTCTCGTCCGATGCGGCGGGCAACGTGCCCGAGCTCGGCGCCGAAGGCAACAACGTGGCGAGCCGCCAGCTGGATGTGACGCTGTCCGACTACGCCCAACTGGTCACTTCCGGTGTCGTTGCCCCGACCCTCACCATCGGTGATCCGGCGCAGATCAGCATCAGCTGGACGGTGTCCAACCAGGGCACCGGCTTTGGCCGCACGCCAAGGTGGACTGACGCCCTCATTGCGTCCACCGATACCATCGTCGGCAACGGCGACGACCGCATCGTCGGCGAGTTCGTTCACGACGGCGGGCTGGCGGTCGGCCAGTCCTATACGCGTACCGAAACCTTCCTGCTGCCGGCCTACTTCCAGGGCCGCTACCATTTCTTCGTGCGCAGCGATTCGAAGAGCGAAGTCTTCGAAAACGGCAACGAGGCCGACAACGCCAGCGAATCGTCGAAGATCTTCGACGTGATGGCGATTCCGTACTCCGACCTGGTCGTCAGCGAGGCCGGCGTGCCCGTCGGTGCCAGCTCCGGCCAGAGCATGAGCGTGTCGTGGAAGGTGAGCAATCAGGGCATCGGCCCGACCGACATCGCCGGCTGGAACGACGAGATCGTGCTGACCTCCGACGCTGCCGGCAACAACGTGGTGGCCTACCTCGGCAGTTTCACCCACCTGGGCGTGCTTGCCGCCGGCGACAGCTACAGCCGCACCCAGGACGTGACGCTGCCCAACGGTTTGTCGGGCAACTATTACGTGCGCGTGCGCACCTTCGGGCCCTTCGAGTTCGTCTACACCGCCAACAACAGCCGGGTTGCCGGCCCGGTGAACGTGGCCCTGTCGCCGTCGCCCGATCTGCAGGTGACCGACATCCAGACCCCGGCCAGCGCCAGCGAAGGCGACTACATCGATATCAAGTGGACCGTCACCAACAACGGTCAGGCCAAGGCCGAAGGGGCGTGGACCGACACGGTGTTCATGCGCAAGGTGGGTCAGCCCAACGACCCGGGCATCTACCTGGGAACTTTCAGCTATGACGCTGGCGGGCTGGATGCCGGCAAGTACTACACCCGCACCGAGCGCTTCAAGCTGCCGGCGCGCACCGAAGGCGTGTACCAGGCGGTGGTGGTCACCAACCCCAACGCGACGGTCTATGAATACGGCGGCGCTGCCACCAACAACACCGCGGCCGACGACCAGGTGCTGCAGGTGGCCCTGCTGCCACGCTCCGACCTGCAGGTCGGCATCGTCACCGCGCCGGCCCGCGCTTCGGCCGGTTCCACGGTGTCGCTGCGCTTTGCCATCATCAACCAGGGCACCGTGCCCACCAGCACGCCGCACTGGCGCGACAACGTTTACCTGTCCATCGACAACAAGCTCACCGGCGACGACCTGCTGATCGGCAGCTATGAAAACGGTGCCGCCCTCAATCCGGGCGAGCTCTACGCCACCGACACGGCGAGCATGCAGATCCCCATCCGCTACCGGGGCGACGTGTTCCTGATTGTCCAGGCCGACGGCAGCGGTTCGGCGGACGAATACCCCAACGACGCCAACAACATCAGCGCCGTACCGCTCTACGTCGAGCCTTATCCGCTGTCCGACCTGGTGGCCGGCAGCGTGGTGGCCCCGGCCCAGGCCGTGGAGGGCGCCAGCATCGAAGTGCGCTACACGGTGGCCAACAAGGGCAGCGGCACCACCGCCGGCAACAGCTGGACCGACACCGTCTGGCTGTCCCGCGACAAGACCCGCCCCAACGCCGGCGGCAACAGCGCCATCCTGCTTGGCACAGTGCAGCACAACGGTTCGCTGGCGGTAGGCAGCAGCTACGACGTGATCACCAGGGTCAACCTGCCGGCACACATGAGCTCCGGCACTTACTACGTCACCGTGTGGAGCGACAGCTACGACGTCATCCTTGAAGACACGCTGGCCAGCAACCTCAACCCGGACGACCCCAACGAGCTCGACAACAACAACTACAAGGCCCGCGCCATCGACGTGATCGGCGGCTTCGAACCGCCGCCGCCCGACCTGAAGATCTCTGCGCTGAGCGCCTCGCCGACGGCGTCCACCAGCAGCGAGCTGAGCATCAACTGGAGCGTCGAAAACAGCGGTGCCGGCGAAGCGTCCGGCAGCTGGAACGACGTGTTCTGGCTGTCCGACATGCCGACCCTTGGCGCCCAGGGCGCCAAGGTCTGGTATCTGGGCAGTGTTGCCCATAACGGCGGCGCCGCGCCGGGCAGCAGCTACAGCAACTCCGCCTCCTTTGCCCTCAACCCGGCGGCGGCAGGCAAGTACGTGCTCGCCTACACCGACTACAACCCGTACAAGGGCAAGCCCTACGACGTGGTCGAAGGCAACGAGGAAAACAACACCCGCACCACCGATACCAGCGTGACGGCGCTGCCGGCCGACCTGAAGGTGGTGACCATCGCTGCCCCGGCCGAGAACTTCTCCGGCGAAAAGACCACCGTCACCTGGACCGTGAAGAACTACGGCGGCACCGTCTGGGACGGCACCCGCTATTGGCTCGACAGCGTGTACCTGTCGCCCGACCCGGTCTTCCTGCCCGAGCGGGCCATCAGCCTGGGCACCTTCGTGCACAGCAACAAGGACGGCCTGGCCGCCGGCGCCAGCTACACCGAGAGCGCCGAAGTGACCCTGCCGCGCGGCATCGGCGGTAATTACTACCTCTATGTCATCACCGACGCCAACCCCTACGATCCGCGCTTCCCCAACGGCGAACTGGACGCCGGAGACAACGCCTACGCCCGTGACGTGATCTACGCCGGTTCGGCCTACGAAGGCATCGGCGGGCAGGACAACAACCGGGGCATCGGCAGCATTCCGGTCACCTACCGCGAGCCCGACCTCAAAGTCACCACCCTGGTCGTGCCGCCGGCCGGCGGCCAGTCGGGCAGCACGGTTACGGTGCAATACACGGTCACCAACATCGGCAACCGGGACACCCGCGAAATCAGCTGGTGGGACCGCCTCTTCCTGTCGAAGGATGGCTCCCTCGATACCTACGACCTGCAGCTTTCCGAAGCCCGCCACTACGGCATGCTCAAGGTCGGCGAAAGCTATACCGGCAACGCCACCTTCAAGCTGCCCGAAGGCATCTCCGGCAACTTCAGCCTGCTGGCTTTCACCGACTCTGAGGCCGACGCCCGCCTGGCGTGGTGGAACAGCAACATCGTTCCCGAATACCGCGGCGTCGGCATCAGTGCCGATGCCGACTCGGTGCCCGAGTTCCGTGGTGAAGGCAACAACATCACCGTCACCGCGCTGCCGGTGGCCGCTGCGCCGCTGGCCGACCTGCAGGTCACTTCGGTGACGGCGCCGGAACACATTACCGTCGGCAACGACTTCACCGTCACCTACACCGTCGGCAACCTCGGCGGCGCCGGTACGCCGCCGGAGCAGGGCAGTTGGGAAGACCTCATCTACCTGTCCCGCGATCCCTTGCTCGACCTGGACAGCGACCGCTACATGTGGAGCGTCCAGCACACCGGCGGCCTTGCCCAGAGTGCCAGCTACACGGTCAGCAAGACCCTCCGTGCACCCCTCGACATCAGCGGAGCATGGTACGTCTTCGTGGTCACCGACCCGGCCCGCGGCTCCGGGCGTGGCAAGGTTTTTGAGGGCGGCTTCGAGCGCAACAACGCGACCCCCAATTCGCCCCCGTCCATCTTCGAGCTGCCCCCGCCGGCCGACGTGGTGGTCGACGCCATCGAGTTTGGCGGCAGTGCCCGCGCCGGCGAAAGCCTGCACGTGGAATGGACCGTCTCCAACCACAGCACCAACCCGACCGCTGCCGGGTGGACCGACGCCGTCTATCTGTCCGACGACAACATCTGGGACATCAACGACCGCCTGCTCGGCAAGACCACCCACAGCGGCGTGCTCGGCGCCGCCGGCAGCTACACGTCGACCCTCGACGCCCTGGTTCCGCCCACCAAGCCGGGCCAGTACCGGGTCATCGTGCGTCCGGACATTTACAACGAAGTCTTCGAAGGCCCGTACCGTTCGGCCGGTGAAGCCAACAACTTCACGACCTCGCCGAACGTGCTCACCGTGGCCATCGACGAGCTGCACCTGGGCGTGGCACTGCCCACCACGCTGTCCACCGGGCAGAGCCGCGTCTACAAACTGACCGTGGGGCAGGGCGAAACCCTGAAGGTCAGCCTGACTGCCACCGACCAGGACGCCGCCAACGAAGTCTTCATCCGCTACGGTGACGTGCCGGATGGCTACAACTACGACGCCACCTACGAAAACCCGCTGCAGGCCAACCAGACCGCGGTCATCCCCTTCACCAAGCCGGGGGATTACTACGTCCTGATCCGCGGCCACAGCGAGCCCAAGGCCAATGCCCAGGTCAAGCTGCTGGCCGAGGTGGTGCCCTTTGCCATCACCAGCGTGCATGTAGACCAGGGCGGCGACAGCCGCTGGGTCACCTTCGACGTGCGCGGTGCCAAGTTTGCCGATAACGCCATCCTCAAGCTGGTGCGGCCCGATGTGGCCGAATACGAGCCGGTGAAGTGGGAGGTGATGGACTCCACCTGGATCCGCGCCACCTTTGACTTCCGCGACGCGCCCCTCGGCCTGTACGACCTGAAGGTCATCAACCCGGACGGCAAGCAGGCCATCGACGCCTACCGCTTCCTCATCGAACGGGCGCTGGAGCCCGACGTGACCATCGGTCTCGGCGGGCCGCGCGTGCTGGCGGCCGGCGAAACCGGCATCTACGGGGTGGCGCTGCAAAGCCTCACCAACGTGGACACGCCCTATGTGCGCTTCACCTTTGGCGTGCCCGAGATGGGCACCAACCAGTACGTCTACGATCTGCCCTTCCTCAAGTATTACAACAACCTGCGCGGCCAGCCCGACACCGGCGCTGCCGACGTGCCGTGGGCCAGCCTCGACTCGGCCACCAACACCACCGGCCAGATCCTGTCCTCGGGCTACGCCTACGACGTGATTGCCGGCGGCTACGTGGGTGCGACTTTCAACGTCACCACCTATCCGCTGCTCAAGGCCCTGTCCACCCTCAACTGGGACGCCCTGCGGGTCGGCCTCTACGAGATGTACCCGGCGCTGGAGCCGATCCAGGCCCTGGCCGGCGGCCCCGAGTCCATGCAGACCGCCTTGCCGGCCTACTGGGACCTGTGGCTGCAGGCCGGCTCTGAAGAGGGCCTGCCCGACGACTGCGTCATTCCCTTCATTCCGTACCGCTTCAACATCGTTGGCGCCGCCACTGCGATGACCCGCGAGGAGTTCATCGCCGACCAGACCCTCGAGGCCCTCAAGCTGCGTGCCGCCATCCTCGGCGACACCGACCTCGACGCGAAGATCGCCGCCACCGGCACCGACGACACCACGCTGGCCGAAAAGCGTGCTGCCATCGCCCTGCGCAACCTCGCCGCCGACCCGGAAGCGTGGGTCAATGCCTACCTGGCCGCGCTCGAGCAGGTCGGCATCATCCGTCCGGTGGATGAAGCACCGCCGATCCGCGAAGACATCAAGGTGATGAGCCTGATGAGCACGCTGGCCACCGGCATCCTGCTGGGCCCGGTGGGCGACCAGTTGCGCACCAGCGGCGACATCGTCGAGTTCTTCGCCAAGATCAAGACCTGGTATGGCGACACCCCGGCCACCAAGGCCGCCATCGACCACTACGAGCACCGCGAGAGCGACTGCCTGGAAGGCGACATCCCCGTACCGGCGCTGCCCAAGTACGCCGACTACGACCTCCAGCTGTCGCACCCGACCTACTTCGAAACCTTCAACATCTTTGTGCCCTACGTGGGCTTCAGCAAGGACGGCGCCTCGGCGGCCACCATCGCACTGCCCGACTACGCCTCCGTGGCAGCGTCGAACACCCTCACCGCGCTCGATTTCTCGCGCCTCTACGAGCAGGCCATCAGCGACAGCCAGCTGGCGTCCCTGTCCGGCCCGCAGGGCTATGGTGTCGACCAGTTCCTGCCCGTTGGTCAGGCGCTGCCCTACACCGTCAAGTTCGAGAACCCGTCGGCGGCTTCCGGTTCGGTCACCGAGATCCGTGTCGTCAGCGAACTCGATCCGGCCCTCGATCCGACCACCTTCCGTCTTGGCGACATCAAGCTCGGCGACGTCACCGTGCACATCCCGACGGGCCGGGCGCTGTTCCAGGGCGACTTCGACCTGCGCAACGCCAAGGGCTTCATCCTGCGCGTGTCAGCCGGCATTGACCCGACGACCCACACCGCCTCGTGGGTCTTCCAGGCCATCGACCCGGAAACCGGCGAAGTCCTGCAGGACGCCACCCGCGGCCTGCTGCTGCCCAACTCGGGCGACGGCCGCGGCGTCGGTCAGCTCGGCTACACCGTCCAGCCCAAGGACGACCTGCCGTCCGGCACCCAGGTGAGTGCCAGCGCGGTGGTGCGCTTCAATTCCATCGCGCCGCAGGAAACCCGCGTCCTCACCCAGACCCTCGACACCGGCGCGCCGGTGACCAGCCTCACTGCCACGCCGGTCAGCACCGGCGGCACCGACTATGAAGTGCGCTGGACCAGCGTCGACGAAGACCGTGGTTCCGGCGTTGCCCACGTCACGGTTTACGTGGCCAAGGACGGCGGCGACTTCAAGATCTGGCTGCGTCAGACCACCGACACCTTCGGCATCTACGCCGGCGAGGCCGGCCATACCTACGAGTTCCTGGCCCTCGCCACCGACCACGCCGGCAACCGCGAAAAGGCGCCCGGCGGCGTGCAGGCGCCGGATGACGGCTCCGCCGCCAACCTCGGCGGCCTGCCCAGCTTCGGCGAAACCACTGCCGACCTGCCGGCCCCGGCGGCGCCCACCGCGCCGTCTACCAACTCGCTGTTCATCGAGGCCGAGAAGCAGATCCCGGCGGCCACGCCCCTGTCGAAGCTGCCCGAATTCACCGTCGTCGAGCGGCCCTTCACGGCCCAGGCCTATGCCACCGATTTCGTCGATAGCCATGGTGGAGTAGGGGCCCTGGCCATACTCGAACTGGCCGACGGCTCGGTGATCGCCAGCGGCGGCCCCAACCGGGGCTGGCTGTACCGCATCCCTCACGACGGCGGCCGTGCCCTGACGCCCTTTGTCGAGCTCGACGAGCCGATCTTCGATCTGGCCCTCGACGACAACGGCCAGCTGTGGGCCACCACCGGCGGCGGCTCCCTGCTGCGCCTCGACCTGGCCAGCGGCCAGATTCTGGCGCGCTTCGGCACCGGCATCACCCAGGCCCTGGCCATCAAGGCCAGTACCGGCGAGATCTACGTCTCCTCCGGCGACGGCATCGAAATCTTCAACCCGGTCACCGGCGAGTTCCGCCACTTCAGCGACGTGCGGGTGGACGATCTGGCCTTTGCGCCGGACGGCACCCTGTGGGGCAGCACCTGGCCGGCCCGCGGCGACGTGGTCACTTTCGATCATCGCGGCCGTGCCACGGTGAAGGTGCGCCTCGATGGCGCGGTCGATTCCATCGCCTTCGGTCAGGTCGGCACGCGCCTCGAAGGCCTGCTCTTTGTATCGAGCAATTCAACCAAGGGCGAAACCGGGGTGGCCCTCACCATGGTCGATCTGGTCAGCCTGCGCAGCGTCGAGATCGCCCGTGGCGGCTCCCGCGGCGAAACCGTGGTCGCCACCGCCGACGGCCGCGTGCTGGTCGCCGAAACGCACCAGATCGACGTCATCAGCCCCATCGTCGCGCCGCGCGTCATCGCCACCAATCCGCCCGACCAGGCCATCGTGCCCTTGCCGCTGCCCGAGCTGAGCGTCCGCTTCGACCACGACATGTTTGTCGGCGACATCACCGACACGGCCTCGGTGATCGATCCGGACAACTACGAAGTCGTGCGCCAGAACGGTGACAAGGTGCGCGTGCAGTCGGTGCGCTACGACGCCGCCTCGCGCACCGCGGTGCTCACTGTCGACCCGATGGAAGCGGACATCTACGAGCTGCGCATCCTCGCAACCGTCAAGAGCACCCAGGGCATGGCGCTGGGCGCGATGACCCGGGTTTCATTCACCGCGGCGATGGACTTCTCTGCCGTGGTGCGGCTGGGGATGGAGCTGACCCGCAGCGATCGGGCGAGCGGCACCGTCTCCTACGACGTCACCGTCACCAACATCGGCGACTACGACCTGCTGCTGCCGCTGACCCTGGTTATCGACCCGGCGCGCTACTTCCAGGGCACGCCCCTGGGCGCAACGCTCAGCACCACCAGTACCCTGTGGCTGATCGATCTCGGGCAGAAAGTGAGCGGCGGCGCCCTCAAGGCGGGCCAGTCCACCACCGCCATGACGGTCACCATCGGCAACAGCCTGGGGCAGCAGGTCAGCCTCGGCCATGGCATCTACGCCATGCCTTATCCGAACGTCCGGCCGGTCATCGACTCCACGCCGGAAACCCGGGCCACGGCTGCCACCGCCTACACCTACCAGGTCCAGGCCCACGACCCGGACGGCACCAGGCTCGCCTACCTCCTGCTCGATGCGCCGGAAGGCATGAGCGTGGACGCCAGCGGCCTGATCCGGTGGACGCCGACGGCGGCAAGCCCGGCCCAGGCCAGCGTGGTGCTGCGCACCTACGACACCCGCGGCGGCTACGCCAGCCAGGCTTTCGCCATCGATGTGAGTGGCGTGAACGAAGCGCCGGTGGTGGGAGCGTTCCCCGCCGTGATCGGCACCTCGGAAGGGGAGGAGACTGTTCTTTCCCTGTCCGCGATCGATCCGGATGGTGATGCCCTGAGCTACTACGCCGACAACCTGCCCCCCGGGGCGGTCTTCGACAAGGCCCTCGGCGCCCTGGTATGGACGCCCGACTACAACTCCGCCGGCACCTACAACGACGTCCAGCTTTACGTCAGCGACGGTATCCATACCGTCAGCCGCAGCTTCACGCTGCTGGTGTCGCCCACCAATGCGCCGCCCACCCTCAAGCCCGTGGTCGATCGCGTGGTGCGGGAAGGTGACCCGATCCGCATCGCCCTGCAAGGTGCCGATGCGGACAGCACCAGCCTCCGCTATTACGCCGACTACCTGCCCGGCGGCGCCTTCATCGATCCGAACACCGGCGTGTTCACCTGGACGCCGACCTTCTTCCAGGCAGGTGACTGGACCATCGGCTTCGGCGTGACCGACGGCGACAACTTCGTCACCCGGCCGACCCGCTTCACGGTCCTCAACGTGAATGCCGCGCCGGTTTTCGACGAGCTCGGTTCGTGGATTGTTTACGAAAACCAGGTGCTGGATTTCCACGCCTTTGCTTTCGATCCGGACAACCCTGGCTACATTCCGCAGATCCGCATCAAGGACCCGGGCAATCCGGAGGCGCCGCCCACCCTGTCGCCCCTCGAGGGCACCGAGCCGACGGTCAGCTACGTTGTCTCCGGCCTGCCGCCGGGGGCCGAGTTCGATCCCGTTACGGCCGTTCTGCACTGGTTGCCGGGTTATCAGCAGGCCGGCACCTACAGCCTCACCTTCACGGCCACCGACGAGGGCAACGGTACCGGCAAGCCGCTGGCTACCACCATCGTTGTGCCGGTCACCGTCAAGAACGCCAATCGGCCGCCGGAAGTGCCCGACGTGGCCACCCAGCAGGTTAGCCGCGACGGCGTGCTGGAACTGCCGGTCAGCATCACCGATCCGGACGGCAATCCGGTCACCCTCACGGCCACCGGCCTGCCGGCCTTTGCCAGCTTCGTCGATAACGGCAATGGCACCGGCAAGTTCGTGTTCGCACCCAAGACCGGCGACCGGGGCGATTACGAGATCGCCCTCACCGCCACCGACAACGGCGATGGCGACGGCCCCCTGTACGCTGCCGCCACCACCAAGCGCTTCATCCTGCAGGCTGTATCGCCGTCCGAACCGCCGGTGCTCGGCCCGGTGGGCGACAAGGTCGCCCTGGTCGGGCAAAAGCTGGCCTTCACCGTGAAGGCTGCCGATCTGGATCAGGACAGCCTCATCTTCAGTGCCGAGGGCGTGGGCGGCGCGCTGCCCGCGGGCCTCACCCTCACCCCGCAAGTGGTGTATGGCACGGCCCTGGTGGAATTCACGCCCACCGCGGCGATGCTCGGTCAGAGCTTCCTGGTGCGGCTCAAGGTCAGCGACAACGGCAACAACGGTGCCGGCCCCGTGGGCAGCAGCGAGCAACTGGTGCGCATCAAGGTGCGCGACAGCAACCTTGCCCCGGTGCTGGCCCCGGTGGGCGAGCAGGCCCTGGCCGAAGGCCAGCCCCTCGAAGTACGCCTCACCGCGGTGGACCCGGATGGCGATGCACTCACCTACGCGGCGGCCAGCCTGCCGCCGGGAGCGAGTTTCGACGTCACCACCGGCGTGCTGCGGTGGACGCCGAACCTCTTCCAGGCCGGCACCTACGACAACATCCGGTTGTCCGTCAGCGACGGCATGGCCGAAAGTGCCGAAACCATCCGCATCACCGTGGCCAACGTAAACCAGGCCCCGATCATCGTGCCGCTGTTCCCGCAGACCGGCCGGGAAAACGCCCAGGTCCAATTCACGCTGACGGTGGGGGATCTGGACGGCGATCCGGTTGTCTTCTCGGCCCTCAGCGCCTTGCCCGATGGTTCGCGCTTCAACGCCCGCACTGGCCAGTTCTCCTGGACGCCAGGCTATGACCAGTCCGGTGACTATCTGCTGCGCTTCTCCGCCGCCGATCCGGGCGGCCTGAAGTCGGAAACCAGCGTGCTGCTGTCCATCGCCAATGTGAATCGGGCACCGGTACTGAAGGTTTCCAACCACACTGCGCTGCTCGGCCGGCCACTCGAATTTGCCATCAGCGGGCTGGATGCCGACACCGGTGCGGTGCTGGCCTACAGTGCCACCGGCCTGCCGGAAGGCGCCACGCTGGATGCCGTGACCGGCGTCATCAAATGGACGCCCGGCCCCGGCCAGGCGGGGGATTACCTGGTCATGGCCAGAGTCTCCGACGGCTTCACCAGCAGCAGCCAGCCCTTGCTGCTGCGGGCTACGCTGACACCGCCGGCACCCAGCGTGGTCATCGAGCGCACCCCCAGCTTCCCGGTGGTGCCGGGGCAGGATGTCCTGATCCACGTGATCGCCGAGAGCTTCGGCGCCATTGCCAGCCAGCGCCTGTTTGTCGATGGCCAGGCTGTGACCCTGGATGCGGACGGCCGCGCCCACGTCATCGCCGGCACCGGCAGCCGGATGCAGATCCGTGCCGAAGCCACCGACGTGGATGGCCTGGTGGGCAGCACCGTCTCCGTCATCAAGATCAAGGACCCCGCCGACAAGGCGGCGCCTGCGCCCTTCTTCACGCCGCTGCTGGATAACGCCATCCTGCGCCACAGCACCGCCATCGTCGGCTCCGTCGGCGACAGCAACGTGGACAGCTGGAAGCTGGAGATCGCCCGCTACGGTTCGACCAACTGGACGACTCTCGCCACCGGCGAGAACGCCGCCCTCAACGAGGCCCTTGCCACCCTCGATCCCTTCACCATCGCCAACGGTTTCTACACCCTGCGCCTGTCGGTGGCCGACATGAGCGGGCGCCGCGGCGAGGCGACGGCCTTCGTGGAAGTGAACACCGCCACCAAGACCGATCTCTACCAGCGCAGCGAAACCGACTTCACCGCCACCCTGGCCGGGCATGCCCTGGACTTCGTGCGGACGTACGACTCGACCCTCGCCAACGTTGCCGGCAGCTTCGGCTTCGGCTGGCACCTGGCCCTGCGCGACGTGGATCTGCAGACCGACGCGCCCCTCACCGGGCGGGAGGATGCCGGCGTCTTTGGCGGCTTTGCCGACGGGCAGCGCGTCTATCTGACCCTGCCGGACGGTCGTCGTGCGGGCTTCACCTTTGCGCCCGTACAGCACGACATCCCGGGCCTGCGCTACTACACGCCGGCCTTCGTGGCCGACCCGGGCGTTAACTGGCAGCTGGACGCCGCCGATATCAAGTTGGTGAAGGCCGGCTCCCACTACTTCGAGCTGCTCAACTCCAACCCCTACAACCCGGCCTCCCTGCTGGATGTGCTGGCCCAGTACACCCTCATTGCGCCCGATGGAACCCGCTACGGAATCATTGCCGGTGCGGGTGTGCGCGAGATCGAATTCACCGACGGCATTACGCTGGCGGTGACCGACAGCGGCATCATCGCCAGCAATGGCGACACCCTGCAGTTCGTGCAGAACCACGCCGGCTTCATCGATGGCGTGCTGACGCCGGATGGCCGCCAGTTCTTCTACAGCTACGATGCTGCGGGCAACCTGATTGCCGCCCGCAACCTGGCCACCGCCGAGTCGGTGCGCTTCGGCTACGACCCGGCAGCGGCGCATCGCCTCATCGTGAGCACCGGCTTCGGCGGTGCAGGCGGCAGTTTCATCGACTACGCCGGTGCGGTCACAGTGTCCGCGCTGGACGCCGATCTGGGCTCTGCGGTGAATTACACCCAGGCGGCCCGCAGCGGCAGCCTGGCCGCCGGTCAGGTGGATCGCTACACCTTCACCCTGCGCGACAGCGAACTCGCCGCCACGGCCGGCGGCTCGGTGTATCTGGGCGTGATCGTCGAGGCCGACGGCAGCGGCGTGCTGCCCGCCATACCGACCATCGCCGGGCTCACTCCGGTCGCCAGCGGCGTCCAGGGGGGCAGGGCCTTTGCAGTGTTCAAGCTGGATACGGCGGGGCTCAAGCTCCTGGCCCTTTCCGGGCGCGATCCGTCCCAGGCCGGCGCCTACACGCTGTCCCTGTTCATTGCCGGCGATGCCGATCGTGACGGCGATGTGGACGGCAGCGATGCCCAGCTCATGGCCGCAGCCAAGGACAAGCAGGCCGGGGAGGCGGGCTACATCGCCAGCGCCGACGCCGACCAGAACGGCCGCATCGACAGCAGCGACATGCAGCTGCTGATGCAGAACCTCGGCTTTGCGCCCAACCGGGCCCCGGCCATCGTGGCCGGGCAGGTCAAGACGCACCTGGAACTGGAAGTCAATGCGCCGGTAAGCACCTTCGTGGCCGACCCGGAAGGCGATACGACCTACTTCCGCGTTGTCGGCAGCACCCACGGCACGGCGCGCCTGTCGGGCGACGGGCGTTCGGTGGAATTCCTCCCCGAGGCCGGTTTTGTGGGCCGGGCCAGCTTTGACATCGTGGCCGACGACGGCTTCGGCCGCACTACCGGCACCATCTATGTGGATATCAGCGATGCCAAGCTGATCGCCATCGACATCGTCAACCGGTCGCCCCACATCGGCGTCGGCGGCGGACAGCAGCTCTATCTGGTGGGTGACTTCGAAGACCAGTTCAACGTGGTCATTCCGGCCTCCTATGTGAGCTTCAGCACCACCGACCCGCTGGTGGCGATCATCACCGCGGATGGCCGCCTCCTGGGCAAGACCACCGGCTACGGCGCGGTGACGGCGTCCCGTGGCAGTGCCCTGGCCGTCACCACTTACCAGGTCGGCCTGACCGGCGACGCAGATTCGGACCTGAAGATTTCCGGTCTCGATCCCTACCCGGATGCCGTGACCCTGGCTGCCAACAGCGGCCAGCGCCAGATCAAGCTGGTCATCAACGGCGACGACGACCGTCTGGACATCAGTTCCGCTGCGGCCGGCACCCGCTACTACAGCAGCAACAGCGCGGTGGTCGAAGTGACTGCCGACGGCCTCCTGATCGCCCACGGTCCGGGCGAAGCGGTGGTCACCATCATCCACAAGTTTGCCGAAGCGCTGATTCCGGTGAAGATCACCGTGCCCTTCACCGGTCCCACGTCCCTCGGTGTAACCGGTGGCGTGGTGCAGAGCGTCGATGGCCTGCAGGTCGGCATTGCGCCGGGCGCCCTGGCCAGTGACACGGTGGTGTCCATCGAGCGGCTGACGGCGGGTCAGCTCGACGCGCCGCTCCTGCCTGCCGATTCCGGCTGGACTTTTGGCGGTGCCTTCAAGCTCGACACCCAGGGCGGCGATCTTGCCCTGCCGGTGCAACTGGCCATCCCGACCACCCTGGCGGCGGGAACCCGGGTTGCGTTCTACCAGACCCACGACTTCGTCATGGAGGATGGTTCCATCAGCCGCGGCTGGCTGGAAGTGGAAAGCGGCGTGGTCGGTGCAGACGGCATGGCGCGCACCTCCTCGCCACCCTACGGCGGCGTGGGCGGGCCGGGCACTTACGCCCTGTTTGCCACCGACGCGGCGCTCATCAACACCTTCCGCGGGCGCATCCTGCTGACGGCACCGCTGGCGGCCGCGGCCCCGATGGTGGCCTTCGGGCTGGCCGGTGGCGTGGCCTTTGGCGCGCTGGTGGCCCTCTCGGCCTCCCTGTTCATCCTGTCGATTCCGTACCAGGTACCGGTTACGGTGGCGCAGATCAACGACACCTTCACGCCGTCGATCACCACGGTGGGCAAGGTCCAGCTCGGACCCACGGACCCGGTCGATATCGCGCCGATCAAGGTCAAGAACGCAGCGCTGCCGACCGGGTTTGAGCCCAGCATTACCTCCTACGCCATCGAGCAGAGCGTGGACGGGCCGGTGCTGGTGCTGACCGGCTACTACCTGGTCGCTGCTGCCGGTGGCGATGCGAGCAACGTGAATGGCGGCCTCAAGGATGCCCGGGTGCGCTTCCGCATGGGCAGCTCCACCGTGGTGGATGTCCAGCCCGAGAGCGTCGAGGGCACGGCCTTCACCGAGCAGACCATCCGGGTCAAGGTGCCGGACAGCGTGTTCCTGGCCAAGACCAGCATCACCGTTACGCGCAAGACCAAGCAGCTCATCGGCTTCGAGAACAACCAGCCGAAATACAAGGACGTGACCCTGGAAAGCGAGGGGATCAGCTTCAATGCCGATGCCAAGTACGTCTTCGTGGCCTCCGGCGGCTGGTACAACACCATCAACGTGATCCAGCAGACCGACGTCGATGCCAACGAGATCGTTGCCCGCATCCCGGTCGGCATCGACCGCAGCGGGGCGCGGGACATCGCGGTGACTCCCGACAACGGGCGGGTGTATGTGACCCAGCACCTGTCCCACTCGGTGGCGGTGATCGACGCGATTGCCCTCAGGGAGCTGGATGCCTTGCCGGATAACGTGAAGGACGCCAGCACCATCGGCTTCAATCGCATCCTGCTGCCGGCAGACGCCACGCCGGGGGCCATCGTGATCGACCGCAAGAGCCAGTTTGCCTTTGTGGCGGACGAGGTGCTCGGGCGTATCTACATCATCGACATCGACCCGAACTCGAAGACCTACAACCGGGTTCTGCCCCAGTACATCACCGTGGATGCACCGGTGGGCATCCGTGCCGGCGGCATGGCGGTAACGGCCGATAACAAGCAGCTTCTCATCCCGATCGCCGGTGACTGGGCCTCCTTTGTCGTCAGAACAGGTGGCCAGGTGAACGGCCACGTGGCGGTGGTGGACATCACCGACCTGCGCAAGCAGATCAACGCCAAGAAGGTGCCGCAGGTTACCCAGATGCTTGAGGTCGGGCGCGATCCCTACCTGATCCGCGAGGTGAATGACCCGAACCTGATGGTCCTGACCCACCACGCCAGCGATCCGGACGGGGTGATGGTCTTGCAGCGCAACGGCATGGAGTGGAAGAAGCTGCGCAGCATCGACCTGCAACTGGGCCGGGTGGACGACTCCCTGGACGTGAATAACGCAGCCGGTGTCACGGTGACCGATGACCTGGAATGGGCCTTCGTGTCGGCCACCAACATCTACATTCCGGAACTGCCGTCCCACGATCCGGACGTGGTGTCCTCCTACGCGGCCGGTGGCAACGTCGGCATCATCCATAACCCCTTCGGCCTGGATCGCTACAGCGACGGGCCGCAGGGCCTGGTCGGCGCGCTGCGGATGATTCCCTGGTCCTTCCCGGACGAGATCACCCTGTCCGACGACGGCAAGTACCTCTACGGCACCTACTTCTTCCAGCACGCCACCTTCGTCTGGGACAAGGACGCGATCATTACCGAGCTGAAGAAGAACTGGCAGCTCGACCCGCGGGACATCGGCGGGAAGACGATCTACAAGAGCGGCCGCTTCGCCATCAACGACCTGACCAACAGCAACTTCATCCTCTTCAACGAAGCCATCGACGTGAAGGCGGACTACCGGACCAATGCGGTGTCGGCCGGCACCGTCCCGGTCTTCAAGGTGCAGGACCCGGCCCGCGCGCCCCTGGCCATGGGCGGCAGCGTACGGCGGCTGGCGGTACAGATGGACACCTTCTCGCTGAAGGGCCCGATCCGCAACCAGCCCCTGGATGAAACCCTGCCGACCCTGAGCTGGGTGAACCGTGCCGACATGAGCGAGGTGACGCTGTATGTGAGCACCTACGACCGCAGCAAGGGCTTGTTCCCGACGGATACCACGGAGGCCGACAAGGCCGATCCGAACATCCTCGGCAGCACCGCCGACGCCAACGCCAACCGCATCCTGACCCTCAAGCTGAGCGAACTGCCCAACGCGGCCCAGTACCTCACCAAGGGCGAACACAGCTTCACCCTCACCGAGTTCTATCGCCTGACCCGCGGCCAGACTTACTACTGGGGCCTGGAACAGGTCAGCCAGAACGGGGTGGCGATCAGCAAGACCGAGCGCTTCACGGTGTCGCCGGCGAAGGTGACCGACGCCACTACCTTCAGCGAGGTATCGGTTCTGACCCACGGCTTCCAGCTGCCGGGCACGGCCATCTTCAATCCCCTGGGCGGCTTGCAGGCCATGCTCGATATGGGCGTGCAGATCGCCAAGCGGGGCGGTGGCGCGGTGTTCTACCAGGACATTGAAGGCGGCGCCTGGATTCCCTACTGGGCCACCAGCGACCAGACCAACGCCGGTGGTGCCAGTCCGACAAGCTTCCTCGGCAAGCCCCTGGTGCTGGTCACCAACTGGGTGAAGGAATCCGGCATCGCCGATTCGGGCTTCGCCGAAGCGGCCGCCGATGCGATCTTCGCCGACATGGTGGGGCTCAACACCAAGACCGGCGGAGCGCTGTTCAAGTCGCCGCTGCACCTCATTGGCCACAGCCGCGGCACCTCGGTCAATTCCGAAATCGCCCAGCGCCTGGGAACCTACTTCCCCGGCATTCCGCAGATCCAGATGACTACGCTGGACCCCCACGACTTCTCGCAGCCCTCGCTGAACGTAAAGATCAGCTCCATCCTCGACACCCTGGAGCTTGGCTCCTACGTGGTGGCCGCGGCCGGTGCGGCGAGCACCCTGGTGGGCACCGGGCCCGTCGGGGCGGCGATAGCCAATGGCGGCCTGAAGGTTGGCACCTATCTCGGCTATGCCAACAAGCTGGTCAAGGGCCTGGGGATTTCCGAAGTCAATTACTCCGACTTCAAGGACCCCAACGTCCAGGTCTGGTCGAACATCATCTTTGCCGACAACTACTACCAGACCCTCGGCTGGTCGGGCAAGGCGGGGGACTACCAGAGCGATCTGCCGGCCGCCGACAAGGAAACCCCCACCGGCGGGGCCAGCACCGACGCTACCTTTACGCCCAACGGGCGCAAGATTGCCGGCGCCGACATCAACGTCAAGCTCGATGGCCGGGCTGGCTTTGTGGCTGACGAAACGGTCGACTGGAAGATCCTCTTCAACGTCGGCGTGGGCGCACCTCACAGCCGGGTACAAACCTGGTACCTGGGCACCATCGATCTCGCCCTCGGTTCCGCCGGGGCGGGCACGGCGACCAAGGAAGAGCGCATCTTCCGCCGCCTTGCCGACCGTCACTTTGTGGCCGAATCCCCGGTGCCCGGGTACACGGCCAAGGCCTACAGCGTGGGCGGGGCCTGGTATCGGGCCCGCGAAGCGGAAAAGACCGCGCCGCCCTGGGGCAGCAGCGCACCCGCGGCGGCGTCCGGCCCCAGCGATCCGACCCTCGACACGGCGCCCTGGGAAGGCATCGGCGAAGGCTGGTTCTATTCCCTTTACGGCGGTACGACCCTGGCCAATCGGCCGAAGTCCACCGTCGCCCGGGTCAACCTGGCGACCGACAACACCGAGCAGGGCAGCTGGGATGCAGCGGTGCCGACGGTCTTCAACGGCAACTTCCAGGCGAGCTATCAGCCCTACCTGGGCCGTTTCCCGATGCTCTACCCGACCTCCTTCGAGCTGCCGGGCTGGTCCCTGCAGGGGGGCGGCAATCCGTCGATGTTCGGCACCGCCTTCCAGTCCTTCCACATGGGCTGGACGATGGACACGGCCGCGGTGGACAGCTTCTTTGCCGACCTGCGGCAAGTGGCCGGGACGGCCGGTCAGGACGTGGTGGATCGCTTCAAGAACGTGTGGGATGACGTCTTCGGCTTTGCCGGCAACCTGCACAAGGACATCTGGAAGGAGATCACCGCCCACCCGAACTTCGTTTCCGCGCTGAAGAACGCGGTGAACATCGACATGCTCAAGAACAATCCCGGCTTGCTCTCCGAGATTGCGGAAATACTTGGCGACGGCCTCAACGACACCTTCAAGCTCATCAAGAACGGAACCGCAGCCCTCGACCCGAAGGTCTACCAGAGTGGCTTCCTGCTCGACTTCCTCGCTCAGCGCACGGGGGTCAAGTCGCTCCTGAGCGGTGCCGGCTCGACCCTGAGCGGCGCGATCAAGGGCGCCCTGGTGGATGCGGCGATTGTCTTCATCGCCGACATGTTCAAGGCGGTGGCGGCCAAGTTCGTGGATTACAGCTTCACGCTCAGCACCGCACTGTCGGGCGTGGACAAGATGACCCACAACTGGATGTTCTTCCCCACCGACGCGAGCAAGATCCAGTTCAAGTACTCGGTGGAAGGGCACGACCCCGACGCCGTGGTGAGCCTGTTCTTCGAGCCGATAGACGGTTCGGCGGCGAACACCCTGAGTGGTGGCGTAACCCTGAGCCAGAGCGCCGACTGGGTCCTCAAGGAGTTCTCCATCCCGACGTCGATGCAGGGCAAGGCCGGGCGCTTCAGCTACGTACTGGTGAACGGGCCGCAGCAGGATACGGTGACCCGCTACGACAAGGACGGCAACGCCTACCAGGACCCGGTCATGGCGTCCTTCTACTTCGACAACGTCAAACTGATCCGCAACGCCCTGGTGGGCGACACTACCGAGCCGGTCACCGTGGTGGATGTCACTCCGGTCAGCACGGACAGCGGCACCAGCGGTCAGGTCTTTACTGCCAGTGTGGTGCTCGAGCAGGCCATGGAGGAAGTCCGTCAGCTGTGGATCGGCGTCGGGCTGGATGCGGCGCAGGCCGCCCGCCTGGCGGCAACCCGCGTTACCTATGCCGATCTGCCGCTCAACTACCTGGGCTTCGCCGATTTCGGCAGCGAAGGCGAGCCGGTCATCAAGATCGACGCGGACGGCAATGGCCACGGCTGGTTCATCGACCCGACGCCTTTTGCCAGCGACGAATTCTCCACCGACTCCGCAACGGGCAGCCTCACCGCCCTGAGCGGCACGGCCGCCGCCAGCCACTACGACCTCGTGACGGTGCTGGCGCACGAAATGGGCCACATCCTCGGTCTTGAGGACGTGGCTGTGGGCAGCGGAGACCGGCAGCTCATGACCGCCTCCGTGATGGTCGGCGAACGCCGCTTGCCGAATGCGACGCTGGCCTCGGCTGCAAGCCAGGCCGACACAGCCGCCGCCTGGCGCGTCTATCACGCCCTGGAAGGCGACGCCGGAACGACAGGCGCCAGCGGCAGTACCGGCATCGTGGCGCTGGGCGGAAGCTCCGCATTCCTTGGTACCCCGGCGCATGACGGCATCGTCAACGGCCAGTTCAGTGTCGGCGATGCAGCTTCCGCAGGCTTCGGCTGGGCCACTGCCGGGCAGGCTTCGGCCAGTGCCGGCCAGGGTGTGCTGAAGGAAGACGAACGGATCGAATCCCGCTTCGCCCAGACCTTCATCGTGCCGGTGGGTGCCGAGTCCTTGCGCTTCCAGATCATTGCCACGGATTTCGCGGCCAACGCCGGCGGGCCGGGGGATGCCTTCGAGGTGGCGCTGCTCAACGCCGACGGTCTGCCGGCGCTCGGTGTCACCAGCCTCACCGGCACCGATGCCCTGTTCAACCTGCAGGCGGACGGGCGCGTCTGGACGGCGGCGACGGTTGCTACCACGGGCCTCTCCGGGCACGACGGTGCGCAACTGCCGTCCGGCCGCCCGGTCACGGTTTCCATCGACCTCACCGGCATCGCTGCCGGCACCACGCTGACCCTGTACTTCGATCTGCTCGGCGTCGGCGAAGCGGCCAGCCAGGTCAGTATCGACAACGTGCGCATCCTCAAGGCTGGCGAAACCGACGACCTGCCGCCTGTGGCGCAGGCCGATACGGCCACGCTTAACGAAGACGCGACGCTCCTGATCGATGTTCTCGGCAACGACAGCGACCCGGAAGGCAAGGCCCTGAGCCTGGTCAGTGCCGACGGCGCCAGCCACGGCACGCTGGCCATCGAGGCCGGTCAGGTGCGCTACACGCCGGAAGCCAACTGGTTCGGTACCGACGGTTTCAGCTACGTGGTCAGCGACGAGGCCGGCAACACCAGCACCGGCACGGTGGTGGTGACGGTACTCAGCGTCAATGACGCGCCCGTCGCCAACCCGGATTCGGCGAATGTGGTGGCCGGCGCTTCGGTGCTGATCGACGTGCTCGCCAACGACACCGATATCGACAGCGCCGTATTGAGTCTGACCGGCGTTTCGGCGGCCAGCCATGGCACGGTCGCCATCGAGGCCGGCAAGGTGCGTTACACGGCCGACGCCGGGTTCTCCGGCGCCGACAGCTTCACCTATCAGATCAGCGACGGTGACGGCGGCGCAGCCGGGGCCACGGTGACGGTGGCGATCCTCGTCAGCAACCTGCCGCCGGTGGCCAACGCCGATACGGCAACGCTGAACGAAGACGCGACGCTGCTGATCGATGTGCTGGGCAACGACAGTGACCCGGAAGGCAAGGCCCTGAGCCTGGTCAGCGCCGACGGCGCCAGCCACGGCACGCTGGCCATTGAGGCCGGTCAGGTGCGCTACACGCCGGAAGCCAACTGGTTCGGTACCGACGGTTTCAGCTACGTGGTCAGCGACGAGGCCGGCAACACCAGCACCGGCACGGTGGTGGTGACGGTACTCAGCGTCAATGACGCGCCCGTCGCGAACCCGGATTCGGCGAATGTGGTGGCCGGCGCTTCTGTGCTGATCGACGTACTCGCCAACGACACCGATATCGACAGCGCCGTACTGAGTCTGGCCGGCGTTTCCGCGGCCAGTCACGGCACGGTGGCCATCGAGGCCGGCAAGGTGCGCTACACGGCGGATGCCGGTTTCTCCGGCGCCGACAGCTTCACCTATCAGATCAGCGACGGTGACGGCGGCACAGCCGGTGCCACGGTAACGGTGGCGATCCTCGTCAGCAACCTGCCGCCGGTGGCCAACGCCGACGCAGTGGAACTGGATGAAGACGGCAGCACGCTGATCAACCTGCTGGCCAACGACAGCGATCCGGAAGGGCTGCCGCTCACGCTGGTCAGCGTGGGCACCGCCAGTCATGGCACGCTGGCCGTCGAAGCTGGCCAGGTGCGCTACACGCCCGATGCCAACTGGTTCGGCGCGGACAGCTTCAGCTACATGATCAGCGATGTGACCGGCGCTACTGCAACGGCGCAGGTGGACGTCAGCGTTCTCAGCATCAACGACCTGCCGCTGGCCAATCCGGATTCCGCCACTGTGGATACCAATGGCTCCGTGCTGATCGACGTGCTCGCCAACGACACCGACATCGACAGCGCGGCCCTGAGCCTGGCTGGCGTGGCCGGCGCCGCTCACGGCACGGTTGCCATCGAGGCCGGACAGGTGCGCTACACCCCGGATGCCGGCTACTTCGGCCCGGACAGCTTCAGCTACACCCTGCGCGACAGCGATGGCGGTGAAAGCACGGGGCTGGTGGCTGTGGCGGTGAGCTTCAGTAACAGCGCGCCCGTTGCCGGAGCCGACAGCTTCACGCTGGCTGAAGACAGTTCCGTGCTGCTCGACGTGCTGGCCAACGACAGCGATCCGGAAGGCAATGCCCTGAGCCTCGTCAGCGTTACCGCGCCGCTCCACGGCAAGGTGAGCATCGAGGGCGACAAGCTGCGCTACACGCCGGACGCCAACTGGTTCGGCAGCGACAGCTTCAGCTACGTGATGGCTGACAGCTTTGGCGCCACCGCTTCGGCGGTGGTGGAGCTCATCGTCGAAGCCGTGAATGACGCGCCGACGCTGGCCTCCATCGCCGACGCGGCGCTGGCCGAAGGCGAGGTCTTCAGCATCAGCGCCGTCGGCAGCGACGTGGATACGGGTGAGGTGCTCACCTACGCCCTCGACGTGGCGCCGGCCGGTGCCACCATCGACCCGGCTACCGGCGCGATCCGCTGGACGGCCATTGATGGCGATGCCGACTACAGCTTTACGGTCAGTGTCACCGACGTGGCCGGCCTGTCGGCGAGCCGCAGCTTCCAGGTGAACGTGGCCAACGTGGCGCCGACCCTTGCGGCGGGCGGCTTGCAGGCGGTGTATGCCGGCGAGGCCTTCACGCTCGAACTCGACAGCAGCGACCCGGGTGCCGACACCATCAGCACCTGGCGCATCGACTGGGGCGACGGCACGGTGAACGACTATGCCGGCAACCCCACCGCGCTCAGCCACACCTACACGGGTGTGCTCGGCAAGGTGTTGATCCGCGCCACCGCCACCGACGAGGACGGCAGCTACGCCCTCGACCCGCTGGAAGTAGCAGTGCTGCCGGTGCCGCTGCAGGTCAAGGCCTTCAGTTTCGACAGCAACGGCTTCGCGGTGCGCTTCAACGACCCCTTCGATGCCAGCGTGATCAACCTCTACGACTCGACCCTCGCCAGCCTGGGCGTGGCGGACATCATCCTGTCCGGCGCGGCCAGTGGCGTGGTGAAGGGTTCGGTGGTCTTCGACGCCGACTTCAAGGGCCTGCGTTACGTGGTGAGTGGCAGCGGCCTGGCCGCCGACGCCTACAGCCTCAACCTGAAGAGCGGTCCGAAGGCTTTCCACAGCGTCTTCGGCAACCTCGACGGCAATGCTGACGGTACGGGTGGTGACGATTACACCACCAGCTTCACCCTCGGCCCGGTGCCGGCCCTGCGGCTGTCCCTGCCGGACTTCATGCGCGGCCCGGGGCAGGCGGTGGATGTGCCGGCCACGGCCAGCCTGCTGCCGCTGACGCTCGCCAGTGCCGGCGACGTGCGCAACCTCAGCTTCACGGTGCGCTTCGACCCGGCCCTGCTGCAGATCACCGGTGCGCAGGCTGGCGCCGGCCTGCCGCCGGGGGCGACCCTGACGGTGGATACCTCGGTGGCCGGGCAGATCAGCGTGACCATCGCCTCGGCAGCGCCGATTGCTGCAGGCAAGGTGACGCTGGTGAATCTGGTGGCGACGGTGCCCAACAGTGCTGCCTACGGTGCGGTGGAAGTGGTGGACATCGGCAACGTGTTTGCCAACCAGACCGCTGCCGACCGGGCCGACGACGACGCGCTGCATGTGGTCGGCTACATCGGCGACACCAACCGCAACGCGAAGCTCGACAAGGACGACGTGACGCTGATCCAGCGCAATGCGCTGAAGGTGGATAGCGGCTTTGCCGCGTGGTCGAACATCAACCCGCTGATGGTCGGCGATGTGGATGGCGATGGCCGGCTTACCACTGCCGATGCCTCGCGGGTCGGGCAGAAGATGATGGGTGGCGTGCAGCCGATGATTCCCAATGTGCCGACCGGCATCGATGTGGTTTTTGCGCCGGCACCGACTGCGCCCACCATGCCGCAGATCGACTTCGGCGGCAGTTTTGCGGGCTTCACGGTGGATTCCACCGACCCGAAGTTCAGGAAGGAGAACTGGAAGAAGTCCTTTGTGACGAATATGGCGAATAGCCCCGCCAATCCGAACAACGGCCTCAAAGTTACCCTGAATGCTTCGGTACAATCGACTTCGCAGAGCTGAACTTTCTGCGCAATTTTTTCAGGTGAATGGGAGAACGAACGTGGCACCAGACAAAACAGTCAGCCCGGAAACCCCCGAAGGGCAGCGCATCAGCATGAACACCGCGTCGCTGAAGAGCACCTACTGCAACATGGTCAACGCGACCACGACCCGTGAGGAGGTGGTGCTCAACTTCGGCGTCAATGAAAGCTGGGACCGGACCGCCATCGATTACGAGGTCAAGCTCGAACATCGGGTCATCCTCAGCCCCTTCGCGGCCAAGCGCCTGTCGCAAATGCTCAACAAGCTCATCGACGAGTACGAAACCCGCTACGGTGAATTGAAGTAGTCGAAACACGGGGCGCCATGGGCGCCCCGTTTGCTTTTTGTCGGAATATTTTCCATGTTCCGTGGCGATTTCTCAGGGGTGTGATTATGTCTTTGGGCTTGCTTGCATCCTCGAAGTCCGCGTCGATACTTGATGTAGGTATTTTGGATTGCGTGCATTTGGCATGGCGTTCAATAGTTAAACAACAAGGGTTTTGTCGGGAAATTTTACTGATTCCCAGTTGATTTCTTTGCGGTTTTGTTTAAGTTGTTGAAATTTATTGGCATATCCCGTATGGCATGCAGCTTGCTCTATTGTCATGAGTCTTGCCCGAAAGGCTTGTCGGTTCTGCGAGTAGTCTTTGTTCTCTGTTGGTATGCATTCCAGGAAATTGAATTAGTCCGTTTGTCCCCTCGCTGAATGACTGGTTTCGTGTCGGGCGGTGATCCCAATAGCGATATTCGGGCACGGTTTTGTCTATGCCCATGACCAGGAGATTCCGATGGTGCGATGTTGCGACAAAAAGATCGGGGGGCGGATTGGTGCCTTCGTTCGTCCGGCCCTGCTTCTAGGGGCACTTGCCCTTTCTTTTCCCAGTTTCCACGCTGCTGCAGGTGTCAGCTACACGGTTACCGATCTTGCCGACGTAAGCGCCGGGCAGGATCTGTGGCGCTACAGTTACCGCATGAATGGCCCGCTGCCCGCATTCGGGGCCTTCAACCTTCTTTTCTCCAGCAGTAAATACAGCGACCTTTCAGTGGGTGCGTTCAGCGCGGGCCTCAGTCCGCTAGTTACTCAGCCCGATGCGGGTTTGGGCTGGGACGGCATGCTCACCCTGACGACGTTCTCCGAGCTCCTCGCTGGAAACGTTGAATCTGTTGAGCTGGATTTCGTATGGACGGGGACCGGCATGCCGGCCGACCAAGCCTATGAAGTCCTGGACGATGCCTTCAACGCCATCGGGACCGGCAAGACCAGCCCGCTGGCGACGCCTCCCCAAGGGGTTCCCGAGCCTGGCGTCTTGAGCCTCATCACCCTCGGCCTGCTGTCCCTGCCGGTTCTGCGTCGAAGGCGTTCCGCTACAGCGCTGTAATCCCGATACGTTTTGACTGAAATCGCTGAGGCCGGGCGAGTCGACGCTCGGCTTTTGTGTATGCCAATAGGGTTTGTGCGTTCTGGCGAGCGCTAGTGAAAAGGATGGTGCCTGCCCAGCACCACGCCTTTCTGAGCCCTGTTCTGCCCGCCTATCTGGAGCCGTTCATGACCACCATTCGTCGTCCCGCCGCACGTTCTGCTGCCCGCAAACCCGTCTCGCGCCCCAGCGCGCTTTTGCAGCGCCTCATGGCTCGGCTCGATGGATGGTTGATGGGCGGGTTCAAGCGACGGCTCGACGCATTCCGCTTGTGGCGCAGCCGGCCCCGCGAGCATGTCCGGGAAAGCCGCAATCAACTCGGCTTTGAGGCCCTTGAGCCGCGGGTGCTCATGTCTGCCGATCTCAATCTCGGCACCCAGGCGGTGGCAGCCGCCAGCGCCTCGCAAACCTTCAGCGCGTCGACCCAGCCCAGCATCAACCTGACCCCGCTGATCGACGCCGACGGTACGCAAGTCAGCCTCGACATAACCGGCCCGGGTACTGCACAACTCATTGCCGACGGCGCCGGCTTCACGCTGCAACTGAGCGGCTCCGACACGTCCACCCGGATCACCCTCAGGGCCAGTGGCGGCGACGGCCGTGTCGGACTAACCGGCATTGCCGTCACGGACAATGTCGGTAGCCTCGATCTGGCCGGGGCTGACCTCTTGGGTAATGCCACTTTCGGCGGCAAGCTTGCGAGTCTTGCCTTGGGCGACATTCATAACGCACGGATCGATGTTGCTGGCGCCGGTGACCTGACGCTGCAAGCCGGCCACATCACCGACAGCCAGTTCCGTGCCCCGCTGGCCAGCGTTGCCCTGACGGCTACCGACTGGCTGTCCGGGGGCATCGAAGTGGCTGCTGTACGAACCTTGGTGACCAGCGGTGAGTTCAACGCCGATCTGTCGGCTTCGGGTGCCGGCGTCACCGGCTACGCCCTGGGCAGCGTGCAAGTGGGAGGCGCCGTTTCGGGCGGGGTGTGGTCCATCCACGGCCGCGGCAGCAGCCTGCAGGCCGGCAGTACAGGCAGCGACTGGCGGGCCAATCTGAGCGGCACCCTGGTCCAGTTCATCACCAGGGGCGATGCCTCGGGCACGCTTTCGCTGGCTGCCCTGCAGCTTCTTCAGGTGGGCGGGTCGGCCCGGGGCTTGACGCTCCTGGTGGGGGCCGATCTGGGTGACGACAGTGCGCCTGGCGGCGATGGCATAAACACCGATACCTTCAAGGCGGGTACGCTGGCCCGCGTGCGGATCACCGGCAGCCTCATCGACAGCCAGTTGCTGGTCGGGCTCGATCCGGTCAATGGCGTCTTTGGCGACGGCAACGACCAGCAACTGGGTAGCACCCAGCGCCTCCAGGAATTCATCGTGGGTGGCCAGGTCAGCGGCAGTACCGTGGTTGCCCCGGTCTTCCCGGCAAGCGTCAGGATCGGCGGCGTCACGCTGGCCCCGGCAAGCCTCGCCGAAGTCTTCGCCAGCACGCCTGCCGACACTACCGCACCCGTGCTGAGCGTACGCCTGCTGGAGGATAGCGGTGCCGACAGCAGCGACGGGCTGATCCGTAATCCGACGGTGCTCGTCGACATCGTCGAAGCCGGCTCCGTGGCCGCCATCGAGGCGAGTTTCGGCGGCAGTTTCGAGGCCGTCAGCGCTGTGTTGCAGTCTGACGGCAGCTATCTCATCGACGCTCCGGCCCTCGCTGCCGCGAATGGCGGCAGTTTGCCCGACGGTGCCTATGCGCTGCAGCTCCGGGCAAGAGATGTCGCCGGCAATGTGGCCAGCCCCGTGGGCCTGGGCTTCACCCTTGACACCACTGCACCGGCCTTCAGCGGGTTGGGTCTCGATCCGCTCTTCGACACCGGCACGCCGGGCGATCTCAGCACGGCTGCCGATGTGGTCGCCCTGATCGGCCAGACCGACCCGGGCGCCATCGTCGCGCTCGGGCCACTGGGCCGCTTCGCGACCCCCGATGCCGTTGGCAACTTCCGCTTCGCCAGTGTGGATCTGGTGGCCGGCTTCAACGTCTTCGATTTCACCGTCACCGATGTCGCCGGCAACCTTTACACTACCAGCCTGACCATCGAGCGGGGGAACGATGCCAGCGATGTCACCCTGCCGACCCTCTCCGCAGCGCTGGTGTCCGATACCGGTACGCTGATTACCGACAGCATCACCCGCGACCCGACGATTGCCGGTCAGGCTGCCGACAATATCGGCGTCTCGCAGCTCTTCGTGGCGGTCGACCCGGCCGGCACGCCAGTTCTGACCGATCTCAGCCACCTGCTGGCCGCAGACGGCCGCTTTACCCTCAGTGCAGAGCAGCTTGCCGCCCTGGCCGGTGGCAGCCTGGCCAACGGGGCCCACCGCGTCCTGATCCAGGTTCTCGACGCAGCCGGCAATGTCACCGAAAAAACGGTCGGCTTCACCCTCGACACTACGGCGCCGACCCTCTCCGGGCTCGCCCTCGACCCCGCCTCGGATACGGGCGTCCCCGGGGATCTGAGCACTACCGCCACCATGGTCAGCGTGACCGGCGTGAGCAGCCCCGGCGATCGCATTCGCCTCGCCCAGGGCAACCTGGAGACGAGCGCCGATGCCAGCGGCGCCTTCCGTTTCGATGCCGTGCCGCTGGCCCTGGGAGCCAACGTCTTCGACTTCACGGCCTTCGATGCCGCCGGCAACAGCACCACCGGCACGCTCACCGTCGAGCGCACCGTCGTCCCCGATTCCACGCCGCCGAATCTCGTCGTCAGCCTCGCCAACGACACTGGCCGTGCCGACGGGGTCACGCGCGACCCAAGCATTACCGGGCAGGTCAGCGACAACATCGGGGTCGCGTGGCTGGCAGTGGATGCGTCCGGCACGGGCGTCTTCACGGATATCAGCAGCCTGCTCCAGCCTGACGGCAGCTTCACCCTCAGCCCGGCCCGGCTTGCCAGTCTGGCCGGTGGCCCCTTGGCGGATGGCGTTCACCTGGTGGTCTTCCGCGTGGGGGATGCTGCCGGCAACACCACGCTTGGCGTGGTCGAGTTCACCCTCGACACCACCGCGCCAGCCGTCAGTGAATTCGGCTTCGATCCGGACACCGGCACTCTCGGCGACGGCAGCACCTACGCCGGAACCGTTGCCCTCGCCGGCCTCACCGAGGGCGGGGCGCGCGTTCGCCTGGCTCAGGGCAATCTCGAAACCATCGCCAGCCCCGGCGGTGCCTTCCGCTTCGAGAACATCGCCCTCGCGCTGGGCAGCAACCCGTTCGAGATCACCGTCATCGACGGCGCCGGCAACAGCGCCACATCCAGCCTGAGCATCGAGCGGACCGTTCCGCCCGACACGGTCGCGCCGACCCTCACGGCGGTGCTCCTTGACGACAGCGCTTTGCCCGACGGCATTACCCGCGATGCCCGCATCCAGGTGAACACGGCCGACGATGTGGGGGTCCGCCGGATCCTCGTCGCCCTGGATCCGGGCAGCAGCCCCGATTTCATCGATTACAGCGTGGCCCTCGTCCAGGCAAATGGCGCCATTCCCGGCGTCTTTGTCATCGACCCCGCGCAAGTTGCCCTGCTGGCGGGGGGCAGCTTTGGCGATGGCGTTCATCGTGTCCTCATCCGGGCGCTCGATGCTGCCGGCAACGCAACCGATGCCGCAGTGGATCTCACCCTCGACACCACCGCGCCTGTCCTTGCCGACCTGGCCCTCGACCCCGCCTCCGACACCGGCGTGGCGGGTGATCTGCGCACCAGCGCCGAGGTCGTCATCCTCACCGGCCGTGCCTCGCCGGGCGACAGCGTAGTCCTGAGCGGCCCGGGCATTGGCAGCATGAGCGCCGTGGCGGGGGCCAATGGCGTGTTCACCTTTGCCGACATCGCCCTGCAGGCGGGCAACAACACCTTTACCTTCAGCAACGTCGATCTTGCCGGCAACGCCACCCAGGCCAGCCTGAGCATCGAGCGCACCGAGGCCCCCGACACGAGCGCGCCGACCCTCAGCGCCACCCTTTCCAGTGATTCCGGCAGCAGTTCTGGTGACGGCATCACCGGCAACCCGGCCATCACCGGCCAGGCCGGCGACAACGTCGGCGTCACCCTGTTGCTGGTTGCCGTGGATCCGGGCGCTACGCCTGTCTTCATCGACATCAGCGGCGAACTCCATGCGGGCAGCTTCACGCTTACGGCAGCCCAGATGGTCAGTCTGGCTGGCGGCACGCTCGCCGACGGGGCGCACACCTTCCTGTTCCGCGCCGTTGATGCAGCGGGCAACACCACCGACAAGGCCGTCAGCTTCACCCTCGACACAGCGGTTCCGACCCTCAGCCTCGGCCTCGACCCGGCCTTCGACACCGGCACCCCGGGTGACGGCAGTACCACCGCCCAGATCGTCACCGTCATCGGCCAGACCGAGCCGGGCGCCTTCGTCCGCGTTGTGCAGCTAAACGTCGGCACCACGGCCGACAGCAGCGGCAACTTCAGCATCGGCGGCATCAGTCTTGAGCCGGGCAGCAACAGCTTCGACTTCACGGTGATCGATGCCGCCGGCAACGGTTCGATGGCCAGCCTGACGCTCGAGCGCACGGTGCTGCCTGGCGACACGGCCGCGCCGACGCTCATCGCCGGCCTGGTGTCGGACACCGGTACTTCCGGCACCGACAGCCTCACCCGCGACCCGAGCATCGCCGGGCAGGCCGGCGACGACACCGCCGTCACCCAGCTCCTCGTCGCCCTCGACGGCGGTGCAGCACCGGGCTTCACCGATCTCGCCAGCCTGCTCCAGCCCGACGGCAGCTTTACCCTCGGTGCCGATGTGCTCGCGGCCCTTGCCGGTGGCAGTCTTGCCGACGGTGCCCACACTGTCGTGATCCGCGCCCTCGACGCCGTCGGCAATGTCACCGAGAAGTCGGTGGCCTTCACCCTCGACACCACCGGCCCCGACGCGGCCAGCTTCGGTATTGCCAGCGCCGACGCACTGGGCGGCGATGACAGCCAGGCCAGCGCCAGCCGTGTGCTGCTGCGCGGCCAGGCCCCGGCCGGCGCCCTGGTCACCCTGGCTGCCCAGGGGCTCAGTACCGTGGCGGGGCAGGGCGGGGCCTTTCAGCTCGCCAATGTGGAACTGGTCGAGGGCGCCAACGTTCTCAGCCTCACCATTGCCGATGCCGCCGGCAACAGCCGTAGTGTCACCCGCACCGTCACCCGGGTAGTCAGCACCCAGACCGATGCCGTCCTTGCCTGGAACACCATCGCGCTGCAATCCATCCAGCGCGACGCCACCGATCCCCCCGTTGCCACGCGCATCCTCGCCATTCAGAGCCTCGCCGTCTACGACACCCTCGCCGCCATCGAGGGCACGCCGGCCTTCGTCGTGCAGCGCAGCGTCAGTGGCCCGGTGTCGGCCGATGCGGCGGTGGCCGAAGCGGCTTACCGGGTGCTTTACCAGCTCTACCCGGCCCAGCGCAGCCTGCTGGATGCCGCGCTGGCCGCCAGCCTCGCCGGCATTACCGAGGGCGCGGCAAAAGACAATGGTGTTGCCCTCGGCCGCAGCATCGCCGACGCGGTACTGGCCAGCCGTGCCAACGACGGCTACCTCTCCTATACGACCGAGGACGGCAGCACCGTGCTCGGCAAATGGCGGCCCACCGGCCCCATGTACCTGGTCGCCGACAATCCCCAGTGGGGCGGTGTTACGCCCTTTGTGCTGACTGCCGGTGACGAATTCCGCGCGCCGCCACCGCCCAGCCTGGATTCCGCCGAGTACGCCGCCGATATCAACGAGGTCCAGTCCCTCGGTAGCGCCACCAGCGCCACCCGCACGGCCGACCAGACCCAGCAGGCCCTGTTCTGGGCCGATGGTGGCGGCAGCTACACGCCGCCGGGCCACTGGAACCAGATCGCCACCACCATCGCCCAGGCCCAGGGCAACAGCCTGTCGGCCAACGCACGCCTGTTCGCCCAGCTCAACGTCGCCCTGGCCGACGCTGCCATCGCCTGCTGGGACACGAAGTACACCTACGACGCCTGGCGCCCCGAAACCGCCATCCAGCTCGCCGATCAGGACGGCAACGCCGCCACCACGGTCGATGCCAACTGGCGCCCGCTGCTGCTGACGCCGCCGCACCCCACTTACGTTTCCGGCCACTCCACCTTCAGTGCCGCTGCGGCCGGTATCCTGGCCGCGACCTTCGGCGACAACACGGCCTTCAGCACCACCAGCGCGACGCTGCCTGGCGTCACCCGCAGCTTCACCAGCTTCAGCCAGGCCGCCGATGAAGCCGGCCTGAGCCGCATCTATGGCGGCATCCACACCTCGCTTGACAACGAGGCCGGTAAGGCCATTGGCACTAAGGTCGCCGATGCGGTACTGGCCAAATTCAAGCTGACCACAGATACCCAGGCACCAACGACGGTGCTTGACGACAGCAAGGCCGTAGCCGCGACCAACCTGACCTTCACCGGCCAGCTCCTCGACAACCTCTCCGGTGTCGCCGGCGCCCAGTACCGGATCGATAGCGGTAACCTGCAGCCGCTGACCTTCGACACCAATGGCAAGTTCAGCATAACCACGACCTTTGCCCTCGACGGGACGCAAGATGGTACTCACAGCCTGACCATCATCGCCCGCGATGCGGCCGGCAACATCAGCGCCGGCTATAGCCGCAGCTTCATCCTCGATACCAAGGCGCCCACCGTCAGCCTGCCGAGTCTGGCTGACGGTGCCACGCTCACCGATGCCAGCCACCTGACCGGCAGCGCCGATGCCACCGGTTCCAGCATTGTTCAGCTTAGCTACAGTATCGATGGCGGGGCTGCACGGAGTCTGGTCTTTGACAGCGCTGGCGGTTTCGATCAAGTCATCCCCCTCGGCGACCTGGCCTTGGGGGCACACATCCTGAACCTGAGCGCTCAGGATGCCGCTGGCAATGTCAGCACGCTGTCCCGCTCGGTCACGCTGGAGCAACTCGCGGCCTTCACCATAACCGAGCTGACCCCCAGCGCCGGCAGCAGTGACGTCGGCGTCACCTACCGGCCGCGCATCAGTTTCTCCCGTGCCGTCGATGCCAGCTCGCTGACGGCCGACAGTCTTTATGCCACGGCTCCGGACGGCAGCAAGATCGCCGCCACCCTCGTGCCGGCCCTCGACGGCAGCTTCGTCTGGATGTTGTTTACCAATCCGCTGCCTGGCGCCTCCACCATCACCCTGCATGTCGATGGCAGCCTGATTCGTGCCGCCAACGGTGGTGCACTGCTCGATGCCAATGGCGACGGCACGGCCGGTGGAAGCTTTACTACAACTTTCACCACGGTCAGCACTGCAGGTATCGCCGGCACCAAGCTGGTCGGCAAGGTCGTCGATCCGGGTGTTGACCTGGAACCGATGACCTTCGACGATATCCGCCGCGGGCCCGATGGTGTCATCCATACCGCCGACGATGTCTTCCTCAACCCCATCGCCCATGCCAAGGTGTGGATCCTCGGCCAGGAAGACAAGTTCGTCTATACCGATGTCAATGGCAATTTCGAACTGGCCGATGTGCCGGTGGGCACCGTCAAGGTTGCCATTGACGGCCGCACGGCCACCAATGCGCCCACTGGCGTCTTCTTCCCCGAGATGGTGATGGACGTCACCCTGCGCCCCGGCGTCACCAACACGATTATGGACAGCATGGGTACGACCCAGGAGCAACTGGCCAATCAGGGGCGCCCGGAAATCTATTTGCCGCGGGTGCCGACCAGCATCCTGCAGACGGTGAGTAACACCGGCACGACAACCGTCACGGTAGATGAGACGGGCGCACCGCAGCTAACCGACGAGGAACGGGCCAACCTGAAGATGGTGGTGGCACCGGGTAGCGCCATCGGTGAGAACGGGCAGATCCTGAACAACGTCCAGATCGGCATGAGCACGGTGCCGCCCGAACTGGTGCAGGACATGCTGCCGCCCGGGGTGTTGCAGCACACCTTCGATATCACCATTCAGGCGCCGGGCGTGACGGCTTTCGCTCAGCCGGTGCAGATTACCTTCCCGAATGTCTTCAACGCGGCGCCCGGGACCAAGCTCAATATTTTGTCCTTCGATCACACTACTGGGAAACTGGTGATCAATGGGACAGCGACTGTTTCGGCGGATGGGAAGTCAGTAACTTCGGATGAGGGTTCGGGCATTAGGGCGCCGGGGTGGCATGGATTGGCAGCACTTGGTGCTTTGCTACGCAACCTATTTCCTGGATTTGCCGATTGGCTCGACGATCCGTGTGTCAACGCGGCACTGAAGCTAGGAAGTACCGTCGCTGGGGTAGTTGGACTAGCAGCATCATCACCCGCCTGGGCTACAGGCGCCGCAGTCGCTGGCGTCGGTTTTGGTGTGGCAGCATTCGCTAGCGATGTGCTGATGGATCAAACTCCCGAAAGTGGCGGGAAATTCAATGCGTCTGGCGCAGTTGCAAACTACTATGGCAAGCGAGGTGCCGCAGAATACCAGCGTATAAATGACAAGATTGTTAGGGTAAGTGCTTACGGCAGTACTTCCACTTCGGGGCTTTCTCAAGTTGAGCTTGACAACAAAGCAAGAATACTCAACAGGCTTGATGGAATAAATGGTGCGCGCCAAGCCGCCGGCGCACAGGCTGGCTTACGTAATTTAGGCAAAGCGTTAGGTGCGATTGGAACTGCGATCAATTTTGGAGAAACCATTCAAGCAGCCGCAAATTGTCTAGGCTCAAATCCTCCTAGCACGCCTGCGCCATTACGTAATGCTGTAACTGGAGTGCAGCAATTCGGACGAGAATTGCTTGACAAGATGGAATCCATCCAAAAAGCGATCGATGAAGCCTTTGATGAAGTAATCGCAGATGGCATTCAGCGCGAACTGGGTGAGGGTCCTGATGGCAGCCTTTGGTGCACGTCCGATGGCTCTGACATTCTTGTATTCGATGGAGAAGGCGACCCGATCATCGACCCGAGTACAGGCGCTCAGAAGCGAATCCCTATCCAGTCAGTGATTTCACCCGATGTACGTCAGCCAGGTGACGCATATAACCGATATCTCAATGCTATACAAAAAGCGCAACATCGAATAAACGGTGCCCCAGATAATGGGGGGCAACCTAATTCCGATCAGTCACTAGACAAGTATCTGGAACGTTTTCTCCGATCCATAGAAGCACTAACTGCGGTGCTTTACGAATCGGTAGTGCCATCTGGCGGTGATACAACCCCACGCGATCTCTGTGTTCTTGTACAGGATTCAACAAGTGGAAATGTGGTCTTCCAAGGATCCTATTCATCTATCGTTCAGGAACCGCTTCTACTAGGTGCGAATCGAGCCTTCACAATAGAGTTGTTTTCCCTTGGCAAACATGTCTATGGAGAGCAAACAATAATCGTTCCATCAGGTGTGAGCCAGGTCGGTAGTCAATATGTTGCGTCAGCGGCATCGACAATTCCGCTCATGCGAGATATCTCGCCCGATAGTGACGGAGATGGTCTTTCCGATAACGGTGAGCGAGTTTGTGGAACGAATGCCAATAGTGGCGATAGCGATCTCGATGGTATTAGTGACCTAGCTGAATTGTTGGCCGGCACCAGCCCTCTCGACGGTCGGCCTCGCGCCACCGGTGTCTTGGCGACATTACCCGTAAGTGGTGAAGCCAAAGCGATCAGTCCCGACGAGTCTCTGTCGTTAAATACGGAAATAATCGCTGTAGCAACCGGCTCACATGGCGTTTCATTTGTCGACGTCAGCCGTGCTGACAAACCATCTGTGCTGCGCGAGGTTGACCTGCCCGGCGACTCCACTGACATCGCCTTCGACGGTGTCCTGGGTTACGCAGCGGTAGCGTCCAATGCCGACGGCCTGAGTCTGGTCGATCTGAACGGCACCGTGCGTAATGTCGCCATTAACGCGCACGTTGTCGAGATTGTCGATGGCATTGTCTACGCCAACAACGGCGGTGAAATGCGCGCTTACGACCTGCTCACTGGCGAGCGCCTGCAAACCCTGTCGCTGGGCATGTCGCCCATCGTGAGTTTAGCGCGTGATGGTCAAACCCTCTATACCATCGACAGCAACCGCTTGCTGCGTGTGGTCGATCTATCGAGTGGTTCCATGGTGGCACGCGGCAGCGTGGTGTCACCTGCCGCGGCCTCCAGTTTGTTTGCTGCGAACGGCGTTGTATATGCGGCTGCCGAGGGTAGTTTCGCCGGCGGTTACGCAACCATCGACGTATCGAACCCCGATGCGCCGAAGCTGCTGAGCGGCATCGACGCCAACAGCCTGGCAGCAAAGGCCATCGCATTGAACGGTTCCGGTCTGGCAGTGAGCGTCGGCAGCCCCGGCCGTTTCGGTAATCTCATCCAAGTACTGGATGCCAGCGATCCGACGAATACAGGTGCCTTCCTGACACAATACACCTTGGCTGTAGACCCATACGACGTCTCGATCGCTGCGGGTCTAGCTTATGTGGCTGACGGTACCGGTGGGCTCGTTGTGGTCAATTATCGGGCCTTTGACACGCAAGGCCAGGCACCGGTGGTTTCGGCGACCGCTAAGGTTGCCGACCTCGACCCGAATACTGACGGTATTCAGGTGCAGGAAGGCAAGACGATTCAAATCGTCCCCACGGTCACTGATGACGTACAGGTGCGCGACGTTGCCTTGCTGTTGAATGGCAAGGTGGTGCGCGACGACTTGTCCTTCCCCTTTGATTTGAGCGTCAATTTGCCCACCATCGCCGCCAATGGCGGCAATACGGTGACCTTGCAGGTTCGGGCGACCGATACCGGTGGCAATTCCAGCCTCTCCGCTCCCATCGTGCTCAAGCTGGTCCCGGATACGGTGGCGCCTGTCCTGGTTTCCAGCAATGTGACGGAAGGCACCAGCAAGGGTCGCAGTTTCCGGGCGATCGACCTGGTGTTCTCCGAATCGCTGGATGCGGCGACGATCAACGCCAGCACCGTGCGCCTGATCGGGCCTGATGGCAATGCTGTGCCCGCTTCGCAGATTCAGTTCCGGCAGTCGGGACGCGAGGTTCAACTCACTTTCGATCCGCTGCCGCTGATCGGCAATTACCGTCTGGTGATCGATGCCGCTTCGGTAACTGACCGCGCCGGCAATGCTCTGGGTGCCGCACAGCTGGTGACCAACTTTACGGTCAAATCCTACTCGGCGGAATGGGTGGGCCCGGCAGGCGGCTTCTGGGATGTGGCAGCCAACTGGAGTAACGGTGTCGTGCCGACGGTTGGCGACGATGTTTTTGTGGGTCTGCCGGCCGGAGCCAGTATTACCTTCCGTAGTGGCACCATTTCCGTCGCCACGCTAACCAGTGATGCTCTGATTAATGTTACGGGTGGCAGTCTGACGGTGATTGGTGAAAGCCAGTTGCGCAGCGGATTGCATCTGACCAATGGCAGCTTTACGTTTGCCGGTGACGGCAGCGTGGCTGGCGGTTTGCAGGTCGCCGGCGGTACCTTGACGGCCAATGGCGCACTGGATGTAGATACGCTCAGCTTGAGCGGCGGCGCTGTGACCGGTTCTGCCACAATCAATGTTGCGCGTGGTTCGACTTGGTCCGGTGGTACGTTGCGAGGCACAGGCAGCATCAATTTCAACGGAGACCTGGCCATTGCCGGCACTGCCACCAAGCTCATCCTGGATGGTCGGGTGATCAGCCTGAACGCCACCACGACGTGGGGCGGCAACACGGCGGTGAATAATAACCGGATCTGGTTTGGTGCCGGCACGATCAACAACAACGGCACCTTCATCGACGCCAATGGTTTCTCCACCTGGATGGAGAACTACTACAGCGGCACGATGGTATTCAACAACGCCGGCACCTACCGCAAGACCACGGCGACCACCAGTACACTGGATCTGCAGTTCAACAACACCGGCACGGTGGACCTGCAGGCTGGGGTGTTCGACTTGTTCGGTGGCAGTAACCAGGCTTCGAGTGTGCTGCTCGATAGCGATGCCACGCTGCTGTTCCGGGGCGGCACGCACACGCTGAACGGCTTGACGGTGACCGGTGCAGGGCGCTTTGAAGTGGGAGGCACCTACGATAGCTCGACCAACGTCATCCAGACCGGCAATCTGACCCTGGCCGGCCAGTTGGCGCTGACCGGTGGCACCCTCACCAACAGCGGCACCCTGAACGTGGCGAGTTTCGCGCAAACGGATGGCGACAGCGTCTTGACCGGTGCGGGCACCTTGACGGTGGCCGAAGCGGCGACCTGGAGTGCAGGCGTCCTGCGCGGCACCGGCACACTCAACTTCAACGGCGACCTGGCAATCAGCGGGGACGCCTACAAGTACATCTTCGATGGCCGGGTGATCAACCTGGGCGGCACCACCACATGGAGCGGCAACACGGTGGCCGGCAGCAACCGGCTGCGCTTTGGCGCGGGCACCATCAACAACGCGGGCACCTTCATTGACGCCAACGTCTTCAACAGCTTCATGGAGAACTACTACAGCGGCACGTTGGCGTTCAACAACACGGGCACCTTCCGCAAGCTCAACGCCACCACGACAACACTGGACCTGAACTTCGACAACAGCGGCACGACGGACATCCGGGCCGGCGTGTTTGATCTGACCGGCAACAGCACGCAGGCATCCGAAGTGCAACTGGCCAGCGCCGCCACGCTGCGCTTCCGTGCCGGCACTCACGACCTCACCGGGCTGACGGTGACCGGCGACGGCACCGTCGAGGTGGCGGGGACCTACGACAGCTCCACCAACGTCATCCAGAACGGCAACCTGACGCTGGCCGGCGGGCTGCTGCTGAGCGGCGGCACGCTCACCAGCAACGGCACGCTGGCGGTGGCGAGTTTCGTGCAGAGCGACAGCGACAGTGTGCTCACCGGTGCCGGCATCGTGAGCGTGGCGGGTGCGGCGACCTGGAGTGCAGGCGTCCTGCGCGGCACCGGCACACTCAACTTCAACGGCGACCTGGCAATCAGCGGGGACGCCTACAAGTACATCTTCGATGGCCGGGTGATCAACCTGGGCGGCACCACCACATGGAGCGGCAACACGGTGGCCGGCAGCAACCGGCTGCGCTTTGGCGCGGGCACCATCAACAACGCGGGCACCTTCATCGACGCCAACGTCTTCAACAGCTTCATGGAGAACTACTACAGCGGTACGCTGGCGTTCAACAACACGGGCACCTTCCGTAAAGGCAATGACAGCATTACCGCGCTGGATGTGGTCTTCAATAATGAGGGCACACTTGATGTGCAGCGCGGAACCGCCAGTCTGTTCAATGGCGGCATCAGTGACGGCAGTTTCAGCATTGCGGCAGGCGCAACTCTGCGCCTCGGTGGCGGCACGCACGTCTGGCAAGCCGATGCGGTGGTGGCAAGCGAAGGTTCCTTGCTCATTGATCGGGTCAGCTCGTCCAATCAGGGAAGCCTGTCCATGCTGGGCAACGTAAGTGTGCAGAGTCTCGACCTCCGTGTGGGAGGCGCCCTGGCAGGTACCGGCACGCTGACGATTACCGGTACGGGGAGTGAATGGACGGGCGGCCTGATGACAGGTGGGGGCACCACGAAACTGGCCGTTGGGGCAGACCTGACCCTGTCTGGCAACGACCGCAAGTACCTGGGCAACCGGACCATCGAGAACCTGGGCACCCTGATCGAAGCGAGTACCGGTGATCTGGTGGACTTCGAGGGTGCCGCGGTGCTCAACAACGCCGGTGTCTTCGACATCCGCAGCGACATCGCCTGGCAGAACTACACAGGGGCGAGCGGCAGCCTGACGCTGAACAACAGTGGCACGCTGAAGAAGAGCGCCGGGGTGGGGACGTTCACCTTGGCTGTGCTTGCTTTCAGCAATAAGGGAAGCATCGAGGTAAAGAGCGGTACGCTGAAGATCGGCACAAACATTTTCACGGTTCCGTGACATGTTGCTGACTTCATGCTGTGCAGGTTCCGGTCGTCGATGTACAACGGCTAAGATACGTGGCAGACCGCCATGAAATGGAAAGCCTTTTAGCCGCATGACGCTATCGTTCCGTTCAGCCCCCGACGCCCAATGGGGCGCCTTTGTCAGTGCCGATAATGCCGCCGACTTCTGCCGCAGCTGGCTGTCCCTGCAATGCGTGCAGGTCGGCGAGGTGCGGGCTGCCTTGCTGCTGCTGGAGCAGGGTGGCGGCACCTTTGTGCCGGCGGCGGTGTGGCCGACGGCCGAGACCGACGTCACCTACCTGGCCCCTGGCGCGCAGCAGTGCCTGGGCGAGCGGCGCGGCCTGATCCTGCGCGGGCAGACGGGTGCGGTGGTGATGGTGGCCTACCCGGTGGATATCGACGGGCGTTTGCACGGGGCGATTGTTCTTGACGTGAACGAGCGCCCCGACGAGGCTCTGCAGGGGGCCATGCGCGAGTTGCATTGGGGCGTCGGCTGGCTCGAAAGCCTGTTCCTGCGTCGTCAGGGGCAGGACAACATCCGCAGTCTCGAACGGGCCCGGACAGCCCTTGACGTGCTCGGCGTGGCCGCCGAGCAGCGGCGTCTTGAAGACCTTGGCCTCGCCGTCGTCAATGATCTGGCCAGCCGCTTCTCCTGCGACCGGGTGGCCTTTGGCGTTGATCGGCAGGGCCGGTCGCGCCTGGTGGCCTTGTCCCATTCGGCCTTCTTCGAGAAGAAGAGCCAGTTCGTCACGGCCCTTGAAAACGCCATGGACGAAACCCTCGACCAGCGCCGCAGCGTCAGCTGGCCGCCGGCCGGGGAAGAGGGCGCCGCGCTCACCGGCGTGGCCATCGCCCACCGGGATTTTGCTGCCCACCGGGCCGTGTGCTCGGTGCCCATGACGAGCCGTGGCAAGGGCATCGGTGTGCTGACTTTCGAGCGCAACGACGGCACGCCCTTTACGCCCGACGACATCCGCGGCTTCGAGGCCATCGGCGGCCTGCTCGGCCCGCTGGTCGAGAGCCGCATTGCCCTGCACCGCTGGTTTGCCGGCCGGGCCGCCGACAAGCTTCACGACTTCTGGCTGCACCTGAAAGACCCGCGGCGACCGGCCTTCCGGATCGGCGTGGCGGCGGGCGTGCTCTTTGTGCTGGCGATCCTGTTTATCGACGGGGATTACCGGATCAGCGCCAAGTCGGTGGTGGAGGGCGAGGTGCAGCGTTCCGTCGTCGCGCCCTTCGAAGGCTTCATCCGCGAGGCGCCGGTGCGGGCCGGCATGCTCGTCAAGAAGGGCCAGGTGCTGGCCACGCTGGATGACCGCGATCTGCTGCTCGAAAAGCAGCGCTGGATGGCCGAGCGCGAGCAGCACGAACGGCGCTACCGGGACGCCCTGTCGAAGCACGAGCGGGCCAACGCGCATGTGTCGCTGGCCCAGATGGGCGAGTCCGAATCCCAGCTGGCGCTGGTGGACGAAAAGATCGTCCGCGCCAGCGTTGTGGCGCCCTTCGACGGCGTTGTCGTTACCGGCGACCTGACCCAGCTCCTCGGCTCGCCGGTGGAGCAGGGCAAGCTGCTCTTTGAAGTGGCGCCGCTGGATGCCTACCGGGTCATCCTCAAGGTGGATGACCGGGACATCCGCTACGTGAAGGCCGGCGAATCCGGCCGGCTGGTGCTCACCGGCATTACCGGCGAAGCCCTCGACTTCAAGGTGCACAACATTTCCATGGCCCAGGCCGAAGAAGGCAAGAACCTCTTCCGCGTCGAGGCCAAGCTCGACCGCAGCGACATTCCGCTGCGCCCGGGCATGGAGGGCGTCGGCAAGATCAGCGTGGGCGAACGTTCCTACGCGTGGATCTGGACCCACCGCCTGTTCGACTGGCTGCGCCTGCAGGCCTGGACCTGGCTGCCCTAGGAGACGCGTCCCGTGGCCGGCTCCTTCCTCAGCGCCTCCTGGTATCGCGTGGCCGAATTGCGGCCGCAGTTGCGCAGCCATGCCCACGTGCATCGTCAGCGCTTTCGCGGCAAGGCCTGGTATGTGCTGCGCGACAGCGCCTCCGGCAAGCTGCACCGCTTCAGCCCCGGCGCCTACCAGGTTCTTCAGCTGATGGACGGGCGGCGCAGCATCGACGGAATCTGGCAGGAGGTGGCGGCGGCCACCGGCGTGGACGCGCCGACCCAGGACGAGGTGATCGAGCTGCTCTCCAAGCTGCATGCGGGCGACCTGCTGCAAACCGATCTGCCCCCCGACGTGGCCGAACTCACCGAGCGCGGCGCCAAGCAAAAGCGCCAGAAGCGCCTGCAGAGCTTCATCAACCCCATGTCGATCCGCATCCCCCTGTGGGATCCGGACCCTTTCCTCAATCGTACCTGGCCGGCCGTGGCCTGGCTGTTCGGCCCCGTCGGCATCGTCCTGTGGCTGCTGGCGCTTGTGCCGGCGCTGGTGATCGGGGCGATGCACTGGAACGAACTGACCGGCAGCCTGAGCGACCGGGTGCTGACCACCGACAATCTGGTGATGCTGCTCGTCGTCTACCCGGCGATCAAGCTGCTTCACGAGATGGGCCATGCCTACGCGGTGAAGTCGGGCGACGGCGAGGTGCACGAGATGGGCGTAATGCTCCTCGTGCTGGCGCCCATTCCCTACGTGGACGCCACGGCTTCCGGTGCCTTCCGCAGCAAGTGGCGGCGGGCCTTTGTGGGCGCAGCGGGGATGATGGTGGAGCTCTTTCTGGCGTCGCTGGCCGTGGTGGTGTGGGTGCTGGTCGAGCCCGGGCTGGTGCGCTCGGCGGCCTACAACGTGATCTTCGTGGCCGGCATGTCGACGCTGGTCTTCAACGGCAACCCGCTGCTGCGCTACGACGCTTATTACATCCTCGCCGACCTGATCGAGATTCCCAATCTGGCCCAGCGCGCCAACCAGTACTGGCAGTGGCTGGCCAAGCGCCACCTGTTTGGCGCCCGCGAGCTGGAGCGGCCCCAGGGCACGCCGGGCGAGCGGCGCTGGTTCCTGTTCTACGGCCCGGCATCCTTCGTTTATCGCAGCTTCGTGATGATCGCCATCAGCCTGTTCATCGCCGGCGAGTTCTTCTTCATTGGCGTGGTGCTGGCGATCTGGGGGGCGATCACGATGTTCGTGCTGCCGCTGGCCAAGGGGCTCAAGTACGTTCTTTCGAATGGCGAGATCCAGCGCCAGCGGCATCGCGCCATGCTGGTCACCTTTGGCGGGCTGGCGCTCTTCCTGCTGTTCGCCCTTGTGGTGCCGATGCCGCTGCGCACTCACGCGGAAGGCGTGGTGTGGGTGCCCGAAAATGCCGAGGTGCGGGCCCGCGGCAATGGTTTTGTGGAGCGCCTGATGGTGGCGCCGGATGCGTTGGTGAAGGAGGGCGACGTGCTTCTCGTCACTCGCGACCCGGCTCTCGACGCCGACGCCGTGCAACGCGGCGAGCGCGTTCGCCAGCTGGAGGTGCAGTACGCATCGCAGATGTTCGAGGAACGCCTGCAGGCCGCGGTGGTGGCCGAGGACCTGGCCCGCGAGCGGGTCGGGCTGGCACGCACCGAAGAGCGCCTTGGCGACCTGCTGCTTACCGCCGGCGTGTCGGGCCGCTTTCGCTTGCCCCGCGCCGACGATCTGCCCGACCGTTACGTGAAGAAGGGCGAGCTGCTCGGCTACGTGCTCGCCGCGCCGCCGCGGATCGTGCGGGCCGTGGTGAGCCAGGACGACATCGCGCTGGTGCGCAACCGTCTTGCTGGCGTCGAGGTGAAGATTGCCGACCGGCTGGACGAAACCTGGACCGCACAGCTGATCCGCGAAGTCCCCGGCGGGCAGGACCAGCTCCCCAGCAAGGCCTTGTCGCTGGAGGGCGGCGGCATCCATGGCACCGATCCGCGTGATCCGGACGGGCTGCGTTCGCTGGAGCGCCTGTTCCAGTTTGACCTCGAACTGCCCGAAGGCGTGGGCGAACTGCAGCTCGGCACCCGTGTGCATGTGCGCTTCCGCCATGAGCCCGAGCCGCTGGCCAGCCAGTGGGGCCGGCGTCTGCGCCAGCTTTTCCTGTCGCGCTTCCATGTCTAGGGCTGTGCTCGATACCTGGGGTATCCATGAATTCGCCCCCGGCCTCTACCCGGAGCGCCTCGACCCGAAACCGGGCAAGGCCGACAACTTCATCGGCGGGCTCCTGGGCCACTGGGCGCGCAGGGGCTCGAGCCTGCGCATCCTGCCGGCCCGGCGTTTTGCCGAGCGGGTGGTGGCGCTGGAGGCCGGGACGGCCGCCGCCGACGAGGCCGAATTGCAGCGCCGCGTGACAGCCCTGCGGGCAGCCATGGCCACCACCGGCATGAGCGACGCCAACGCCGTCGAGGCCTTCGCGCTGGTGCGCGAGGTGTGCTTCCGGCGCCTGGCCAAGCGCCACTACCCGGTGCAGTTGATGGGCGGCTTCACCATGCTCAATGGCGGCCTGGCCGAGATGATGACCGGCGAGGGCAAGACGCTTACCGCCGTGCTGCCGGCTGTTGCCGTGGCTCTGGCCGGTGTGCCGGTGCATATCATCACCGTCAATGAATACCTGGCCAAGCGCGATTCGGAGCATCTGGCGGAGGTCTACGGTTTCTTCGGCCTCACGGTCGGCCTCATCGAGCCGGACCAGGAGCCACCCGAGCGGGTCCGCGCCTACGCCTGCGACGTGACCTACTGCGTGAACAAGGATCTGGTCTTCGATTACCTGCGCGACCGCATCACCCAGAAGCAGGTCAAGGCCGGTGCCCGGGCGCTGCTCGACGGCTGGCTGGCGGCCGATGGCGGGCAGGCCGGCCCCGGGCGGCCGAAGGCCCTGCTGCGCGGGCTGTACTACGCGATTGTCGACGAGGCCGACAGCGTGCTCATCGACGAAGCGCGCACGCCGCTGATCATCTCTGCCGAGCACGACGACCCCAATGGGCGCGCGCTCTATGAGCAGGCGCTGGCGCTGGCCTCGACCCTCAAGGCCGATGAGCACTACCGCCTGCGCATGAAGGAGCGCAGCATCGAACTCACCGATGCCGGGCGTGCCGACGTGGCCGAGTTTGCGCGTGGCCTCGACGGCCTGTGGCAGGTTTCGCGGGCGCGGGAAGAACTGGTCGAGCAGGGCCTGTCGGCGCTGCACCTGTTCGAACTCGACCGCCACTACATCCTCGCCGAGGACAAGGTGCAGATCGTGGACGAATACACCGGCCGGGTGATGGCCGACCGTTCGTGGGAGAAGGGCCTGCACCAGATGATCGAGGTGAAGGAGGGGCTGGACCTCACCAAGCGCCGCGACACCATCTCGCGCATCACCTACCAGCGCTACTTCCGGCGTTACCTGCGGCTGGCCGGCATGAGCGGCACAGTGACCGAAGTGGCGCCGGAAATGCGCACCGTCTATGGGCTCGACGTGCTGCGCATTCCGCCCAACCGGCCGGTGCAGCGGCGTGATCTGGGCCTCAAGGTGTTCGCCAGTGGCGAGGCGCGCTGGGACGCGGTGCTGGCCTCGGCACGGGCCATGAGCGAAGCCGGGCGGGCGGTGCTGATCGGCACGCGCTCGGTGGCTGCGTCGGAAATCATCGGCACGCGGCTCGATGCCGCCGGCCTTGCCCACGAGGTGCTCAACGCCCGTCAGGACGCGCGTGAGGCCGAGATCATCGCCGCTGCCGGCGAGCCGGGGCGCATCACGGTGGCCACCAACATGGCCGGGCGTGGCACCGACATTCTGCTGAGCCCGGAAGTGAAAGCCGCAGGTGGCCTGCATGTGATTCTTACCGAATACCACGACTCGGCGCGCATCGACCGCCAGCTCTACGGCCGCTCGGGGCGGCAGGGCGACCCGGGCTCTTTCGAGTCGCTGGTGTCGCTGGACGACGAGCTTTTCGTGGCCCACGCCTCGAAGCTGCTCGCCTGGCTGCGTGCCCGCACACCGGCAGACGGCGTGCTTTGCGGCCACCGCGGGCGCCTGCTGCCGCAACTCGCCCAGGCTGCAGCCGAACGCCAGAACGCGCGTATCCGCCGGCAGACGGTGGACATGGATAACCGCATGGAACAAGCGCTCGCATTTGCCGGGCGGGGGGAATGACAATGAAACGCCGACAACTTCACATCCTGCTGCTTACCCTGCTGCCGTCCTTGCCGGCCCTGGCCGGCGATTTTGACTGCATGATCGAGCCGCGCAAGAGCGTCGAAGTGCGCGCCGCCAGCGAAGGCATGATCGAGAAGATCTGGGTGGACCGGGGCGACATGGTCAAGGCCGGGCAGGTGCTGGTGACGCTGGACTCCGGCGTCGAGAAGGCCGCCACCGAATCGGCCCGCTACCGCGCCACCATGCAGGGAAAAATCCGCACCGGCGAGAGCCGCGTCGAGTTCGCCACCCAGAAATACGTGCGCCGCGACAAGCTGGCTGGCCAGTCCTTCGTCTCGCAGCAGGACCGAGACGAGTCCCTCACCGAAAAGCGCCTCGCCGAATCGGAGCTGGTCGAAGCCCACGACGACCGCAAGCTGTCGGAGCTGGAATACCGGCGCCTGTCGGAACAACTGCGTCTGCGCACCATCAAGAGCCCGGTGGATGGCGTGGTGGTGGACCGCATGCTGCATGCCGGTGAACTCGCCGACAACCGCGATCTGCGCAAGCCCATCCTCAAGCTGGCCGATATCGGCACCCTGCACGTGGAGGCCCTGCTGCCCATCGAGGCTTACAGCAAGCTCAGCGTGGGCCAGAGCCTCGATGTGCTGCCGGAGGTGCCGGTGGGAGGCAGCTACAAGGCGACCGTGCGGGTCATCGATCGGGTCATGGACCCGGCCAGCGGCACCTTCGGCGTGCGCCTGGAACTGCCGAACCCGGGCCTCAAGTTGCCCGCTGGCATCCGCTGCAAGCTGAGTCTGCCGGGCGTGGCCGGGCGCAGCGTGCTGGCGCCGGCGGCGATGAAGCGGGTTGTTCCGGCGGCCACGCGCTGAACAGGCGAGGCGGAAAGCGTCAGGGCGTGGTCTGGCCGGTGAGCTCACGGGCCAGCAGCGGCAGGCTCACCCTGAAGGTCGAGCCATGCCCCGGCGTGCTGCTCACGTCGATGCGTCCGCCATGCTTGCTGACAATGTCGTAGGAAATCGACAGGCCCAGGCCGGTGCCCTTGCCGACCGGTTTGGTGGTGTAGAAAGGGTCGAAGATATGCTTAAGCACCTCGGGCGGCATGCCGTGGCCGTTGTCGGCCACCTCGATCCAGGCCCACCGGGCATCGTGGCCGCTGCGCACGGTGATGGTGCCGCGCTCGTCGATGGCGTGGGCGGCGTTGATCAGCAGGTTCATCACAACCTGGTTGATCTGGGCCGGCAGGCAGGGCACCCGGGGTAGTTCCGCGTCGTACTCGCGCAGCACCTCCGCCTTGTACTTGAGCTCGTTCCAGACCACGTTGAGGGTGCATTCGATGCCCGCGTTGAGGTCGGCCTCCTGCCACTCGGCCTGGTCGAGCCGCGAGAAATCCTTCAGGTCGGCGACAATCTTGCGCACCCGCTCCAGCCCGTCGCGGGATTCGCGGATCAGGTCGGCGCTGTCGGCCTTGAGGTAATCGAATTCGGCGGCAACAAAGTCGGCCTCGGTGGCCGTGCCGGCCCGGCACGATTCCAGCAGCGCGATCAACTCCTCGGTGTAGGTCTTGAGCGTGCCCAGGTTGGAATTGACGAAGCCGACCGGATTGTTGATCTCGTGGGCCACGCCGGCGGCGAGCACGCCGATGGAGGCCATCTTCTCGGACTGCAGCAACTGGCCGTGGGCCTCCTCGAGTTCGCCCATCTTGCCGGCCAGCTCGAACCAGCGGCGGCGCAGCAGTTCGAGCAGCCCCCAGCTGACGGCAAGAAGGAGCAGTAGTGCCCCGCCGTGGGCCAGCGTGGTTTGCCGGATGCCGTTGCGGGTGGAGGCTTCAACGGGCGCGTAGCTTTGTGAAACGCTCAGGCCGCCGCGAATGTCGCCCGTCTTGTAGCCCTGCTTGGCGTGGCAGGCCAGACAGCTCTCCTGCACCACCAGCGGCGCCATGTAGCGCAGGATCGGCCCGTACGGGCCTTGCTCGGTTCCCGTTGTCTCGGTTTCTCCCCGCTCGAAGGCTTCAAGGGCGCGGCGCTCCCAGTCGTCGGCCAAGTTGGCCGGCCGGATCGGCCGCAGGCTGGTGAGGCGGAATACCACCCCGCCGTCCGAGGCGGCCATGCCGGCGATAAGCCGCGTCATGTAGGCCGGGTTGACCATCGTCATCGCCACCCCGTCGGTGGTCGTCACGTCGCGTCGGGGGTGTTCAAGGTAGGGGTTGGGCTGCGTGGCCGGGGTGACGGGAACGTACACCCCGCCATGGCTGGCGTTCCAGTTGCGGGTCAGCATCACCATGCGGAACATGTTGCGGGCGCCCTCGATGGCCACCTGGGTGGACTGCTCGCGGATCTTGTCGATTTGCAGTTCGAGGGACAGTGCTACCACGCAGCCCCATAGGGCAAGGGGCAACAGCCACCAGCGGCGCTCGCGAATGATCTGCGGAACAGCGCGTGAGTTAGCGGTGTTTTTCGGAGGGCTGTTGGTCATGGCGGGGAGCGCTGGGTGGCGACCCGTCGTCGCCGGAGCCTAACTTAACGGCTGCGCGTCTCGATGTCCTGAATCCGGATCAAGACTGACCTAGTGCAGGTCATCCTTGTCCGGCGGCACCGGCAAGACCGGAATGCCCTCTTCGATCAGCTCGATCATGTCGTCGTGATTGGCCTTGCCGCGGATGGGCCGCTCCTCGGCCTTGCCGTAGTGGATGCGGCGGGCCTCGTCGGCAAAGCGTTCGCCCACGTCCTCGGACTTGCTTGCAGCAGCCCGCAAGGCCTCGACCAGACGAGCGGCTATGGCTTGGGGGTCAGGCTTGGCCGGGGCGCTGTGGGACGAGGTCTGCACGTAGGGTGCGGAGGGCAGGCGATTAATCTGGCCGGAGCCGCAGTGGGGGCAGCTCACCAGCCCGGCCTTCAGCTGGGCATCGAAGGTGTCGTTCGATGCGAACCAGGCTTCAAAGCGGTGCTCCTGGTCGCAGCTCAGATCGAGGACGATCATCGCTGCAACAAAAACAAGGTGGTGCCCGGAACGGGACTTGAACCCGTAAACCTTGCGGCGGCGGATTTTAAGTCCGCTGTGTTTACCGATTTCACCATCCGGGCCCGTTGAGGCTTACTTGGGCTGCTGGTCCGGCAGCGTGATGTTCACCTCGAGGATCTCGCAGTTGCCCTGCTTTTCGAGCTGGACCTTGATGTCGTCGGGGCCGACATTCACGTACTTGGAGATCACCGCGATCAGTTCACGCTGCAGGTCGGGCAGGAAGTCCGGCGCGCGGTTGGTGCCGCGTTCGTGGGCGATGATGAGCGACAGGCGCTCCTTGGCGACCGACGCGGTTTTCGGCTTGTTGCCGAAAAAGTAGGAAAGCAGGGACATCTTACTTGCCTCCAAAGAGCCGCTTCAGGATGCCGGGCTTTTCGTAAGTGACAAAGCGCAAGGGGCGGTCTTCGTCGAGGAAGCGCGCGATCACGTCCTGGTAGGCAGTGGCCACGTCGCTGTCCTTGAGGTGGATCGCCGGGGTGCCCTGGTTGGAGGCCTGCAGCACGTCGTCGGATTCGGGGATGACGCCGATCAGCGGAATGCGCAGGAGTTCCTGCACGTCCTTGTAGGACAGCATTTCGCCGTCTTCGACGCGCTTGGGCGAGTAGCGGGTGACCAGCAGGTGTTCCTTGACCGGTTCGCGGCCTTCGATGGCGCGGCGGCTCTTGCTTTGCAGGATGCCGAGGATGCGGTCGGAGTCACGCACCGAGGAGACTTCGGGGTTGGACACGACGATGGCTTCGTCGGCGAAGGTCAGGGCCATCACGGCGCCGCGCTCGATGCCGGCGGGGGAATCGCACAGGATGTAGTCGAAGCCCAGGTGTTCGAGATCCTTCAGCACCTTTTCGACGCCTTCTTCGGTCAGCGCATCCTTGTCGCGGGTTTGCGAGGCGGGAAGGATGAAGAGGTTGTCGCAGTGCTTGTCCTTGATCAGGGCCTGATTGAGGTTGGCCTCGCCATTCACGACGTTGATGAGGTCGTAGACCACGCGGCGCTCGCAGCCCATGATGAGGTCGAGGTTGCGCAGGCCCACGTCGAAGTCGATGACTGCGGTCTTGAAGCCGCGCAGGGCGAGGCCAGTGGAGATGCTCGCACTGGTGGTGGTCTTGCCGACGCCGCCCTTGCCGGACGTTACTACGATGACGCGTGCCACGATGTTCCCTTCGGTATTGATGCCGCTTCAGTCGTTCTGAAGCGGGGTGATTTCGAGAGTATGCAGGTTGTCCGAGCCGGTCAGCTTTACCTGGGCGCCACGCCCGGCAACAGCTTGCGGAATGCCGCGTTCGAAGGTGCGATACACACCCGCGATGGAGACCAGCTCTGGTCCGAAATTGGTGCTGAAAATACGGGCGCTGGTGTCGCCCCGGGCGCCGGCGAGGGCGCGGCCGCGCAGTGGGCCGTAGCAGTGGATGCTGCCGTCGGCGATGACTTCCGAGCCGGGGCTCATGCCGGCCAGCAGGACCAGATCGCCGCCCTTGGCGTACACCTGCTGGCCGGAGCGCAGCGGGCGATCGACGACCAGGGTGGGGGCAACGACGTTGGCTGCAGCAGCAGGGGCCGGTGCGGCGGCGGGCGCTGCTTCGGCGACGGGGGCTGGCGCGGGAGCAGGTGCCGAGGCCGGTTGCGGAGCAATCACCCGGTGTCCGGCGGTGAGGCCTTCGGCGCCAAGCAGGGCCAGGCCGGCGCGGCGGGCGCCGTCGTGCAGGCTTTCGTGCAGGTTGCGCACGCCGATGGGCTGTACTTGGTAGCGGCGCAGCAGGCTGAGAATGGCCGTCCAGTCCACCCGGTCGGGGACGCTGGTCAGTTGCGCAAAGTCGAGCACTGCCGGCTCGCCGGCAAAGAAGTCCGGCATGCCGCCAAGCATCATGTGCAGGGCGTCGGCAAGGCGCGTCGCCTCCGTTTCACGGATGTGGGCGGTCATTACCGCCAGGCTGGCGCCTTTGAACTCGATCAGTTTGCCCTGCAGGGAAGCTTCGGCCATATGGAATGCGGTGCGTAAGTACGGACTAAAACCGGTTAAGTCTACTTTTCAGCAGGGTTTCGGGCAAGTGTGCCGGCAAAAAGCCTGAAGATCAGTGCAGGGTGGGGGGCTTGGCGAACAGGGCGGCGACATCCTCGGCCGTGAAGCGGTATTCGTGGTTCGACAGGTCGTCGTGGATGAGGATCACGTCGTGCTCGGCGATCATCGCGTCGAGCTCGTCGCGGCCGAGGGAGCGCAGCATGTCACGTACCTTTTCCTGATCCTTGGGCCAGTGGTGGGTGACCTCACGGGCATCAAGGAGGCGCACGGTTTCCTGGTGGAACAAACGCGTCAGGATGTCTTCGGGCGGCAGTTCGAGGAGCTCGTCGTCACGCACGGTGGAGGCCAGGTGGGTGACCCGCTCCCAGCCGTCGGCATCGCGCTTGTCGGCGTCGGGCAGCTTTTGCAGGAACAGGCAGGCGGCGGCCTTGGCCGAGCTGGCGGTGTGCAGGACAGCCGGTTGCTGTTCGGACTGGGTCAGGTAGTGCTCGAAGACGGAGGCGACGCTGTCGCCTTCGAGGGGCACGTAGCTCTGGTAGGGGTGGCGCAGGCCGGGCATGTCGAGGGTCAGCAAGAGCTGGCCGTCGCCGATCAGGTCGATGACGCCGCTCTTGCCGGCCGCTTCGTCGCTGGCCTTGGCGTAGCCGCGCAGGTTGAGGGCTTCGGTGACATCCACCACCAGCAGGCTGACCGGGCCGTGGCCCTGCAGCTGGATGGTCAGGCGGCCGGACTGCTTGAGGTTGCCGCCGATTACGCTGGCCACGGCGCTCATGGCGCCGAGCAGGTCGCGCACTTCGGGCGGGTAGTCGCGGTTTTCGAGGAGGGCCTGCCAGACATCATCAAGTTTGACGAGGACGCCGCGGATGTCGAGGTCTTCCAGCAGAAAACGCTGGACGTAGCTGGTGGTGCTCATTCGGACTTTCCGGCGGAAAACGGGACGCTGGCGTAGAGGGTGGGGTCGAAGCCGACCAGCAACTGGCCGCTGTCGGTTTCAACCACCGGGCGGCGGATCAGGCTGGGAAACTCCACCATCAAATAGACGGCGGCGCTCTGGGTGCTGAACTCCTGGCGCTCGGGGGGCAGCTTGCGCCAGGTGGTGCCGCGGGTGTTGAGAAGGGTCTTCCAGCCGACCACCTTGCTCCATTCGTGGAGCTTGCCGGAGTCGATGCCGAGCTTTTTATAGTCGTGGAAGGTGTAGGCGATGCCTTGCTCGTCGAGCCAGGCGAAAGCCTTTTTCATGCTGTCGCAGTTCTTGATGCCGTAGATCGTGGTCATGGGGCCAAAAGCAGTGCGACGCCGGGGAGGCGTCGCTGGAAAATCAATGAGATGGAGCGGATTCTAGCCGCCTGCGGGTTTGCTTGCGCTTATTTCTTGAGCGCCTTGGCAAAGGCCGAGGCGAGGGAGCCTTCAGCTACTGGTTCGCGATTGGGTTTGCCGGCTGGTGCGCGGGTGTTGCCGCGGGGCGCATCGCGACGGTCGCCCGCCGGTTTGCTGCTCGCCTGGGGGGTGTCGCCCATGCGCATGGTGAGGGCGATGCGCTTTCTGGGCAGGTCCACTTCGACCACCTTGACGCGCACCACCTGGCCGGCCTTGACCACCGAGTGGGCGTCCTTGACAAAGCGGTCGGCCAGCGCAGAGACGTGCACGAGGCCGTCCTGGTGCACGCCGATGTCCACGAAGGCGCCGAAGTTGGTGACGTTGGTGACCACGCCTTCGAGGATCATGCCGACCTCGAGATCCTTCAATTGCTCGACGCCTTCCTTGAAGCTGGCGGTTTTGAACTCGGGGCGCGGGTCGCGGCCGGGTTTGTCGAGTTCCTTGAGGATGTCCTGCACGGTGGGCAGGCCGAAGCGTTCGTCGGTGTAGCGTTCGGGCTTGAGCTGGCCGATGAGTTTGGCGTCGCCCATCACTTCGCGGGCGTCTTTCCGGATGTCGGCAAGGATGCGTTCGACCAGCGGGTAGGCTTCCGGGTGCACGGCCGAGGCGTCGAGCGGGTTGTTGCCGTTGGTGACGCGCAGGAAGCCGGCGGCCTGTTCAAAGGTTTTGGGCCCGAGGCGCGGCACGTCGAGCAGCGCGGCGCGGCTGGGGAAGGGGCCGTTGGCGTCCCGGTGGGCGACGATGTTGGCGGCCAGCGTGGGGTTGAGGCCGGAGATGCGGGTGAGCAGCGCGCTCGAGGCCATGTTCACGTCCACGCCGACGGCGTTCACGCAGTCTTCGACCACCGAATCCAGCGCGCGGGCGAGGCGGCTTTGGTTGACGTCGTGCTGGTACTGGCCGACGCCGATGGATTTGGGGTCGATCTTGACCAGTTCGGCCAGCGGATCCTGCAGTCGGCGGGCGATGGAGACGGCGCCGCGCAGGGTGACGTCGAGATCGGGGAATTCCTTGGCGGCCAGTTCGGACGCGGAATACACCGAGGCGCCGGCTTCCGAGACGACGATTTTGGTCATGTGAAGCTCGGGGCGCAGCTTGATCAGGTCGGCGGCGAGCTTGTCGGTTTCGCGGCTGGCGGTGCCGTTGCCGATGGAAATCAGCGACACCTTGTGCTTTTCGCACAGCGTGGCGAGCAGATGCAGGCTGCCATCCCAGTCGCGGCGGGGTTCGTGGGGGTAGATCACGCCGGTGTCGAGGAGCTTGCCGGTCTGGTCGACCACGGCGACTTTCACGCCGGTTCGCAGGCCCGGGTCGAGGCCCAGCGTGGCGCGCGGGCCGGCGGGGGCGGCGAGAAGCAGATCCTTGAGGTTGCGGCCGAAGACGCGGATGGCTTCTTCCTCGGCTTTTTCGCGCAGCTGGCCGAGGAGTTCGAGTTCGAGGTGCAGCGAAATCTTGACGCTCCAGGCCCAGCGTACGGTTTCGCGCAGCCAGGTGTCGGCCGGGCGGCCCTGGTCCTTGATGCCGAAGTGGCCGGCGATGCGTCCTTCGCAGGGGTTGGGGCCGACCGGGCTGCCGTCGGTGGGGTCGGAGTCCAGCCCCAGCTGCAGGCGCAGGAAACCTTCGTTGCAGCCACGGAACAGGGCCAGCGCCCGGTGCGAGGGTACGGTTTCGATGGCTTCGCGGAAGTCGAACCAGTCGCGAAATTTGGCCGCGGCGGGGTCGGCTTCCTTGTCGGCGATCACCGTCGAGGCGACGACGCCGTGATCCAGCAGGTAATCGCGCAGCTTGCCGATGAGTTCGGCGTCTTCGGCGAAGCGCTCCATCAGGATCTGGCGGGCGCCGTCGAGCACGGCCTTGGTGTCGGCAAAGCCGGCATCCGCGTTGATGTAGCGGGCGGCTTCGGTGTCGGGCGCGAGGCCCGGGTCGGCCAGCAGGGCATCGGCCAGCGGCCCGATGCCGGCTTCGCGGGCGATCTGGGCCTTGGTGCGGCGCTTTTGCTTGAAGGGCAGGTAAAGGTCTTCGAGGCGCTGTTTGGTTTCGGCGTTTTCGATGGCGTCGCGGAGCGCCGGGTCGAGCTTGCCTTGTTCGTGGATGCTGGCAATCACGGCGGCACGGCGTTCTTCGAGTTCGCGCAGGTAGCCGAGGCGCTCCTCGAGGTTGCGCAGTTGGGTGTCGTCAAGGGCGCCGGTGACTTCCTTGCGGTAGCGGGAAATAAAGGGCACCGTTGCGCCTTCGTCCAGAAGCTGGACCGCCGCAGAAACCTGGCGGGGCTGTACACCTAATTCGGCGGCAATGCGTTGTTCGATCGGCAGAAGCATGGACGGGCTGGCGCGCAAAAAGGCTCATGGTGCAGAAACGTTGCTCTCCCTGCAAGCCCGTTGCCCGACCGCTTTCCGGTAAAATCAACGAATTGTCCGTGTCGCGAGCTCTTCCCTTACGCGCACATCCAGCCGGACCGCCCTTGGCGGCGAGTCCGGCCCAGCAGGAGATAACATCGCATGAATCCCGTTTTCGCCACGCTGGCGGCGGTGGCCTTTGGCTTGATGATGGTTGGAGGCGATGCCTCTGCCGCTCATCACAAGCCGGCCCACCATGAGCCAGCCCGCAAGGCCGCACCGCCCTCCAGGCCGGTTGCCAAGTCAGCCTCCAGATCTGTCGCCAAGGCGGCTCCCAAAGCCACGGTCGCCCGGGGCAAGGCAGCCAAGCCTGTTGCCCCCATGAAAGCGCAGCCCAAGGCGAAGGTGCTTTCCGCAAGGGCAGAGGCTCGCGTCGGCAAGACGCACGGCCCAGCCCGGGCCGAGAAAGGCCGTTCCGGCAAGGCTGTACCGGTCGCCAAGGAGGTTCCCGGCAAAGGACGCGCTTCAAAACACCATCGGGGCCGCGCGGAAGAAGTTCAGCCTGAACGGCCAGGCAAAAAGGGGCGGCACCAGGTTGAGGCGGTGGCGCCTCCCGTTCGCGAGACGCCCCGCCAGGTGCAAAAACCGGTTGGTCGCGAAGCCTTTGTGCCCATCGGCCGGGAGGCCTTTGTGCCGAGTTCGCCACCGGTGCGGCAAGCCGCTGCGCGTCAGGCGCTGGTGATTCCGCCGCCGGTCCAGGCTCCGTCGGTTCAGCCTCGTCCGGTTGTTCCGGCGCCCGCTGCGGCTGTCCCGACCCCGCCAGCGCCCGTTGCGCTGCGGCCGACGACGGAACTGCCCAAGGTGACACCCCGTGTGCTGGTCCCGCTTGCCGCCTCGACTGCCGGATTGTCGGGCGCCGAGGCCGCTGCGGCTTCTGCTGCGGCGCTTTCAGCGACGCGTACGCCGGAAGCGGTGCATGTGGCGCCTCCGGCTCCCGCCCCGAGCGCGCCGCCAGTGGTGGCAGCTTCCTCGCCGTCAGCGCCTGCGATTGCCAGCCCCGTCCAGCCTGCGCCTGCCGTTCAACAGCCGCAGTCGGCACGTCCGGGGCGCGGTCTGGCCCGGGCCTATGCGATGGATGGCGCGACCTTCTACCAGAGTGGTCGCAAGATCCGGGTGCAGGGCCTGGACGTGAAGGAGCCGGGGATGACTTCGGAGCATGCTACCCAGCGCCTGCAACGGGCGCTGGATTCAGGGAACCTGACGGTGGATCCGGTCGAGGTCGATGGTTCCGGTCACACCCTGGCGGTGGTGCGGGTGAATGGTCGCAATGTGGCCGACACCGTGCGGGCGGCGGCCAACTAAGCTCGCAGGCTTACATCGCGACGAGAGACTGCCGGCCCCACCAGGATTCGCCGGCAGGCAGTTCCACCGGCTCACGCACGGCGGCGGCTTCCACACAGAGCATGTGACGGAAGCCGTCGGCGGGCATGTCGGCCAGATCCAGGCATTTGTGTTCCCACGGGTTCCAGATCACCACGTCCGGCATGTTTTCGGCGTGGATGCCCAGCGTCCGATGGTCTTCATGGACCAGCAGGGCAGGAGGCATGCCGTGGTAGATGCGGTCCACTTCTTCTTCGATCACCAGCTCGGCACCCATTTCCAGCTTCTGCGTGTCGCCGTCGGCGCTGTCGCGGTATTCCAGGCCGTGCAGGCCAGCAATGCGCACGGCTTCCACTTCCTTGACCTTCAGGTAGGTGTGCAGGGCGGCGGTGAAGCTGAACGGCGTGTCGCCCGTGTTTTCCACTTCGAATTCGATGTCCAGGCGCCCGCCGCCGATGGCGATGCTCATCTCGGCGGCGAAGGCGTGCGGCCACAGGGCGCGGGTGTCTTCGTTGTCCTGCAGGCGCAAGGTGACGAGGGTGAAGTCCTTCCCCGGGCGGGTATTGGCGACCGCCCACAACTGCTTTCGGGCAAAGCCGTGCTTGGGCAGCGTGCCGAGTTCGGCAAACTGGGGGAAGCACACCGGTACGCCGCCGCGGATGGCCGTTTCGCCGTCGAACACGGCCTTGGGGCTGAGATAGAGGCGGTCCTGGCCACCGGCGGGGGTCCACGACAGCACCTGGGCGCCGAACAGGCTGATGAGGGCGACGGCGCCATCGGGCGTTTGCAGCTTGATGACGGGCTGGCCGTGAAGCTCGGCCATTTCGATCTGGTCAGTCATATTTCCGGATAAGGCAGGATTACAGAGGGCGCGATGATAGCGCGGCGACCTCGCCATGGCGGAAACAGTCGGTGGTGTGATCGTTCACCAGGCCGGCAGCCTGCATGAAGGCGTAGCAGATGGTGCTGCCGACGAAGCGGAAACCGCGCTTCTTGAGGTCTTTGCTCAGGGCGTCGGACAGCGGGGTGCTGGCCTGGGCATCCCTGAGGCTGGCGAGGGTGTTCTGGATGGGCCGGCCATCGACGAAGCGCCACAGGTATGCGTCGAAGCTGCCGAACTCGGCCTGCACGGCCAGAAAGGCGCGGGCGTTGCCGATGGTTGAAGATATCTTCAGGCGGTTGCGGACGATCCCCGGGTTGAGCATGAGGGTGGCCTGGTCCGCTTCGGTGAAGCGCGCAACCACGGCCGGGTCGAAGTTGGCAAAAGCGGCGCGGTAGTTGTCGCGCTTCTTCAGTACGGTGATCCACGACAGCCCGGCCTGGGCGCCTTCGAGGGTGAGCAGCTCGAAAAGCGCCCGGTCGTCATGGAGCGGCACGCCCCACTCGGTGTCGTGGTAGGCCTGGTACAGGGCGTCTGCCCCGCACCAGGCGCAGCGAACTGGCTCCGCCATCAGCCTTGCAGCGTCAGGATGCCGTGCTTGACGGTGTTGTCTTCCGGATCGTTGTGCAGAACGAAACCGAGGCTCTGGACGAACTTGAGCATGCGGTCATTGTTCGACAGGAACAGCCCGTTCATGCTGTGCAGACCACGGTCGCGGGCGGTTTCGATGAGCACGCCCATCAGCCGGCGGGCGAGGCCGCGGTGCTGCCAGTCCTCGGCGACAACGATGGCGAACTCGCAGGATTCGCCGTCCGGATTGACAGCATAGCGGGCCACCCCGATTTCAACCTCGACCCCGTCTTCTTCAATGATGGCGAGGAAGGCCATTTCCCGGTCGTAGTCGATCTGCGTCAGGCGCGCGACCATGGCGGGCGGTAGCTCGCGCATGGTGTTCATGAAGCGCAGGTACTTGGTCTCGGGCGATAGCTTGCGCACGAACTCGATTTCGAGTTCGGCGTCTTCCGGCTTGATCGGGCGCACCAGGATCTCGCCTTCGGGCATGGAGATCTTGGTGATGAGGTGGGACGGGTAGGGATGGATCGCCATGTGGTCATAGCGGTCGGCGGTCGGGGCAATGTTGTCCACCGTGATGCGGGCATCCACGGCAACGGCGCCGTTCTCGTCCACGATCAGCGGGTTGATGTCCATCTCGCGAATCCACGGCAGCTCGCAGACCATTTCGGAGATGCGCAGCAGCACGAACTCCAGCGACTCCATGTTGATCGGCGGCATGTTGCGATATTCGCCGAGGAGGGTCGCCACGCGGGTGGACTTGATCAGGTCCTGCACCAGAAAGTTGTTCAGCGGCGGCAGGGCGACGGCGCGGTCGGCCTGGATTTCGACGTGGGCACCGCCCTCGCCGAAGGTGATCACCGGGCCGAAGACCGGATCACGGAAGGCACCGACCATCAGTTCGCGGCCGTAGGGCTTGATGACCATCGGCTCGATGGCAACGCCGTTGATGATGGCATCGGGGCGCTTCTTCTTCACCTCTTCCAGGATTTCCTGGTAGGCCGAACGTACTGCAGCCAGCCCGCGCAGGTTGAGGCGCACGCCGCCGGTGTCGGCCTTGTGGGTGATGGACGGGGAGTCGATCTTCATGGCCACCGGCAGGCCGAGTTCTTCGGCGAGCACCATGGCTTCGGTGGCGGAGCGGGCCACCACGGTTTGCGCGATGGGAATCCGGAAGGCCGCCAGCAGGGCCTTGGATTCCATCTCGTTGAGGTTCTTGCGGCGCTCGGAGAGGGCCGTTTCGATGACCAGGCGGGCGCTTTCGACCGACGGGGGGTTGAGGTCGGACGACAGGGATGCGGGCGTCTGCACCAGCAGCTTCTGGTTGCGGTAGTAGGCGGAGATGTGGCCGAACAGCTCGACGGCGGGCTCGGTGGTGCGGAAGGTGGGGATGCCGGCCGCTTCGAAGAGCTTGCGCCCTTCGCGGACCTGCTCTTCACCCATCCAGCAGGTAAATACCGGCTTGTCGGCGGTGCGCTCGATCTCGATGACCCTCTGGGCGACTTCGGTCGGGCGGGTCATGGCCTGCGGACACAGGATGGTCAGCACGCCTTCGACGTTTTCGTCGGCCAGCACGATCTCCATGGTCTTGCCGTAACGCTCGGGGTCGGCGTCGCCAATGATGTCCACCGGGTTGGTGTGCGACCAGTTGGCCGGCAGGATTTCGTTGAGCTTGGCGATGGTGGCATCGGTGAGCTTGGCCATCGGGATGCGCAGGTCGGCAGCCCGGTCGGCGGCCATCACGCCCGGCCCGCCACCGTTGGTGATCACGGCGAGGCGGTTGCCACGGGGACGGAAATGGGAGAACAGGGCGTTGGCGGCGGCGAACAGCTGGCCGAGGGTGTACAGGCGGATGACGCCGGCACGCCGCAGGGCGGCATCGAAGACTGCGTCCTCGCCAACCATGGCACCGGAGTGCAGCAGCGCGGCCTGGGATCCGGCCGGGTGGCGACCGACCTTGATCAGCAGCACCGGCTTGACGCGGGCGGCAGCGCGCAGGGCGCTGACGAAGCGGCGCGCGTCCTTGATGCCTTCGACGTACAGGAAGATGCTTTCGGTGCGGGAGTCCGACACCATGTATTCGAGGACTTCACCGAAGTCCACATCCACCGAGGTGCCGAGGGACACGACGGACGAGAAGCCCACGTTGTTCGGCCGTGCCCAGTCGAGGATCGCCGAACAGAGGGCGCCGGACTGGGAGATCAGGCCGATGGAGCCCTTGATGGCACCGCCGTCGGCAAAGCTGGCATTGAGGCCGAGTTCGGGGCGCAGTACGCCCAGGCAGTTGGGGCCAAGCAAACGGATGCGGTGGCGGCGGGCGTTCTCGACGGTGTTCTTCTCGAGCATCTTGCCGCGCGGGCCGTTGTCGGAGAAGCCCGACGGCAGCACGACGACCGACTTGGTGCCGGCGCGACCACAGGCGTCGACGATGGCCGGTACGCGATCGGCCTTGGTGGTGATCACGGCCAGGTCGAGGCGCTGGGGAATGTCCTCGACGCTCTTGTAACAGGGCACGCCCAGCACGGTTTCGTACTTGGGGTTCACGGCGAACAGCTTGCCCTTGAATCCTGCCTCCAGCATGTTGCGGACGAGGATGTTGCCCAAGGAGAACTCGCGTTCGCTGGCGCCGATGATGGCCACGGAGCGGGGCTCGAAGAGAGGCGTGAGGTAGTGCTGTTCGTTCATGATGAGTACTCGAGTGAGTGCAATTCGTGCGGCTATTGTGCTGCCGTTGTCACGGGATCGTCAGCCGTTTGGGGTCGGGCGGATTTTAACCCGCAAGGATGAGGCCACGCATACGTATAAGTACCGACATATTGCGCTGCACAACTTCTCCTGTGACTTATATCAAGGCTTGTGTATTCAGAGTGTTGCACGGCGGCAACGGATTTGTGTCAACGCAACGCTTCAGTGGCTGAGAGTGAAGAAAAAGCTCGCGCCTTCTTCTGGCGTGGACATCGCCCATACCTGTCCTTCATGACGCTGGATGACCCGCTGGACGGTGGCCAGACCGATGCCGGTGCCGGCAAATTCGCTGATCCCGTGCAGGCGGTGGAAGGGCAGGAACAGCTTGGAGGCGAAGCTCATGTCGAAGCCGGCACCGTTGTCGGAGACGCAATAGACGATCTGGCGGTCGCGCAGCTCGGCGTGGAAACGAATCTGGGCCACTTCCCGGCGGCTGGTGAATTTCCAGGCGTTGCGCAGCAGGTTGTCGAGGGCGACGCGGATCAGCGCCCGGTCGGCAGCGGCGAACAAATCGGGCTCGACGTGGCTTTCTACGCGGCGCCCGGGGTCTTCCTGGTGCAGTTCGGCAAGGATCTGCTCGACGATCTGGCTGAGGTTTACCTGTTCGCGCTTCATGGTCTGGCGGGTCAGGCGGGCCAGATCGATAAGGTCGTCGATGAGGCGGGCCATGCGCTGGGTGGCGACGCGGATGCGCTGGAGGTATTCGCGGCCGGTTTCGTCCAGGCGTGGTGCGTAATCCTCGGAGACTATCTGGGCAAAGCCGTCGATGGCCCGCAGCGGCGCGCGCAGATCGTGGGAGACCGAGTAGGAGAAGGCTTCCAGCTCGCGGTTGGAGGCTTCCAGTTCGGCCGTGCGCACCCGTACACGGGCTTCGAGCTCGCGGTTCAGGTTGTGCTGCGACTGCTCGGCTTCCTTGCGGGCCGTGATGTCGTCGAGCGTGCCGGAGCTGCCGACCACGCGGTCGTAGGTGTCGAGCAGCGGGCGAATCGTGGCTTCCATCCAGCGCGGCCCGTCCGACTGGGTGCGCAGGCGGAATTCGAACTGGCCGATTTCGTCGTAGCCATTGCGGATCGCCCGCAGGCGTTGCTCGACGCGCACCCGGTCTTCATCGACGACGAATTCGAGCAGGTTCTGGCCGATGGACAGGCGGCTGTCGAAGCCGGTGGTGTGGCGCCAGGCCCGGTTGAGAAAGCTCACCCGGCCGTCGTTGTCGGTCTGGAAAAGGATCTCGTTGACCGACTCGACCACGTCCCGGTACATGGCCCGACTCTCGCGCAGAACCTGCTCGGCCGACAGCCAGCGGGCCACGTCGCGCAGTACGTAGAGCACCGCGGGCCGGCCTTCGAAACGCATGCGTACGCCAGTGGCCTCGGCGCTGATCGATTCGCCGTCGAGGCGCTGGTAGCGCAGGGGCAGCGGCGGCAGGACCGGTTGATGCGGGGCGGCCTCGAACTGCGCCAGTCGGGCGGCCTCCATGGCCCGGTCGTCCGGATGGACGAGGGACAACATGTCGATTCCGTCGAGGGCGTGGGGCTCTGTTGCGCCAAAGAGCTGGCGCGAGGCGGCATTGACCAGGTGGATGCGGCCGCCGATGCACACCAGGGTGGCTTCGGGCGACAGCTCGAACAGCTGGCGATAGCGCTCCTCGCCGGCCCGGCGGCTGTCGAGGGTGTTGCGGATGGTCGAGACGTCCTCAATGACCACCACGAAGCAAGGTGGCGAACCGATGTGGCCCGGGATGAGTCGGGTCGACTCCCGGCACCACTGCAGGCTGCCGTCGGCGCCGAGGCAGCGGACTTCCCGGGTGAAATGGTCTGCCTCGCCCGCGATGCAGCGGGCTCGCAGGGCCTGGCCACTTGCCGCATCCTCGGCCTGGAGCATCGCATCGACCGGCGTGCCGGCGAGTTTTTCAGCGGGGTGGCCGAGGAAAGCGGCGAGCGCAGCGCTGACCTCCAGCCAGCGGTCGTCGGCCGAGATGCATCCGATGTTCAGCGGGGCCCTGTCGAACAAGGCACGAAAGTGCGCTTCGTCCTGCTGCAGGCGCTCGCGGGCCTCGATTTCGCCGGTGACGTTGCGGGTGCTGCCGCAATAGCCGGCAAATACGCCGCGCCGGTCGAACACCGGTATGCCGGATTCACTCAGCCAGATCGTTCGGCCCTTGCTGTCGAGGCGCTTGAAGATGAAGTTCGAAAAGGGTTCGATCTGCCGCAGGTGGGCGATGTGTTCGGCCCACGGCGTTGCTGTCGGCGCCACGTTCGGCAGGTCCCAGCGCCGGCTGCCGATGCAGTCTTCGGCGGCGAGGTCGGCGAGATGGCCCGAGCTGGCGGTGATGGCGGTGTAGCGCAGGTCGGCGTCCTGCTCCCAGTAGCCGTCGGTGCTGTAGGCGATCAGGGCGTGGATGCGTTCCTCGTTGCGCTCCAGGTCATCGGTAAGGCGGGCCTTGTCGGTGACTTCCCGTCCGATGCCGCGGTAGCCCTGAAAGCGTCCGGCGGCGTCGAATATCGGACGGCCGCGCAGTTCCAGGTAGCGGGTCTCGCCGCTCGGGCTGCGCCGGGTCAGGATTACGGCGACGAGCCCGTGGCGGGCGAGGATGTCCCTGTGGGCGATCGCGAAATCGGCGGGCAGCTCCGGGATGATGACTTCCTCCCAGGTCAGGCCTACCGCAGCCTGAGGCGCGATGCTGGGTATCGCGGGGGCGCCGGGAAGGGCGATGAAACGCAGGTCGGCATCGGTTTCCCACAGCCAGTCGGCCGATACCTCGACGAAGTCCCGCCAGCGCGTGGTGAGCGGGGCAGGCGTCGCTGGCGGCGCGTCGGCCGCTGCGTCATGCTGGCGCCGGCGCAGCACGCCGAACAGCATACCGACGACAAGTCCGCCGAGGCCTCCCAGCAAGTAAGGAAGGGCCGCCTGCAGCAGGGCGCCAGTTTCGGCCTCTGCGGCCAACCCCGCCAGAACATCAGGCGAGCGCAAACCGCCGGTGATGAGCAGGCTGGGAAGAACTGCTGTTCGAAGCAGCGAGGCGGCAGAGCGGAAAACCATCGGGGCGTATTATCGTTCCGGGCAGTACTTTTGGTGCAGTTCCGACGGTGGCTGACCATGTGCATTGACACGGTGGCCGCAAAATTGTTTGCTGTCTTCGGTGGTTTTCAGAAAACTGAACTTTTGTGCCAATTTTATTTGACGAGTCACGAATAGGTGCGTAATATTCGCCGCTCTCGGGGTGTAGCGCAGTCCGGTAGCGCGCTTGCTTTGGGAGCAAGATGTCGGGAGTTCGAATCTCTCCACCCCGACCAAGGCTTCATCCCGTGCCCGCGGCAATCTGCCCGTAGCTCAACTGGATAGAGCACCGGCCTTCTAAGCCGGGGGTTACAGGTTCGATTCCTGTCGGGCAGGCTCTGACAAAAGTTTTACGGTTGGCGACGCAAGTCGATAACCCGCAGTGGCGGCATTAGCTCAGTTGGTAGAGCACTGGATTGTGATTCCAGTGGTCACCGGTTCGAACCCGGTATGTCGCCCCAACAATTCAAGCACTTAGCGCAGGTTTGCAGTAAGCGCGAAAGCTGCAGTAAGCGCATAGTAAGCACCACGAAGCCCGCCTCCGAGCGGGCTTCGGTGCGTTCACGCGTCCTCGATCTCGTTCCTCGCATAGAAAAATGCTTGGGTGGTGTCGTATGAGACGACCTGAAACCGATCTATACTGTATTTTTGTATAGCACTTGGTGTTTGTCGTGTTCCTCCACATCCGCCTCCTTCGCAAAGGCGGTCGCCCCATCCCCGACCATGAAGCCAATCGGCCCGAATATCGGTTTACGGGCGACATGACCACGATGGGCAGCCGATTCGAGCTTCGGAGATGCTCCGGGCCGGTAGGTGACCCGGTAGCCGTGCTTTATGAGGTCAAGATTCTGTCCATTTGTGGTGACGTGATGCGCCTTCGGGGGTACGAGGAGCACAACGGTGCGGGGGTTCTCCAGGAGTGGGAGTGCAAGCCTGTAGGGCATAGAATTGGCCTGCACGGCTACCTTGAGTGGGACATGGAAGAGCGTGGCGGGCGTCATGCCTGGTGACCACTCTCGTTTGTGGGCTGTCTGTCGTAAGCTTGCCGCATGTGCTCGAACTACGTCCCCTCGGCCCGCCAGCAGCTCATGGGCTTCGACCTTCCCCCTCCGGATTTCTCTTACGGCGAGGCGTACCCGGGCCTGACCGTCCCCGTCGTGACCAACTTCGCCCCGCGCTTGTGGGTGCCGGCTTGCTTCGGTCTGGTGCCGGCATGGGCGACGGATGCGAAGATTGTTCGGTCCACCTACAACGCCAGGTCGGAGACCGTCGGGGAGAAGCCATCCTTTCGCGATGCGTGGAGGCGCGGGCAGCTCTGCATCATTCCCGCCGACGCCATCTTCGAGCCGTGCTACGAGACGGGCAAGGCCGTTCGCTGGCGGATCGAGCGCGCCGACGGCCGACCAATGGGGATTGCGGGAATCTGGGAGCGGCGGGTGAAAGACGACTGCCTGCCGGCCTGGTCCATGTCCATGCTGACGATCAATGCGGACGGGCACCCGATCATGGGGCGCATGCACAAGCCCGGGGACGAAAAGCGCTCGGTGGTGATCCTGCCGGATCGCAGCTGGGGCGACTGGCTGCGGGCGAAGTCGGAGGCAGCGGCGCGGGGCATGCTCACGCCGGCTGCAGTTGATCTTCTGCGGGCTCGGGCTGATCCGTTGCCGGGACGTCATGCGACGGGCTCCCTTTTCTGAGTGCCGAAAGCAGGGAGGTCACGTACCGCTCTGTCCCGAAAACAAACTGCATCAGCATGACCACCTGTCGGGGCAGGTCTCGTCCCATTTCATACCTCGCCCCACCTGATTGGGTCGTCATTATTCGCCCCCAGAACACGGCCTGGGTCAATCCAAGGCTCTGGCGCAGGGCCTTCGCGCCCTCACCCGTAGCGGCAGCTTTCAGCGCCTGCTGCGTTGGCCCGGGACTCTCTGGCAAGCCATGGCGCAGATCCTTGAGCAACGCCAAGGCCTCGCGTTGGGTGCCGAAGGCGAGCCGGAGCAAGGTCAGCGCCGGCTTGGGGATTCCACGCCCAGACTCATACCGACTCGCTGCGGACTGTGTGACTTGGATGGTTCCCCAAAATCGGCCTTGGCTGAGCCCCCGCCTTTTGCGCAGCGCTCTGAAGCTCTCCAAGATCACAGGGTTGGGCGTCCGACGCTTGGAGGACTTCGCGATCTGCGGCAGCCCGTCGACTTCCGGTTCATCCTCGAGCAGTTCGGTGTCCGCGTGCGAGTAGGCCGGCGAGCAGCAGCAGAGGATGCGTAGCGGTGTCGGGCCGATGGTCTCAATGCAATGGGGTGTTCCGGGCGCAATGCAGATGGTATCCCCCGTTTTCACTGGAAACGTGTCCTCGCCCAAGGCCATCCGACCGCGCCCGCCAGTGACGTGATACAGCTCTTCCGTCTTGTGGTGCCGATGCAGGAGGGTCCGCTTTCCCGTCGGAATGGTGGCATGCGCCAGGCTCTGGGCCTGGTTTCCATGCACTGTTGGATGCATCAGTTCGCGGATTGTCGATCCGTCCTTGGTTCTGTAGGTCGGCATGCCGTCATAGGGCTGCACGCATTTTGGCGCCCCCATATCAATCACGGTGCTGTCCGCCTGGGGCTCCTGCCCGGTCCTTGTCTTCTGCATGTGCGCCATCCAAGAAAATGCAATTGTATTTTCTGAAAGATATCCGACTGTAGAAGGAAGCTCAAGCCAGGAGTGATGCTCTCAGCAAGGTTGCCCGGTGCTCGGTCACTGCGTAAACTTGCGCCGATGCTCTATGTCCCCTTGTTGATTGCCGCCTTGCTGGCTGCATGTACCTCTGCTCCGCATCTCCCACCGGTCCGCACCACAACAGAAAGGTCCGTCGCCGACCAGGCTAAGCCGGCCAAGGCTCCCCCGTCGGCCAAGGCTCCCCCGTCGGCCAACACGGCACCCTCAAGCCTTCCGCCCCTCGTCTATGGCAAGAAGGCTACAGGCTTTCGTGATTTCTCCAACGCAAAGAAAGTGCTGCCAAGCGTCTTCGAAGGGATGGAAGAGGATTTCTACTGCGGCTGCCGATACACACGCAGCACCGTTGATCTGGCCGGCTGCGGATACCGGCCGCGAAAGAGCTTTGAGCGGGCCAGCCGCATTGAGTGGGAGCATGTGGTCCCCGCTTGGCTGTTGGGCCACCAGCGCCAGTGCTGGCAGGACGGCGGGCGAAAGCGCTGCACTGACACCGACCCGGTGTTTCAAGTTGCAGAAGGGGATCTGGTCAATCTGGTGCCGGCCGTGGGCGAGGTAAATGGCGACCGGAGCAACTTTCCCTATTCAGCTTGGACTTCGCATCCGGAGCCCATGTACGGGGCCTGCCAGACCGTTGTGGACTTCAAGGGACGCCGTGCCCAGCCACGGGCGGAAGTCCGCGGACGGGCGGCCCGGATCACACTCTACATGGCCGAAACCTACAACCTGCGCTTGAGCAAGCAAGACAAGCAGCTCATGTGTGCCTGGTCGAAGACCTACCCCGTGGATCAGTGGGAGCGCCGGCGGGATGCGCAGATTGTGCGATGGCAGGGGGCGGGCAATGCGCTGGTGACGGACCCGGGGCGACTGAAGCGGGCTTGCCTGTGACCTGACGCTGACGCGCGCCGGAAATATGTGGACGGTCAAACTGAAAGAACTTTTTCACATTTGAGGCGGAGCTGTGTCATAGCTTCACGCCAAGAAATAGGGGAACCTCGCAGTCACGTCCGATGGGCACAGAAGGCAGCTACGTCGGCCGCAAGTCGGTTGTGCCTCAAAGGTCAAGCTCGTGCTCAAACTCTTCTTCTGGATATTCTCGGCGCTTCCATCTATCGCCATTGCTCACGGCGGCGGGCTGAACGCGGAGGGCTGTCACAACAATCGCCGCACCGGTGATTACCATTGCCATCGCTCGGGATACTCGCCGCCGCGCCATGTTGCGCCAGCGCCTGCAGTTCAGCCCCTTTATGCCCCCATTCACCGCGAACCATCCGAGCGCAGGAGCTACCGGAGCACCGTGGGAAATGGTGCGCAACTATTGGGCGAGGGGGCGGCCAACTGCGCGAAAGACATCGCAGCGGAGCGCTCATCCTGCCAGGGGCGTCGCCGTGCTGACCTCGAACAGGTCATGGCCCTTGAGCAGCAAGTTCATGACCTCAGCTCCGAGTTGCGAAATCTCCGTGCTGAAGTGCGCCGGCTGCAGGCCGAGAGAGCCGGCTATTTTCCTTGATTTCATGCCGTGCCTGATGTGGAAATGAGCCTAGCCAAGGGGGTGATGAAGCTAGCTCAGTGGGTAAAGAATCAGTAGGTATACAACAGCGGGCCCCTTGCACCCCATGCAAGTGCGCTGGCAGGGGGCTATCCAGTCGGATCGATGGCCTCTGCAAGTGGTCCAGTCTGGAACAAGAGACATCGGCATCAGAGGCCGCCATGCCGCCTCCGGACTTGGCCATGTCGCGGGTACAGCTCAAAAGGTGAATTTTTACTCTAGCGGCGCTTGATACTTGCATGAGATTCTATGCGTTTGGGTTTCGTCTTCGGGCTTCATGTCTGAAGATGGCTTGTTGACAGGTGCAATACGCTGAGGTGTAACAAATGAAAAGGGTTATCGCTCCCGCGCTGTGTGCGGTTCTGCTGGCCGGTTGTGGGGAAAAGGAAATCAGCTGCGCTGATGAAGCCACGTTGTCCACGCTCACGTCCTTGGTGAAGGAGAGTATCGAAGAGCAGGTGAAGAAAGACTTCGATGAAAATGCGAAGGCAAGAGGCCTTCAGTGGGACGCATCGAGATTGAGGGCACTACTGGGGAGCGTCGTCATTTCGTTCGTCGATGTGAGGACGACGAAGAAGGACCCAAGCAGCACAAAGCGCTTCTGTGAGGCGGAGTTGAAAGCGTACGTGCCACAGGAGCTTCTGGAGGTGGCGAACAAGGTGCGGGCGGTGGCTGGCTACGAGGACATGGCTAGCCATGCCAGAGCACTTGATGTGAAGTTCGAGGCGGGGTCTGTGGCTGATGAAGTCGAGTACGCGGCGCAGCCAACAGACGATGGAAAGAAGGTCTATGTCTCGTCGGCCAGGCAAAGCAAGCCGATCACGTTTCTGACTGAAGTGATTTCCGCGAACCTCATCAAGCCGATGATTGATGCAGCCGAGACCCAAAAGGTTAAGGCGCAGGAGGATGAGCGAGCCCGCCAGACTGTACTGGACAAGGAAAAACAAGAGCTGGCGAAGGAGCAGGAGCAGCTCCGCTTAGAGAAGGCCCGGGGCGGAATCAAGGATGCCAACGATCAGATCAATGTTGTCTGGAATGCGGCCACGCCAGAATTTAGAAAGGCCATGCTCTCAGAGCAGCGGATCTGGCTGAAGGAGCGCGAAGTCGACTGCAAAATGAAAGCGACAGCCGCAGCAGAAGAGGTAAGTGCAATTGATCGGGAAATCATTCGGTTGAGCTGCGAGGCGGAGATGACTGTTGCCCGGACAAGCTACCTGAAAGAGAAGGTCGCAGGGCCCTGATCGCTGGTTACGAACTGGCGGACGTTTGCGATTTGGTGCAAACCGGGGGAAGTCGTAAGCCGGCCGGGCGTGGGGCCTCGTTCACAGAAACGACATGTTGCTGATGATCGACAACTACGACAGCTTCACCATTGCCCGCGAGCGGAAGGCATGAAACGTCCGCTTGCTGAGCGGATATACAATTCGCTGCGATAGGCACCCCCGGGTGCCGGGAGGGGGGCTCGAACCCGCAGGCATCCCGGCTGCGGATTTTAAGTCCGGTGTTCAGCCAGTGCCCAGATCATGCGATGGCAGGGGGCGGGGAATGCGTTGGTGACGGACCCGGGGCGACTGAGGCGGGCTTGCCTTTGACTCTTGGATAGTGTGATTGATCTTGGACAGAGGATTGAAAATCCGCGTGTCCGTGGTTCGATTCCGCGACTGGCCACCAGAATACAAGCCGCTTCCCGAACTTTGTGAGCGAAGCGGCTTTCTACAAAGCCACATTTCACGCGGCTCGCCAGTCTGTCTATACAATGTTGCCTATTGCATAACTTTTTGGGTGAGCTAAGTGACCAGCGAAGTCCTGATCCTCAATAAGCGAGCCATCGTGTTGGGCGCTGATAGTGCCGTTACGACTTCTGGTGGGGAGCATCCTCGATACTCGAAAACTGCGAACAAGATCTTTGAGCTTTCAAGGAATGGGGCTGTTGCCGCTACGATCTACGGTAGTGCGCAAATAGACACGCTTCCTTGGGAGGTCGCTCTGAAGTTGTTTCGGAGCCAGTTTTCAGATGCAGCTTTGAGCCGGGTAAGTGATTACAGTGCAGCGCTGATTGCCTTTCTTTCTGCGAACGAGCGCTTATTCCCATCAGACTTGCGTTCTAGTTTTGTTGATCAACAATTTGATTTGGCCATCAAAGAAGTTTTTCGGGATGCGAGTGGCACGGCACCGGGTTTGCTGGATGAGTCTGTCTCGCTAGACGTAAAGCGGGCTTTGTGGAAGGTAGAGGCCGCGCGCATCCGTGACTTACTTGTTGGGCGCGGCGTTGCTCCGTCACTGACACAAGCGCCTCTGGACCAATTGCTTCTCAGTATCGAGCCTTGGGTGGCTCGGGCACAAAAGCAACTTGATGAGGTTTTCGGTCTTGCAGGGATTGATGCGACAGATTTGGCTGAGCTCGGGCACAGGCTTCGTTATGCTTGTCCAGATGTCGTCTTGGGGAGTTCGGGACTGGTGGTGGCCGGGTATGGCGAAGATCAAATATTTCCAGCCTACGAGCAGTTGAGGCTGTACGGTCATGTGGGTGACGAGCTTTATTTTGAGACGGCGAAGAGCTTTCAGATCACACATACTAGCGGCGCAGCTATCCTCCCTCTGGCTCAGACATCGATGATCGATATGTTTACCGATGGCTTCAGTTCATCGCTGGCGTCGATCATAGATGTGCAGGGGAAGACGGCTTTCAATGGCATTTTTGACGCACTAGCAGCAAAAGGGATTGATGTGCCAAGCGATCTAGCAGATGAGGTGGCTAAGCAGTGCCATAGCAATTTTCAGTTGGAGTGGAGGAGAGCCAACTGGGAGCAAAACTTCCATCCGCTGATTGGCGTGTTGCAGACGCTAAGCGTTCAAGAAATGGCGCACTTGGCCGAATCTCTCTTGGGTCTCGAGTCTTTGAAGGAGCGTGTTACGTCCCCATCAGAGTCTGTTGGGGGGCCGATTGACGTGGCAGCCATCACTAAGAGTGAAGGTCTCGTGTGGATCAAGCGTAAGCAATATTTTGATGCTAGTCTGAATGCAAGGTACGTTGCTCGCCTTCAGCGTTCATTCGGTTGAGTGGGTTCGGAGTGTTATATGAAAAGGGTTGATGAGTTTCTCAGTTCCAATAGTGGTGGTTCGTCATTGCCACTCCAAGAGCGGATGCAGGGTCTAAGTTCTTTGCAGCGCGACGCTATCTACCGGACGTTCGCCGATGATCTACGTGCGTTTGAGTCAGACGCTGCATCTAGTCCTCTTGTTAAGTGGGTTATTGACGCCCATAAGAGCTCTTCTGGCCAGATAGCACTATCCAGTGCCACTGCAAGACCTGAGGTTGCGGTCTAGCGTAGTGGTTTGACCCGTTCGCCCCTGCGAGTTCGAGGGTAATGTTCGGTCATATCTCGTTTTGTGTGTCCCAGTAATTTCTGCGCATGCCCAAGGTCGCCGGTATCCGTCGCGGCCTTGGCTCGGATGTCTCTGAACTGAAAAGTCGCGCCAGCGGCCTCCCTGGCCTCGTCAAAGCGATTCCGCAGCATCCAGTAGGTGAAGGGGCTGGCCGTTCTTGTTTCGAATGAGCCAAGCGTCTTTGATCTCTGCTGGCCGGGCGATGATGCACTCCAGAAATATCGAGGCGATTTCGTCTTAATGGGGTGCAGCAGTTCACTCAGAAACTGTGAGGTTGTTCTGCCTCGCCCAAGACCCCAGCATCCGCGCCTTTCGTCGGGTGGTCAGCCCGTCGTGTCCCGGTGTAACCTGCATACCTTTGTTTGGCGAAGACGTACGCATGACATCCGGGCCATCCCCGCGTCTGTCGTGCTGCCGTGCTCTGCCGCCCCGACCACCGCAGCAGTACGCATTCCCCCGCATGCTCGACGACATCAAGAAGACCCTCTGGGCGACAGCCGACAAGCTGCGCGCCAACATGGACGCAGCCGAATACAAGCACCTGGTGCTTGGCCTGATCTTCCTCAAATACATCTCTGACACCTTTGCCGCCCGCCGGGTCGAGCTGACTAAGCGCTTTGCCGACGAAGCCGACGACTACTTCCTGCACGAATGCGACGCCGACATGCTCGCCGACGAGCTGGAAGACCGGGATTACTACAAGGAGGTCAACGTCTTCTGGGTGCCCGAAGCTGCCCGCTGGGAAGCGCTGCGTGCTGCAGCCAAGCAGACCGACATCGGCAAGCGCATCGACGAAGCCTTGACTGTCATCGAGCAGGAGAACCCAAAGCTCAAGGGCATTCTCGACAAGCGCTACGGCCGCGCGCAGTTGCCCGACGGCAAGCTCGGCGAGCTGGTGGATCTGGTGTCCACCATCGGCTTCGGCGACGACCCCGGCGCCGCCCGCGACGTGCTCGGCCAGGTCTATGAATACTTCCTCGGCCAGTTCGCCAGCGCCGAAGGCAAGAAGGGCGGCCAGTTCTACACGCCGGCCAGCATCGTCAAGACCCTGGTGGCCGTGCTCGCCCCGCACCACGGCAAGGTGTACGACCCCTGCTGCGGCTCCGGCGGCATGTTCGTGCAGTCCGAGAAGTTCATCGAGGCTCACGGGGGCAAGCTCGGCGACGTGGCGATCTTCGGCCAGGAGTCCAACCCGACCACCTGGCGCCTCGCGGCGATGAACCTCGCCATCCGCGGCATCGACTACAACCTCGGCAAGGAGCCCGGCGACACCTTCACGAAGAATCAGCACCCCGACCTGCGGGCCGACTTCATTCTCGCCAACCCGCCCTTCAACATCAGCGACTGGTGGCATGGCAGCCTCGAAGGTGACCCGCGCTGGGTGTACGGCGACCCGCCCCTGGGCAACGCCAACTACGCGTGGCTGCAGCACATGCTCCACCACCTCGGCGGGAGCGGTCGGGCCGGGATCGTGCTCGCCAACGGCAGCATGAGTTCCAGCCAGAACAATGAAGGCCATATCCGCGCCGCGATGGTGGATGCCGACGTTGTCGAAGTGATGATCGCGCTGCCCGGCCAGCTCTTCTTTAACACCCAGATCCCGGCCTGTCTTTGGTTCCTGGCCAAAAAGAAGGCCGCGCGCCAGGGTGAGGTGCTGTTCGTCGACGCCCGCAAGCTCGGCAAGATGATCAGCCGGGTACAGGCGGAACTGACCGATGAGGTTATCAAACGCATCGCTGCCACTGTGGCAGCGTGGCGGGGCGAGGGCGGCGAATACGCCGATCAGCCCGGCTACTGCCGCAGCGTGAAGCTCGCCGAGATCGCCGAACACGGCCACGTGCTGACGCCGGGCCGCTACGTGGGTGCCGAGGAGGTCGAGGACGACGACGAGGCCTTCGCCGAGAAGATGCAGAAGTTAACCGAGAAGTTGGGCGAGCAGATGGCCAAGGGGGCGGAGCTGGATGCGTTGATCCGGCAGAAGCTGGGGGGGCTGGGGTATGAGTTCTGAACCCACGCCGCCGGACATGACCACGCCGACCGCCGCCGTAGGTCGGGTTAGCCCGCAGGACGTAACCCGACAGGAACCGGCCGACGTGCGGACGACCGATGTCGGGTTACGCTGCGCTAACCCGACCTACGGGGCGGAGTGGTTTCGTGGAAAACTCGGGGACGTCATAGAGCTTAAGCGCGGTTATGACTTGCCTCAGGCCAAGCGTCGCAAGGGGCGTGTGCCATTGGTGTCATCGTCTGGAGTGAGCGACGTGCACGACACGGCAATGGTGAAAGGTCCCGGGGTCGTGACAGGCCGATATGGCACGATCGGACAGGTCTTTTACATCGAGAACGATTTCTGGCCGCTAAACACCACTCTCTATGTGCGTGACTTCAAGGGTAATGATCCTAAGTTCATTCATTACTTCTTGAAGACGGTGGACTTTCTTAGCTACTCCGATAAGGCCGCTGTTCCTGGAGTGAACCGGAATCACTTGCACGAGGCTGGCGTCTTATTTCCACCTGTCCATGAACAAGCGAAAATCGCGAACTTCTTAGGTATGGTGGATGACCGCATCACCCTCCTGCGCGAAACCAATGTCACCCTCGAAGCCATCGCCCAGGCGTTGTTCAAGTCCTGGTTCGTCGACTTCGACCCCGTCCGTGCCAAGCAGCAAGGGCTCGCCCCGGAAGGGATGGATGAGGCGACGGCGGCGCTGTTTCCGGATGGGTTCGAGGAGTCGGAGCTTGGGCAAGTACCGAAGGGTTGGCGATTTGCCCGATTGGAAGAGATTGCGACCGTAGATATGGGTCTGTCGCCCAAGGGTGATAGCTACAATACCGATGGGCGCGGCAATCCATTGATAAACGGCCCCGTTGAGTTTGGGGAGTATTTCCCACAGCAAACGAAATGGACGGTGTCGGGAAGTAGGTTCGCCCGTGAAGGTGATCTTGTCTTTTGCGTCCGAGGTTCGACGACGGGAAGGCGCGTAGTTGCTGATCGCGAATACTGCATCGGCCGGGGCGTTTGTGCCATTCGTGGCAACGGCGGTATCCGCTCATTCATCTACCAGACCATCAATTTTGGCTTGGAACGTCTTCTCAGCAAGACTACTGGTTCTGTTTTTCCCAGCTTGAGCTCACCAGACATCAAACGCTTTTCAGTGCTTAAGCCGGCGGAACAAGTTGTAGCAGCCTACGAAGCGGCGACTAGGCCGCTGCTCCATAAAATTGAACAGGGGCAGCGACAAGCCCAAACCCTCGCCACCCTCCGCGACACCCTGCTCCCCCGCCTGATCGCCGGCCAACTTCGCCTGCCGGAAGCACAGGCCGAACTGGAAGGCGCACTCCCATGAGCAAAGATCTGACTACGTCAGCGGTTGCCCGCAGCAATGTGCTCAACAACCGCTATGCCCTCTGCAAGCTGGAGGAACACCTGGCGTTGGGTGGCTTGCGCATCGAGGGCGAGCCGCTGTTCTTCAAGTCACACGTCGCTGAGTTGCTGGCCATCGATGAGCGCACCATCGACCGCTACCTCGCCAGCCACGAGGCTGAACTCAAACAGAACGGCTATCGAATTTTCAAAGGGAAATCATTAAAAATCCTAAAGTTAGCTCAAGTCGACGACATTCATGTCGCCGACTTGATTGGCGCCAAGGTTCCCACACTAGGGGTGTTCTCGTTCAGGGCGGTGTTGAACATCGCCATGCTGGTAACCGAAAGCGAACGGGCCAAGGCCATTCGCAGCCGGATGCTGGACATCGTGCTGGATGTGGTAGCCGAACGCACAGGCGGGCATACCCGCTTCATCAACCAGCGGGATCAGGACTATCTTCCCTCCGCTTTCATGGAAGACAGCTACCGCAAGCAATTCACCAATGCGCTGCGCGACCACGTGGACATGGGGAACCACAAGTACGCGGTCTTCACGGACAAGATCTACCAAGCGGTTTTCTGCGAAAACGCGCGTGAGTACAAGCAGGTGCTGCGCCTCGCCGATGGCGATAGCACGCGCGACACCATGTACGCCGAAGTGCTGAAGACCCTGGCCAGCTTTGAAAGCGGGCTGGCAGCCGGTATTCAGCAGCAGGCGGCGCAACTGGGGCGCAAACTCAAATCTCCTGAAGTGGATCGGCTACTTGCCGAAGCAGCGGCCAGCCCCTTCCTCAAACCCTTGATCGAGGATGCCCGCACCCGCATGGCAAGCCGCGACCTGGGGTTTCGCGAGGCGCTGCACCAGAAGTTGGAGGCCTACGTTCAGGCGGTGCCAGAGGCTGATTTCGAGCGCTTCCTCGGTGAGCGCACGCAGGCGCTTGAAGAGCGCCTGTCCGACCCGAAGCTGCTGGCAGTGCTCAAGCGGCTGAAAGACCGCTGAAGCCATGAGTGAACTGACCCTGTACTTCGATATCCGACATGCGGTGGACGTGCATGGCTGGATCATCGAGCATTCAGGTGGCCTGGCGGGGTTGAAGGATCTGGGCCAGCTGGAAAGCGTCCTTCAGCACATTCAGAACGACGACTATTACCCCTCGTTCGATGCCAAGCTGACGCATTTGATCTTTGGCATCAACAAGTTCCACGCCTTCAACGATGGCAACAAGCGCGCCAGCCTGACCTTGGGCGCCTATTTCTTGACCCTGAACGGGTACGACTACTGCGTTCCGCAGTTCGTGATTCAGATGGAAAACATCGTTGTGGCGGTGGCGGAGGGCACCATCGGCAAGGACTTGCTGCAACGGGTGGTGCTCTCTCTCATCGAAGATGATGACTTCCCGGATGATCTGAAGCTCGAATTGCTTGAAACCTTGAGGGATGACCATCTTGAGGACGATCTGAATTGACCGAAGACCAACTCGAACAGGAAGCCCTAGTCTGGCTGGCCGACGTGGGCTACACGCCGCTCTATGGCCCGGAACTGGCCTCGGATGGCACCAGCCCGGAACGCCAGAACTTTCAGCAAGTGCTCTTGGTCGAGCGTCTTCGCGGTGCAATTGCCCGCTTGAACCCTCAACTGACCACGGCCGCCCGTGAAGACGCGCTGCAGCAGGTGCTGGACCTGGGCATCCCCGCGCTGCTGTCGGCCAACCGCCGCTTCCACCAGTTGCTGGTCACCGGCGTGAAGGTGGACGTACAGCGAAACGGCGAGACAGTCGGCGACTTCGCCCGCCTGATCGACTGGGCCGATCCATCGAAGAACGAGTGGCTGGCGATCAACCAGTTCACCGTTAAAGGCCCGCACCATACCCGCCGGCCAGACATCATCCTCTTCGTGAACGGCCTGCCGCTGGTCGTTATCGAGCTCAAGAATCCAGCGGACCTGAACGCCGACATCTGGAAGGCTTTCGAGCAGATCCAGACCTACAAGGCCCAGACGCCGGACCTCTTCCAATACAACGAGGTGCTGGTCATCTCCGATGGGTCGGACGCCCGCATGGGCTCGCTGTCCGCCGACGCCGAGCGCTTCATGCAGTGGCGCACCATCGACGGGGAGAACCTCGATCCGCTGGGCGAGTTCAACGAGCTGGAAACCCTGATCCGCGGCGTGCTCGCCCCGGCCATGCTTCTCGACTACCTGCGCTACTTCGTGCTCTTCGAGGACGACGGCGGGCTGGTCAAGAAGATCGCCGGCTACCACCAGTTTCACGCGGTGCGGGCGGCTATCCAGCAGGTCATCGCGGCTTCCCGCCCTGGCGGCAGCCACAAGGGCGGGGTCGTCTGGCACACCCAGGGCAGTGGTAAGAGCATTACGATGACGTGCTTCGCCGCGCGGGTCATGCAGGACGCCGCGATGGAAAACCCGACCATCGTCGTCATCACCGACCGCAACGACCTGGACGGCCAGCTCTTCGGCGTGTTCTCCCTGGCCCAGGACCTGCTGCGCGAGGAGCCGGTACAGGCCGGCACCCGCCAGGACCTGCGCAAGCTCCTCGCCAACCGTCCTTCCGGCGGCGTCGTCTTCGCGACGATCCAGAAGTTCATGCCCGGCGAGGACGAGGACGTCTTCCCGGAGCTGTCCGACCGGCACAACATTGTCGTCATTGCCGACGAAGCCCACCGCACCCAGTACGGCTTCGAGGCCAAGCTCAAGGGCAAGCCAGGGCACGAGAAATACCAAGTCGGCTACGCACAGCACCTGCGGGACGCACTGCCCAACGCCACCTTCGTGGCCTTCACCGGCACGCCAGTGTCCAGCGAGGACCGCGACACCCGCGCGGTTTTCGGCGACTACATCCACGTCTACGACATGCAGCAGGCCAAGGAGGACGGCGCCACGGTGGCGATCTACTTCGAGTCGCGGCTGGCCAAGCTGTCCCTGAAGGCCGAGGAGTTGCCGCAGATTGACGACGAAGTGGACGAGCTTGCCGAGGACGAGGAAGAAAGCCAGCAGGCCCGCCTCAAGAGCAAGTGGGCCGCCCTGGAGAAGATTGTCGGTGCCGAGCCCCGCATCGCCAGCGTTGCCGCCGATCTTGTCGCCCACTTCGAGGAGCGCAGCAAGGCCCAGACCGGCAAAGCAATGGTCGTCGCCATGAGCCGCGACATCTGCGCGCACCTCTACAACGCCATCGTCGCCCTGCGCCCCGACTGGCACGACGCCGACCCCGAAAAGGGCGCCATCAAGGTGGTGATGACCGGCTCCGCCAGCGACAAGGCCTTGCTGCGTCCGCACCTCTACAGCAAACAGGTCAAGAAGCGCCTGGAGAAGCGCTTCAAGGATCCGGCCGATCCGCTGCGTCTAGTGATCGTCCGCGACATGTGGCTGACCGGCTTCGACGCCCCCTGCGTGCACACCCTGTACGTGGACAAGCCGATGAAGGGACACAACCTCATGCAGGCCATCGCCCGCGTGAACCGGGTCTTCAAGGACAAGCAGGGCGGCTTGGTGGTGGACTACATCGGCATCGCCAACGAGCTGAAGTCCGCCCTCAAGGACTACTCCGCCAGCAAGGGACGGGGGCGCCCGACGGTGGATGCGGCCGAGGCTTACGCCGTGCTGGAAGAGAAGCTCGACATCCTGCGCGGCCTGCTCCACGGTTTCGACTACTCGGACTTCCTGACCTCCGGGCATAAGCGTCTAGCCGGCGCCGCGAACCACGTGCTGGGCATCAAGGAGGGCAAGAAGCGCTTCGCCGACCAGGCCGTCGCCATGTCCAAGGCCTTCACGCTCTGCTGCACGCTGGACGAAGCCAAGGCCGTACGCGAGGAGGTGGCGTTCTTCCAGGCCGTGAAGATCATTCTCACCAAGCGCGACCTGACTCAGAAGAAAAAAACGGACGAAGAGCGAGAGCTGGCCATCCGCCAGATCATCGGCTCTGCCGTGGTCTCCGAGGAGGTCGTCGATATCTTCGATGCGGTCGGCCTCGACAAGCCCAACATCGGCATCCTCGACGATGAGTTCCTGGCCGAGGTGCGCAACCTGCCGGAACGCAATCTGGCGGTGGAACTGCTGGAGCGCCTGCTGGAAGGTGAGATCAAGTCCCGCTTCTCAAGCAACGTGGTGCAGGAGAAGAAGTTCTCTGAGCTCCTGGCGGATGTGGTCAAGCGCTACCAGAACCGCGCCATCGAGACCGCCCAGGTCATTGAGGAACTGATCGAGATGGCCAAGAAGTTCCACGCAGCCGCCCACCGGGGCGAGGAACTGGGCCTGACGGAGGACGAGATCCGCTTCTACGATGCCCTGGCCGATAACGAATCGGCAGTGCGCGAACTGTCCGACGAAACCCTCAAGAAGATTGCCCACGAGTTGACGGAGAACCTGCGCAAGAACCTGTCGGTGGACTGGTCGGAGCGGGAGAGCGTGCGGGCCAAGCTGCGCCTGATGGTCAAACGCATCTTGCGCAAGTACAAGTACCCGCCGGACCTCCAGGAGGGCGCGGTGGAGTTGGTGTTACAGCAGGCGAAGGCGTTGGGCGAGGCGTGGATGACCGTCTGAGCGACGTAATGTTGCCAACAGAAACCCTCTTGGTGTCAGAACGAAGGGTGTCGCCATTCGCGACCCCCTTTCAAACCTACAGATCGTCGGTCTTGTGGGGGGGCGCCAAACGCTCCCCCTTCGGGGACGCGTCGAAGCCCCGGGAACGTGGGGCCTCGTTCGCAGAAACGGCACCCGATGCGAATGAACAACCTCATAGCCCGCCCGGAGGCGGCCTAGGGATGTGCAGCTATAAAACGGTTACGCTGCCCGCTGTCCCAAGGCAAAGTCGATTATTTTCCCGGCAAGTTTTTCATGGTCAGAGTCCGCTGAAAAATAGCAGTTGCTCGGGGCTCGCCAGAGAACACGGTCGATAGCGTTGTCGACCATGGTGTTCCACTCCTCGTTCTGGGTGTTTGGCCTGAGGATAAACATCCCCATCTTGCTAACTTGCTTCGCGCGGCAAGCAACCTCGACATCTAACAGCGCATTCATCAGGTTGAATTGGATCACGTGGGAGGTCCTGATCGCGGCCGATTCTAGGCCTGCAAAAGCACTCTCGCCTTGGATGGGGATTCGCGCCGGGCGGCTTCCCTTCTCCGTCTGCAAAATAGTCATCGGACTCTGTGGGATGATCGAATCGGCTTCTGTTGGCCGTGCCTTACGGATGATCCTATAAATGTCAGCTGTTAGCTTTTCTCGTCTGACCGAGTTAATGGTATGCGGCTTCTTGGTCTCGATCTTGGCGGCACTTACTTGGTCGAAAAAGAGGCTGACTAGGGCTTCGTCCGTGTCTGTATTGTAGATTGGCTGACGATCAGCCTCAAAAATGTTCGTAACTGGAGATGGAAGGCCAGCCTCCACTGCATCCCTGTACAGGCTGGCGGCAAATAGGATGTTCTCAGCTCCCGCTTCACCGTAAAAACATGTGAGGCGTCCAGGAGTCTCCATGATCTTTACCCTGACAGCACCGGAAGGTAGTCGCACGCCGATACCTATGTTGAGGCGCTCCCCGGTGAAGATGTCCGGCGTGATTTGGATGCGCCAACTCTCCCCGGTCTGAATGAACCCGGTGGACTTGGATATGTCAGCAAGGCGTTTTTTTAGGGCAAGCATGATGGATTCAAACTAGCATACCGAGACGCTGTTTCAAATGCTGTTTCACACTCAGCGAGCGGTCTCGCAGGAAAATGTGGCAGGATTTTAGGTCCCCGGTGCTTAGTAGCTCTGCGCCAATTGACAACATTTCCTGTGATCCAGCCAAGTACGCGTCAGGGAAACGGTGTGACGCATAAACCGCTCCGCTCGATATTGGCAGTGGAAAGCCTTGGAAGCATCGCAGTAGTGACCATATTTTGTTTCCATAACTTGCGATGGGTGCTAGCACTTCACTGACCCAGTCAGGGCCGGTCAGAATGCCGCCATGATCTATCACCGCATAGTCTCCGGCAGACAATCTGACTAAGTTGCCGGTGTTGCGGTCCACGTTTGCAACCCACTCATCAAAAGCTAGCAGCGACGGTAAATCCTTCCATGCTCGCAGATCGTTGGCGATAGCTGCCAAATCATGGCGGAAAAAAGTATTAGCGGTAGGCAGCTGACTGCCGTCAGCGTTGGCAATAGCAGTTGTGCCCCAGCAGATCCAATGAGGTTGGGTGGCAAATCCTTGGTTGGGATGGATTCCGTCCAGAAGAGCTCCCGGGAGGACAATTAGGGCTGCTTCTTTTGCTTGCGGTACGCCCGCTTCAGCGGCGAGCAGGAAGCCGGATATCTCGTTAAAGAGGGGTTTTACTAGGCCCCGGTAGGACTTGACGTAGTAACGGTGCGTTTGCTTTCCCACTCTGAGCAGGGCTGCATGAGTAAAGGCTTGATTGCCCTCAGCTATCTTTTCGATGAAGCGAAAGTAAGCTTCCGGTGGGAGCAGTTCGACGCGTTGGCTCATTCTTGTTGCCGGTGTTGGTTGAATTTGATGAGTGTGGGCAACAGAGAAACGTTTCCTAATCGCTCAGGCCCCCATCGTGCTGGCAGAGCTTGAGGCGCACATCTGTCAAAAGTTATACGCACGAGTGAAGAAGTTGCATGTTTAGCGTGAAGAATTATCTTTTATGGGTAGCGCCATACCCCTGTCAGGGGGGGCATCTCATTGATCGGTGTTGTTTGTTTGGCGATGGCATCTTGTGTTGTGATAACTGCATACCTTGACCTGTCGATAGCGGGCTTGCCTCTGAAGAGTTTCGTTCGCCGAATGACACCCATTCGAATGAACTACTTCATCGCCCGCAAACCCCACGTACCCTAGGATCATGGCTCGTGTTCTTTGCTGCTTACGCTATGTGCCCGATTTCCGACCTTTCCAGAACCGCCCGATGGCGTGCCACCACTGCCGCCGGCGAAACCGAAGTCTTCCACCTCAAGATAATCGCCGACGACTGGGCGGGTACCGGTGGTACGGTCGAAGCCGTGAATGCTGCCGACCAGAAGGCATTGCATGGGGTGGCAAAATACCACCCCATGAATGAGAACCCCGGCGCGTGACCGGGGCTGGTGGTGAGTCGCGTTACTAGGGCCGTGGGTGCCCGCTGGGCGGTGGCAGGATGTCCGACAGGGGCAACCCCTGCGCCCAGGCGTGCAACTCGGTAAGAAGCCAGCCGATCCGGTTGCTCGACGTTTTGCGGGGTGCCGGGAAGGTGCCCTTCAGCACCTGCATGGCGATGTTCGACGGGCTGAGTCCCACAATCATGCATGTCGTGTCGCGATCAACGATGACGGGATCTATGTGCACCACCCTGCTGACCTTCAGGGCTCCCCCGCTTGGGGTGCACACCGGCGTCTTCTTGGGGCGGCTCATGTCAGGCGCTCCCGGGTGCGTGGGCGGTCGCCTGGTGGCCACCAACAGCAAGCAGTTCATCGGCAAAGGCTACCGCCTCCCGGGCGAGCGCCTGAAACGTTGCCAACGCCGGGGCCGATCCGTCGCGACACGCATCAAGCCGCGACACGAGCGATTCACGCCGCCGCTTGAAGTCCGCCATGTCGCCAAGGATCACATCCGCAGGGGGTGGGAGCTCTGCGCTCGCCTCCCAGTCGTCAGCGCGGCCCAAAAGGTAGTCAGCGGAGACACCATAGACCCGCGCCGCGTCGGCCAGCAGCTGGGGCGTGATTCCCTTGGGGTAGCTCGAGTGCTCGGCGCGGGTCAAACGCGACGGGCTTTTGATGCCCAGCCGCCGCGCGGCCTCGTCCGTGCTCAGGCACGCCAGCTCCCGGGCGGATTTCAAGCGCTGGCCGACGATGCAGGGCGTTGCAGTTGGTCGTTTGCTCATGGTGGTGTCCTTCTCAATTCCAGCGTTTCAGGGGGCTGTGCGCCCGGTTGAAGGCGCACAGATCCATCCCGCGGGTGTCAGGCGGCGTCGCGGCGATAGTTGCTGCCCACGTCTTCCGCTGTGCCGTTGACGAGATCCTGCACGGTGCTGGCCATGTCGTGGATCGTCAGCAGGGTGCTATCGAGGTGCGGGCGCAGTGACTCAAGCTGGCCAGAGCCAGCAGCGGCCTTGGTGACGGCGGCAACGCCCGCGATCTTGCTCGCAGCTTCTTGGATGTAGAGATCCATCAGGTTAGCCGCGGTCTGCAGCTCGCGAACCTTGGTCGGGGCGTTGCGGGAGGGGCAGAAGGCGTAGTCCGTGTCCTCGCAACCTACCACCGTGGCCTGTGCCTTGATCTCTGCCGCGGAATCGCGAGCGAGGCCGATGATCGCGTCCATCGCGGTGCCAGTGCCGGCCGCATCGTCAGACTTAAGGGCGCCTTGTGCCGTGCGCACGAGGCCCATGATTGAGTCGGTGGCCTGTTGCGAATGGCGGTCGATCAGCTCGACGGTCTTCATCAGGGTGGCGAGGTTGGTGTTTTTGATGGTGGTGGCGGTCATGGTGATTATCTCCAGGCAAAAGTCAGACGAAAGGACACAACGGGACCGGCGAGCCGGCGAACAACGCGATACAGGGACAGGGCGAGGCGAGCGCGGCCAGGACGGCGCGCAGTGCGATCAGCGGCGGCGAGGGCCTGCTGTGCGGCTTCGAGTAGCGGGGCCGGCAGGAAGCTGTCAGCGCTGGTCGGACGCACGGGCGGGTAATCCATCGTCTCGATGACGATGGCGCGCAGGGCGGTAACTGGTGACGGTGCAGCAGGACGGGCACGGCCGATACGGCGATGCGGTCCGCGGACAAGGGCGGGGCTGTGTTTGGGGCGGGTGGTGCTGCAGAGTGCGGGCGCACTGGGGGCGTGGGTAGCCATGGTGATGCTCCTGAACAGCGGTTTGTATCTCCGCTTCCCAGCCGCCAAGCTGGGTGAGCGGAACCGTGCGGGTTGGCGGACCGGGTTCAGGACCGGCAGGGTTTCCCCTCCCGCACGGCCCCGCCCATTGAGGCGTCACCATGCGACGGACGTAAAAAAACCGCTTGAGGGCGGTTGTCCGCCTGAACACTCGGGCCGCCAAGCCCGCGTCACCGTTGTTTGCGGCGACGAAAATATGATGCACCTGGGCGCCGCTGGTGGTCAAGCACTTATTTTGCATGTGAGGCCCCGGAAGGGAGGTAGACACACACATCATGGGCGCCCGAGGACGGACACGGTAGGTGTCATTTCGGCCGGCGACACCTGCCTAAATTGGGTGGCCGCGGTAAGTCGAGCACGTCAGGCCGCCGAGGTGTCCTCAGTTTTGAGGGCACCGTCACCGATGTGCAAATCTGCACAACACCCCGGCCTAAGCGGCGGCCTTAGCCCGGAATGTCCTTCTTGTTGCTTCGGGTACGACGCCCCGGGGTGGCGAATGGAACTCAGTTGTTTGCTATGCCGCCGGTAGCGATGTGGGCAATCCGCCGGTCGCGTAGATCCTGACCAACATCCGCCGGAGCCTGAGCAACGGTAACAACCTGCGGCTTTGAGGTGGAGGAAAGAGGGATGGTCAAGGGCTGGGTGTCGGCAGCAGCGGGAATTGATGGAGCGCGAATAGTTGGCGCCTTGGGCGCACTGAAGGCTACCGGGGGGCTGAAGGCGCCCGCCGATGCCGCAGAAAGGTACTTCCCATACTTCGCTGTTCGATCATCAAGGCCGTTCGTGCCGCCATTGATTTTCTTCGTGACGGCGCGAACGTCGCCCATCCTGGCAGCCGCGCCGAGTTTCGAGTCCCTCCAGTACCAGGCGGCAACCTTGGCAGAGTTTTCAGGTTCGGCAGCAAGCTCAGGGTGGTTCTCAAGATCGATTCCAAGCGCCTTGCCGGCCCGGGCGTAATTCTCACGGCCCGTCAGCTGGATAGCGCCACGCCCCCGGAAGTTGTAGGCATCCCCCGGGCTCTTGTTGCCCATGCGGCCGCCGTACATCAGTTCGGCAATGGCTTCAGGCCCCTGCGCCATGGCTTTCTCTACCGCGGGCTGACCCTGCTTTCGGGCGCTCCCGCTGACTTGCATTAGGCGGGCTGCGCTTTTGTAGTTGAAGCTCTCCTCCATCTTGGTGAAGCCGCCCGACTCGTGATCGAGCTGGGCCATGAACATCGCTTGTTCCTTCGGGTCAGTGATGCCCGATTCCGCCATCTGCTTCACCATCGCGTCCTTGTTGCGATTCCCGAAGACTGCCCGCCCGACAGACTTCACCTTGTCGATGCCCTTCTGGATGAAGCCCTTCTTCTTGTCGGCCTCGGCCTGGGCTTCCTTGGCTTGCTGCGCCCGATAGAAGGCGTCTTCGTATTCTTTTGTCCCAGGTGTGATTCCGGATGGCGCAAACGTGGCCTTCGCCGCCGCCTCCTTCGCATACTCCCCATCGCGCTTTTCAAGCGTGTCCGCCCGCGCCTTGGCAATCTCTGCATCCTTGTCGATGCCGACCGCCTTCAGCGCCGCCTTCGCGGGTGCGGCAGCCCCTTCCTTGATGCCCTCCACGCGCTCCTTGTCGTGCGTGGTGTCGGCAGCCCATTGAGTGACCTTCAGCATCGCCAGCAGCGGCGCCATGGCCGCAGCCAGGCCGCCCAGCACCGTAGCGATACCCGGAAGCGCGGTCTTAATGCCGTTCAGGACAGTGCCCAGCATGCCCCCACCGCCGGCAGCCGCACCCGCCTCCGGCTTCTCCTCGAGAGCCTTCAGGCTCTTGCCGGCCGCCTTCGAGAAGCCTGTCTCCTCCGCCCGGAACATGCGCAGCTCGCCGAAAATCTTCCGGAACCATCCCGTTTTCTGGCGCTCTGCCCTGTCGCCGCCGGAGAGCATGGAATAGCCGCGGGCCAGCGGCTGGGCGATCTCGCTGAACGCCTTTACCGCTGGATCCGCCTCTTCCATTCCAGTTCCGCCGATGGCGCTGGCAATTCCGACACCACGACCATGAAGGGCGCCAAACGTCGCGCTCGCGGGGCTGCTGGGGCTCTCGCTGTCCGCAGCGCCATCGTTGCCGGCAGCCTTCTTGATGAATCGCCCGCGGCCGTCACGTTGCGCCGGCTGCGCCACCTCGGCCCCCACCCGGCCAAACGAGCGGCGGCCGGTGTTGGGCTGGGCTGTGGTCGCTGCGCGTGCTTCGCCCTTCAGGCGGCCAGTTGGTACGGACGGAGTAAAACGCGCGATGGTCGCGAGCTCAGCCGCCCTGCTGCCACCTCCTCGGGCCGTGGGGCTGACCACTGCTTGCCGGAGGGTGCGTACCTCGCCCAGGATGCCCGAGAGCAGCACTTCGGCCTTGCCGCCGCCGGCACGCGTGAGGCTCTTTACGGGCTCGCCAAGCAGGAAGCCGGCTGCGTCGCTTTTGATGGAAGCCATGTCAGGCTTTCACAGGAGGGCGTGCGGCGTCGAGGAGCGCGACAGCGGCGCCCACTCGAGCTTCGGCGGGGGCGGCAGGGTCGGCCGCCACCTCGGCCAGGGCAGCAACCGCGGCGTCTACGTGGCGGGCAGCGCGGCTTCGTAAGCTGGTTGAGCCCAAAGGGCGGCCGGAGCCGGGGCGGGCGCCGCCGTGGTTGTTCGTCGTAGTGGGCATCCTTGATCCTCGTGATGTACCGGGCGGTACGGTGGCCACCCGGTGGGAAGTCATTTCCAATTTTTTGCGACGCGGCCAATCGATTCGATGATGGCGGGCTGCACGACCTTGAAGCCGGCGGGAAGGTGGGCCGGATTTTTGGTCTTGAGGAATTGCGTCAGCTTCGCGATTTCGGCTTCGGCCTGCTTCGCCTGGACACGCTCGGCCGCCGGAACTTGGTGAGCACCGTATCCATCGATGCGATTCGCCGGGCCGCTAAGGTCCAGCAGACGGCGGGCGGCTGCCGCCATTTGGTCGTGAAGGGAATCAGCCATTTGCGACCGCCGGCCGGAAGGTGATGCCGGGGACCGCGGGGCGGGGGGCAAAGTCCTCGGGCAGGGCCGACGCATCACGGGTGCGCAGGAAGGTGCCCAAGGTTTCCACCTCGGCGGCAAGCCGGGCCTGCTCGTCCCGAAGGTCCGCGGAGCGCTGGGCGTTTTCGTCCGCGAGTTTCTTCGTCAGCCCGGTGATCTCGGCGGCCGAAAGTCCCGCTGTTTCGTATTTTGCGCGGGCGGCCCCGGCGATGCCCGCCACGTATGCAATTTCGGCGGGGAGGTTCGCGAGCCGTTCGGTGCCTTCGAGGACACGCCGACCGGCTTCCGTTACGAGGGGCGCCAGGCGCTCACGCTCGGCGGCTTCGGCTTCCTGCACCTTCTCGGAGATGAAAGCCAGGTTCGCGAAAAGCTCGCCGAACTCTTCGGCCAGCATCGCAAGCGCATCGACCACCCGGCCCGGGTGCCGTTGAGCGGCGAGGAAGCAAATTGCCACCGGGCCGATGTCGGTCAAATTGGTGCGCAGGCGGGACAGCAGGGCGTCGGCAGCGGCCATTGATGCCGGATCAGCGCGCAGGGTTCGCGCGTCCGCAGCGAGGTCGGCGGGAGAGTATTCGTTGTTCTTGTCGGTGGTGGCGGACATTTCGGGGCCTTCGAGTTGAAAAACTCGATTATTGGGGCTCGAAACTTGATTAAATCGGGCGTTTTCCGGGTCTGTTGCGAGCCTCCCCGGGGCGACGCCTTTCTACGGGGTGTCGTTCCAGAATTTATTGACCTGCACTACGACCGGGTAGCCGGACGGGTCAGAGGCATCACCGGGCGTTCCCTGGCCGTCGTTTGGATCCGCATCGGCTGGGCCGTCGTAGAGCGGAATCGAGGCCTTCAGGGTCAGATCGATGACCAGCATCGTTAGGTTCTTCGCATCGGTTGGGATGGAGCTCGCGGGGGCGTCGGGCGACTCCACCTGCACCGGCCATTCCGTGGCCACGCCGGCATGCGTGAAGGTCGCCGGGAAGCGCCGACCGTGCACCGTGTCCAGGTACAGCAGGAACTGCGAGGCAATAGAACTGGCGGTACCGGGGTCGTGGGAGAAGATAGCGACCTGCGCCCGAATGTCGCCGGCCGCCACCCGCAGCCCGAAAAGCCGTTCCTTCGCATCACCCGGAATCATCACCGGCACGCTGTCGGCGATCTGGCGCGTGAAGTCCCGGCCGGTGGGCATGTAGTCCTTGGCCATGGCGACCAAAACAACAGGCATTTCCGGCGGCGCCGTGGTCGCACTGTCGGTGTCGTTCTTCTGCCAGGCTGCAAGCATCTCCTCTGCGGCATCAATCATGCGGGCGGGAGCCCAAAGAATCGATTTCTTGAGCCCTCGCGTCGTGAATTGCTGCAGGGCTGGCGTGGTAGGGACCAAAGAGGCGTAAAAAGCCCCCATAAAGCCCCCGAATCCAATGTGGACAGGTTTGAGCATGGCGCGAAACCGTTGAAAGTCGAGGTCTCGATAATGTCGGCGGGGACGAGGTGGGGAATGGCTGGATTTCCCGAAGTCGCTATCCGGCAAGATGTGAATGGCCGCAACCACTCTCCGAAATCGGAGACTGCCCCTTGGCCGAGACTCCGGAAGCCGAAAACACCCAGAATTTGGGTAGTTTCGCAGTGGCTACCGCCAAGGGCCGATGAACCCGGGGAATCGGCTTTCCATTCGCCGGCTTATCCGGTCGGGGCTACCAGGCTGCGTCGACGGCTGGTGAAACGGCCCTGATTTAAATTCAGGGCATGCGCTTTGGCTCGATTCGCAGCCCTTCGCGCACTGCGAAACCTACGGTAATGTACGGTGAATCTTGGGCATTCTGAGCTTTCACTGGTCGCCTTTTTGGCCGCGTTATTACGGGAATTTCCCGTAGTTTCCCCAGTGTTCGCGCGGGATTGAGGCGGATCGAAGGTTTCCGCGGAAGCGGGGAGAAACTTTCGCAAATCGGGAAACTTTCGCACCGCTTTTCCACCGCCATGGATCAGCCTTGGTGGCGCGGTTTCGGACGGCTTGACCAGTCAAAGGGCTGCGGTTTTGAAGTTGGCCCAGATGCCGCGATCAAGCGCGGTCAGGGTGCAAAGGGTCATGGGGATCAGCTGCTCAACGAAGCGGCCATTTCGGTCAATCGGAGCGTTGAGTGGCTGGCCAATGCTTTCGATCACCAGAGGAAAATAGGTGCGGCCTTTGTATTTCATGGCGATCCGGATCGGTGCGCGGGACGGCATCAGGGCCTCGATGAAATTCATGTCGCCCTTGGCGGTTTTGGCGAGCCTGGCCAGCACTGAGCCGTCCTTGGATAGCTCCACGGGCAAGGCCCATTCCATCAGCTTGGCCACCGGCGTTTCTACCTCTTTGACCGGGTCACTCCACGCCTTGAATACAGCCACGACCTGAAACTTGACCGGCGCCATGCCGCTGAAAACCTGCGTGCTGTTCAGCAACGTGATGCCGGTTCGCCCCTCGAACTGCTTGAGGAAGTCACCGGATTTCTTTTGTGCAGCGGCGCCATCGGCACCCGTTCTGCCCATGTAGGCGGCATCGACAATCGGCTGCAAGGCCCCGGACTGCAGCATCGCCATCAGGGCCGGCGCCTTCGTCTCGGGTCCAGACTGCTCGAAGGCGCTTTGCCAGTTCAAGGCCATCTCCATGGACGCCTCCGTGAACGGTGCGACTACGGTCGCCGGATCGGTCTTGTCCGTCCGCTTCCACACGCCGTTTTCGTTGTCCACCTCGAAGAAATGCGCAAGAAGGTGCGGAGAAAGCCCCTTCCAGTTCGATTTCAGTTCCGTTTCCGTTAGGCTGGGTGCGCTCATGCTTCACCGCCCTCGGAATCGGCGCTGGAGGAGGCGATCATCACCGGGGTGGCGGGTTCTGCGATGGCCTGGCGAATCCCCTCAAGGGCGACGATGCAGGCGTGCAGAGCACCGCGCACGGCTTCTGTGCCCGAAGAGCCCGCGGCAACCGCTTGGGCCTCGGCGGCCGCGATGACGTCCTCCGGCGTGGCCACGGAGACGATCTGGCGCAGGGTGTCGACGCAGGCGCAGGCCAGCCCACGAGCGATTCCGTCGGTGGTGGTGTCGCCGTGGAGGGGGCGCCCGCTCATCGCGAGATTGGCCGGACGGTGTTCGTTTTTGGCGGTGATCACAACAGCCTCGCAATCTTGAAAGCTTGATTTTGCGGGCCGAAAATTCGATTAAATCTGCCGTTTTCCGGGTTTTCTTCCGGTCCAGTCCCCTAGCGCAAGTAGCTAGGTGCGCTGGCCCAGCAGCCAGGCGCTTGCCTCGTTGCTCGCCAGGCTGTTGTCGTGCTTGTCGGGGTGGCACAGCCGAACCAGCCGCGCCAGCATCTGCGGAGCGATGACCGCCTCGGCGCTTGCCGGTGTCGCTTCGCGCAACCGGTTGGCGGTGAAGCGAAGAGTGCTCAATTCCTCCTGAATGCGCTGCAAGTCATCCCGAAGTCGGAGGTTTGCATCCGTCAGAAACCGGACGCGGTCTTGCATCTTTCGGTACGTCACGGGCGGCTGCTTGAACTGGGCCAGCTCGACTTCCAGGGCGCTGATCTTCTCCTCCATGGCCCGCACGGCCCTGATGCCGGCGCGCTTGGGCTTGGAGGTATCACCGGATGGTTTTTGCATTATTGGTCGTCCTCATCGCGCAACAGGCCACGCTCCTCCATAATCCGTCTGTTTCGCGCCCGAGATTCGGCCATCCTGGCCGTGAAAAGCTCGCCGAGTTTTTCGTAATCGGGGCCCTGCACCGTCACGGACGATTCGACGTCTTGCTTGTCTCGCCACTTGTCGGGCTGGCGGTTTTTCAGCCAGAAAATCATTGCCGATACGCTTGGCGGAACCTGCCTGACCTCGGTTGTCCGCACAGTTCCATCGTCGCCGCTGACGGTCTTGGTGTCGGTGACCGTGTGCCCGCCCGTGGCGGCCTTGTAGAGGCCCTCGGCAACGTGCGCATCTGCCACCGCCTTACCTGCCCTTATGGACTCCGAAAAATCCTTATGGCGCTGTTTCCATAAGTGAAAAGTGGATTCGGCGACTCCGAAGAACTCGGCCATCTGAAGGTCCGTGAAACCCAGAAGAGCAAGCCGACGTGCCTGCTCCGCGTGGGCGGCCTGGTAGGCGGTGGGGCGGCCACGCTTGGGCGCTGCCTTGACCTTCCGGGCCCGCGGTTTAACCGGGGGTGATTTCTTGTCGGACATGTTCAAACTCCGGGATTGCCTTGATGCCGTCGTCCAGCAGTTCCTCGATGAACGCGCGGGTTATGGGGTCCGCCTTGGCGGTAACTGCCAGCGCTCCAGAGCGGAAAAGTTCGGCGAACGTAAGGATCACGTCCACGCAGGAATTGCCGGTTTCGTAGTGGGAAAGCATTTTGAATCTCCTTGTTCTGGGTGATCGTCAAAAATTGAACCCGGCCGCGGCCATGGCCTTCGTCAGCTCCTCGGGTGCAATGCACGCGGCGGCATCGCGGCACAGGTCGCGAAGGCGTTCGGACTGCTCGCCCTTTGCGAAAATGGTTTCGAGAAGGTCCCGATCACGCCATCCGCCGCGGGCCGCCGCGTCCAAGAGGGCGCCGAACATCGCCCGCCCCCTCAGTCGGGCCCCGGGCTCGCAGCTGTGAGCGGCGTCGCCAGCGATGGCTATCAACCCGGCCGTGTTGAACATCACTTGGCCGTCGATCTCTCGGGTGAAGTCTGCGTATTTATTTATCATTTTATCTTCCTCGGTGGTGTAGCCAGTTTTAGGCGAAGCCGACGCTCCGCGGCCAGGGCGGCGGCAGTCGTTTTCTTGAGCCGGTCGGCCGCCGCGTTGAGAATCGACCCACCCTGCAGATCAAGAAACGCGTCCCCGTTCAAATCCGCGAGCCGAAAAATCGCGTCAATCACGCCCTGCGCGTCTCGTTGAATAGCTGGAATCACAGCCGTGGCCGCTTCAATCTTCTTCTGCAACGCAATGATCGCCTGAAGATCGCGCGACCGCATGCGGTCCCACTGGTCAAGCAAGTGGGGCGTCATGCCCCGCGGCACCCCGGCCTCGAAGTCGTCCGACAGGCCGAAAAGGTATTCGGTGGAAACCTCGTAGACACGAGCCGCATCGCGGATCAGGCGGATAGGAACCGAGTTCGTATCCGTGGCATTCTCGACTTTTGACAACTTGCTCGGATTCGCGTAGCCAAGCCGGCGCGCCGCTTCGGACAGGGACAGATTGCACAGTTCCCGCGAGGCCTTCAGGCGCAGGCCGATGGTCTTAACCAGCTCTGCCTGCGCGTGTCGGACCGGCGGGGCTTCGTGGATTATTCGCATGTATTTATCCTTCCTTGGCTCGTTGCCGACGGCGGCATCAGTGGGAAACTTCCTTGTCGTCGTCCCCGTACAGGTGCGAGCCAAGCTCCTCCGCCAGAGCCCCGACGAGCACGCGAATTTGTTGATGAAACTCGCCGATTATCGTTTCGGCGACCTGGTGCGCGAGGTTCGGGGCAGCACCGAAGGTCTCGACAAACACGCCAGCAAGCGCGTCGACTTCGGCGCTGATGGCTTTTTCATCGGCGGGAGGGAGAGGGAAGGTGGTATTCATTTTGCGTCTTTCGTTTGTTCGATATTGTGATGTTGCGGGGGCTGCAAAGCCGCGCTGCGGCAGGGTTTCCGGGAAATGGTCGTCAGGCGTCAAACCCCTTTCGGGCCGCCGTTTTTGGTACGGCTGTAGGCGCCGGGTAGGACCCTTCGTAATCGCTGAAGCGCATCAGGGGACCGTCGAGCTTCAACAGGCATTCCCCGGTTGGGCCGTTGCGGTTCTTGCGGATCAGCAGTTCCGCAATGCCTTCCCATTCCGGCGCCGCTCGGTGCAGGGACTCCCGGTGAAGCATTGCCACGATGTCCGCATCCTGCTCGATCTCGCCGGAGTCGCGCAGGTCGGCAAGCACAGGCCGCTTGTCGCCGGTCCGTGCCTCGCTGCCCCGATTGAGTTGGGCGAGCGCGATAACTGGAACCTTCAGCTCCTTGGCCAGTGCTTTCAGTCCGCGGGAGATCGAACCAATTTCCTGTGTTCGGTTATCCCCCTTGCCGTGCATCAGCTGCAAAAAGTCGATCACCACCAGCCCCAAGCCGTGGGCGCGCTGAATGCGACGGCACTTGGATCTGACGTATGCGACGGTGACGGACTGCGCGTCATCCACGAACAACTTCCACGCCGCGGTCGCGGCCGCCGCTGCGGTCATGGCGTCCCAGTGGTCGCGCTCCCCTGTGCCTGCTCGCATCGCCTGCACAGTCACCCCGGACCCGGCGGCCAGGATGCGGGCGGCGATCTCGCGACGGCCCATTTCCAGCGTAAAAAATAGCACCGGCACGCCGGCCGCGGCGACGTAGGCGGCGGCGTTGCAGCCGATTATTGTTTTGCCCACCGCCGGCCGGGCGGCGACGATCACCAGTTGCCCCGGTTCAAGTCCTCCAGTCAATTCATCGAAGCGCCGGAAGCCCGTGGCGAGGCCCGCTAGATCGCCGCCACGCTCGCGGCGCTCCTCCACGTCCGCCAGGACATCGCAAAGGGCGTCCTGAAGGCGTACAGGGTCGGTGTCGCTGTGGTCCAACAGTGACAGCATGCCGGCCTCGGCCTCTGCGGCGATTTGGGCGGGTGTTCTGCCTGCAGGACAAGCGCAGGCGTCCAGGGTGTCGGCGGAGATCTGCTGCAGGCCTCGCAGGATTGCCCGCTCCCGGATCGTTGCGGCGTACTGACGGGCGTTGCCAGCAAAGAAGCCACCGTTGCCCAGTTCGCCAAGGTACGCGATGCCGCCGGCCTGCGCGGCTTCACCGCGGGCAGTCAAAGCATCAGAGACGGTCACGATATCAACCGCCTTGCCGGCGTCGTGCAGAGCCTTCGCTGCGCTGAAAATTCGGCGATGGTCGTCTCTGTAAAAATCAGAAGCACTGACGGTGCCTTCGATGCGATCAAGGACGTTACTGCCGTTGGTCAGGATCGCGCCAAGCAGGCCTTGCTCGGCCTCGATGGACTGGGGAGGCAGGTTGCGCAGGTCGGGGCCGTTCATGCTGCAGCCCTCCGTGCTTGCTCACCAGCCGTGGTCCACCGGGCATCCTCACCGTCCTTCAGGAACCAGAGCCCATACCAATTCCGACGAACTGCGTCGCGGAAGTGGGCTGGCCAGTCCTTTTTCTTCTTGTCGGCCAACACCCTGATTTTGAACTCGCTCCAAGCAACTGCAACCATCTCCTCTGAGATACCGACTTTTTGGGCGTAATCAAAAATCGGATCGTCGCCTGAGATTGCCTGCTTGTTCTCGGCGATACAGCTTTCCAAAAATGTCTGCAGTGTTGCATCCACCTTGCGACCCCTCTTTCTGGGAGATAGGTTGGTTTGTTCACTGGTTTCTTCTTTGCGTGTAGCCGAATCGGCGAGGGTTGAAGAAGCCGAATCGGCAACCGTTGCCGAAAGGGCTACCGTTGCCTGATCGGCTACACGCATGCCCCTCGCCGAATCGGCTACCGTTGCCTGTTCGGCTACCGTTGCCGAATCGGCGATGGTTTCGGGGACTGTGATCGTGTAGCGGGTCGCCTTCGAGTGGCCACCTTTTCCATCCTTCAGGATCCACCCGAGACCTTCGAGCGCCGTTGTGGCGGACGAGACGTTGGCGATGTGCACGCCGGATCGATCAGCGATCAGTTGCCGACGAGGCCAGCAGGTACGGCTTTCTGGTGTGCAAAAAGACAGGAGGGCGCCCAGGACACGAAGCTGTTCGAGGGTCAGGCGGCGGTCAGCCCACACCTGGTTGGGCACGATGGTGAACGACATGAGGCGTGAGCTATCGTCCCCAAGGCTGCCGGCGGCATTGGGTGGCTGCGGCGCAGTCATCCAATACCGCCGCTAGTGCCGCGGCGGTGAGGTCGTGCAGGAATGCGTAGCAGCGGCCCTCCCGACCCCAATAAATTGCGGGCGCTTCCAGGCAGACGCTGAATCCATATGGCCCGCGGATCGCGTCGTAATGCACGGGCCCGTGGAACTGGATCCTGAGGGTGGGAGTGGAGCTGTCGCGGGCCATCATTGAGCCCCTCGGCGTATGGACGCCAGCCCACGCATAATCGGATCGACGAGACTGCCGGCAATGCCGGCCGCGGTGCCGTAATCCATGCCGCTGGAGAGGATTAGCAGGGCGCGCAGCTTCTCCGTGGCCTCGGCCTGGTTGCGGGCCCTGGCGATGGCATCGATGGTGTTTTCAGCCATGTTGCCGGCACGGCGCTCGGCGGCCATGGCGGGGGTATCCGGAGTCATGATTACCCCCTACGCCGCCGCGCTGGTCGATTGGCGGGGGGCGCTCAGCTTGCGCGCGATCCAAGCGTCAAGGTCGGAAGCAAGGTAGACCGCGCGGCGGCCGAAGCGGCGGTAAACGGGGCCGCCGCCGACCGTCGCGAACTTCTGCAGGGTGTTTTTTGCGACCGGCAAGCCTTGCTTCCGGACGTATTCGGCCGCTTGGGCGCGGTCGAGGTAGATATCGGTAGTCATCTCTGTTGATCTCCTGTTTCCCGCGGTTGCGGCATGGAGAGAGATGATCCGGATAGGCTAGGCCAACGTCACAGGGGGTTAATTCCCCCTTTTTGATTTCTTAATAATGTCCGCGATGTGGTCGGGCGATTTCGCTTTTAGCCCGGCAAACTCAAAGACAAGGGCGGCCAGTTCCACAAGTCTGGATTTCTTGTCGCCCCAGACCCAGGCGGTACCACCGTTGCGAGTGTCTGCAGCACGGTAGAACGTGTCGCACGCCCTCGCGAGATCCAGCTGGTAGGGTTTTTCTCGGTTTCCTGCCCTATCTTTCTCTGCTGCGACTTTCTTCAATGCAACGCTGATTGCTTGTCGAAGCCCAATAACGCCCATAGGCAGGTACGCGGGCGGGGCGCTGGCTGGGTGATGCTCGATCAGTAAAGCGCGACTTGCCGAGGCCTGAGACATTGCCTCAATGCTGGCAATGACCGCGGCCGGAGCGTTCATGTCGCAGCCTCGTGCGGCAAGCTCTTCGCGTAGCCCGTCGAAACCTCGTGGAAGGGTGGCGCGGGGGCGGTCTTGGGGAACGAACGCCGGAATGCGCAGGGACGCGGGGAAGTGAAGCTCGCGCCCCTGCGCATCAATGAATTTGCCGTGTTTGTTGATCTGCTCCGCGATCAACGCCAGGCTCTCCGCGTCGACAGCGGCCAACGTTTTGTCGTCGATGCTTCGCAAGGCCTCCAACAGAGCCCCGTTGTCGCCGATTTTCTCCAGGGCCACGAGCTGGGAGATCCGGTCATCTCGGGTCACGCGTGATGCGGTGTCCTTGGCGGCACCAGGGCCGCGTCCGGGGCTGGACCGCCTAGCTTCAGCCATTGCCACGAGGATCGCGATCATCAGCGCACGTAGGGCATTCTCGGGCACAGGAAACGGATCGATAATCTTCTCTAATTCGGACTGAAGCCGGGGAAGTTTTTGGCGAAAATCGGCCTCGTCCTTGGCTGTGGGCAGTGCTCGGTATCCCCGGCGCGACGCGTGGGTGCCGTGCTTAAAGAGCGTGCGCCCCCTCATGCCGCAGAGTCCTTCTTCGGAAGCGGGATCACGTCTGCCTTGTCGGTCGAGCCCTTCAGGCCAGCGACGGCCACCGATGCGGCGCGCTCGCCCAGCGTGCTCCGGGCCTTTTCTGCAAAGTGGATGTAGCGCATCGAGGTCGATGCCTGGCGGTGGCCCAGGATCTCCATGATCTCGTTGAGAGAGGCGCCGTTCATTGCCATGTGCGATCCAACGGAGTGCCTGAGCCCGTGAAGGCCAATGTTCTGGGGCAATTCCGCTTCTTGACGGACTTTCTCCCAAGGCTTTGCGAGCGCCAGCGGGCCGCGACCCTTTGCCGGCTTGAAGACGTAGTCCTCAGGCTCGCCGGCCGGTTGCCGCGCGATAATCTCCAAGGCCGCCGCGGGTAGGGCGATGATGCGGGCCTTGCCGGTTTTGTGCCCCGTTTTATGCGATTTTGGCGGCAGGACGATTTGTCGGGCCTTCATATCCACCCAGGCCCAAATGAGCCTAGACGCCTCGCCACGGCGGGCACCGGTCAAGGCAATCAGGCGGATGGCGTCGGCGACGGCGGGACGGATGCGCTTCTCGTTCTCCATCTTTTCCACCGTGCCGAACAGGCGCGCATAGACCTCGGCGTCGTCGATGATGACGTCGCGCTCGCCGGACTGCGCGACCTTGACTCGCGCCGCGGGGTTTTCGGTCAGGTGCCCTTGGTCGATTGCCCAGGTGTAGGCAGCACGGAGAGCCAAAACAGCCTTGTCGGCAGTGCCAGCGCCGCCTGTCACCCTTGCGAGCCCGCGCGATTTAGTTTTCACCAGGGCGGCAGTTTTGCCCACGGTGATCGCCGTGCGGGCGCGTTTGACGTCGTCCGAGGTGACCTGGTCGGCAAAACGGCTACCCAGCAGCGGACGAAGGTGGTGATTGATCCGGCCGATATCGATGGGGCGGGTTGATTCGGCCTTGTCCGCGAACGCAGGGCTCGCCAGGTAGGCGTCGAGCAACTGCTCCACGGTCCATGCTTCCCGGCGTGCCTTGGCCGCTCCTTGCGGGTCGCCACCGCGGGTGACGTCTGCCAGCAATCCCTTTGCGACCTTGCGCGCTTGGTCGGTTGTCAGGCTGTCGGATAGCCTGCCGATGGTGTAGCGCCGTGTCCGCCCCTCGGGGGTTCGATATTGGAGGACAAAACTCTTGGCGCCGGTCGGGAAGACCTTCAGGCCGAAACCCTTCAGTTCGGTGTCCCAGACGAAGCGCTCCTTGTCGGTGGGTTTCTCGGCTTCGACGCTGGTCTTCGTGAGCTTCGGCATGGTCCAGTTCTCACCACAGAAAGCAGATAGTAAGCAGAAGGCGGGAAGTTAGAGTAAAAAAACGCCTGACGTCTGGACGAATAGTAAGAGTTAAGTTCATTTATTACAAGGGTTTAGTATTTATTGGTAAGCTTCAGTAAGCAGCGGTAATGATGCTGTATCTGGATTGTGATTCCAGTGGTCACCGGTTCGAACCCGGTATGTCGCCCCAAGATAAGAACCCCCGATTCCGCAAGGAGTCGGGGGTTTTTCCGTTGGCGATACGTGCCTTGTTTCGCGTGGCGCCATGCAGGATGGCCCGGCTCGCAATTTTGCGGGAGTCAGCCTAGTCTTTTATATGGTCGGTCTGGCTATGGGGCTGGGCGTTGCAGGAGAGGTTCTGAATGAGTCAGCGAGTGTGCCGGGATGGTCCGGTGGGCAGGGGGTTTCCGGTCCTGCTGCTTGCTCTGCTGGCGGGGCTGTCCCTGCCCGCCATGGCGATCAATAAATGCACCGGGGCGGACGGACGGGTGACTTATACGGACGGGCCGTGCGCGGGGGATAGCCGGGTGTCGCGGATCGAGACGCCGCCGCCGACGAGCCGGGAGGAGGAAGCGGAGGCGCGTGCCCGTGCCGATCGCCTGGTCGGTGAGGCGCGTGTTCTGGAAGACCGACAGACTGCCGAAAGCCGGGAAAGGCAGCGTCGCTACGAGGCGGAGCGTGCCGCCGAGGCCGCGCAGCAGAGCCAGCGGGACGAGGCCGAGCGGCAAGCGGCGATTTATCCGGCGCCCTTCATCCCCCGCCACCGGCCGCCCTTGGTGCCGGTTCTGCCGAAGCCCAAACCTGTGCCCCAGGAGCGACCGGCTTTGATGCGGGCTTATCCCTTCCGCTGAGAAGAGGCGTCCAGCGAGCGGGGCGCCTGGCCGGGAAGGGCCGCCAGTTCGGTCGCCGAAAGCGGGCCGAGGATCAACAGGCGGACGGGCTGGTCGGCATGGTCTTCGGCGAAGCGCAGGGCTTGCAGGATGCGTGCGGTGACGCCAGCCGCGGGGTGGTCGAGAACGATGAAAGTCGGCCGGCGCGGCAGCCAGTGGGCGAGGGCTTTGATGCGGGTCTCATTCACCGTATCCAGCCAGGCGTCGTCCCAGGGTTCGTCGGCGCGGCGGGGCAGGAACCAGGCCAGCGGACGCAATTGCACACCGATCCGGTACAGGATGCCGCCGAGGCGGCTGCGTTCGTCCAGTTGATGATAGCCGGCTAGGCGATAGCCGAAGTGGCGAACCGTCAGGCGGGCATCCGCCATCACCGTGGCGCAGCTCAGCGTGCAGGGCACTGTCGGATTGGCCCAGGGCAGCAGGGTGGCACCGTTGCCGGCACCCTCCGTCACCCACGCGGCAAGGCGGCGCTTGAGGTTTTCATCGCCGGGGTCGGCGTCCGGCTTGCCGGCGATGGGGCTCAGCGCATTGCTGTCGTAACGCTGGCGCAGGCGGGGCAGGCGCGGGGCGACGGCGACCAGCGCCGCAACGGTCAGCACGAGCCCGCCAGTCAGCATGCGAAGCGGCTCCTCAATTCGTTCAGATTGAGTTCATCGAGGATCTTCTCGATGCGCTCCATGGCGTTCTTGCGGGGAGCGCCGGTGCGTCGGGCGATGATCAGCTCGTTCTTCATCGAATGCTCCCAGCCGACCAGCTCGGTCACCGTGACCTGGTAACCGTGCGCCTCGAGCTGCAGGCAGCGCAGCACGTTGGTCAGCTGGCTGCCGAATTCACGGGTGTGGATCGGGTGGCGCCAGATTTCCGACAGCGGCGTGAGGCCGAAGCTGGCGTTCTTGTTGTGGCGCAGCACGCTGGCCACTTCGGCCTGGCAGCACGGCACCAGCACCAGGAAACGGGCGTCCTTGGCGAAGGCGAACTGGATGGCGTCGTCGGTGGCGGTGTTGCAGGCGTGCAGCGCGGTGACCACGTCGATGCGTTCCGGCAACTCGGCGGAGCGGGTGGATTCTTCCACGCTCACGTCGAGGAAGCGCATGCGCGGAAAATCAAGCTGCTCGGCCAGCACGCGGGAGCGTTCGACCAGCTCGGCACGGGTTTCGATGCCGTAGACGGTACCGGCATCCTTCGCCTTGAGGAACAGGTCGTAGAGGATGAAGCCCAGGTAGGACTTGCCGGCGCCATGGTCGGCGAGGCTCAGGCTGCCGGTTTCGGCCAGTACTTCGGCGAGCAGCGGCTCGATGAACTGGTACAGGTGGTAAACCTGCTTGAGCTTGCGCCGGCTGTCCTGGTTGAGCTGGCCCTCGCGGGTCAGGATGTGGAGTTCCTTCAGCAGCTCGATGGACTGGCCGGGACGGATCTCCGGATGTACTGCCGGTTTGGCCTCCAGGGCCGCGGGCTTAGTCTTTTTTGCCATCGTTCTTCGAGGTGGCGAGGCCAAGGGCTTTCCAGCCGGCGAGGCCGAGTTTTTGCAAGGTCTCGATGTTGCGTTCGTAGATCATCTCGGCTTCCGGGAAGGCTTCGACGGCCTTGTCGAGGCTGGCTTCGCGGATCAGATGCAGGGTCGGGAAGGGCGAGCGGTTGGTGTAGTTGGAGATGTCGTCCGGCTCGGTGCCCTCGAACTGGAAGTCCGGGTGGAAGCTGGCGATCTGGATGACACCTTCCAGTTCGTGCTCGGTGACGGCTTCGTCGGCAATTTCCAGCACGTCATTGAAGAGCAGGAAGTCGGGGAAGAGGCTGGGATGCACCAGCAGCGTGGTGTCCACTTCTTCCGGGCTGGCGGCGGCGATGAGCTCGAGTTCCTCGTCGAGCTGCTCCAGAAAGGCGTCGAAGTGGCGCGCGTCGCTGACCACGATGCGGACCTGATTCTTCACGTAGACCGACTTGGCGAATGGGCACAGGTTGAGGCCGATAACGGCCTTTTCGATCCACTCACGGGTGGCGGCGATGACTTCTTCGTGGCTCATGGTGCGGGCTTTCCGGGTATTTCCTTCGAGGGCCGTCATTTTGCCCTGATAATGGCAGGCTTTCATTGATTCAAAGCACGCCCATGTCCATCCAGTGGTTCCCCGGTCACATGACTTCCGCCCGCAAGAAGGCGGCGGAGAGCATGGAGCGTATCGACGTCGTCATCGAAGTGCTCGATGCCCGCCTCCCCGAGGCGAGCAGCAACCCGATGATTCGCGACCTGCGCGCCCATCGCCAGCGGCCGTGTCTGAAGATTCTCAACAAGGCCGATCTGGCCGATCCGGTTGTCACCGCCCAGTGGCTGGCCTACTACAACGCCCAGAAGGGCGTGAAGGCGGTGGCCCTGTCGTGCAAGAAGCCCGGCGATGTGGCCAAGGTGCCCAACCTGTGCAAGCCCTTGGCGCCTCACCGCGCCGACCGCCTGAAGCCCTTGCGCATGATGATCATGGGCATTCCCAACGTGGGCAAATCCACGCTGATGAATGCACTGCTCAAGAAGCGCGTGGCCAAGGTGGGCGACGAGCCGGCAGTGACCAAGAGCCAGCAGGTGCTGGATCTGTCGCCGACCATGACCCTCACCGACACCCCGGGCATGATGTGGCCGAAAATCACCCACGACGCGGACGGTTTTGCGCTGGCCGCCAGCCACGCCATCGGCCGCAATGCGGTAATCGACGAGGAAGTGGCGAACTTTCTGGGCGGGCTGCTGCTGGAGCGCTATCCGGCCCTGATCGCCAAGCGTTACGGCGTGCCGGTGGAAGGCCTGGACGGCCCGGCGCTGGTTGAAGCCATCGCCCGACGGCGCGGTTGCCTGTTGAGGGGCGGCGGGCTGGACATCGAAAAGGCGTCACTGATCCTGCTGCAGGATTACCGTGACGGTGCCATCGGCCGGGTCAGCCTGGAAACCCCGACCACCCGCAAGGCGATGCTCGACGCCTACGCCGAGAAGCTGGCGGCCGCTGCCCAGGCCAAGGCCGACGAGCAGGATCCGGACGCCCTGTAGGGGCCAATTCACTCGCCCATCCGGTGGTTGATCAGCGAAGAAGCGGGCGACTGAAGTCGCCCCTACAAGTCGCCCTTACACCCGCAGCAGCAGGGTCTTCAGCGGCGGATTGCCGTCGGAGCTCGGGAAGTCGGCTTCGGGCGTGATCCATCCCATTTCGCGGATGGTCCGGCCGGCTTTCTTGGCGCTGCGCTCGAGCTGGTCGGCCCAGGCCTGGCGATCCACCTGGGCGACGTTGTTGCAGCACACCAGCGTACCGCCTTCATTCGTGCACAGCAGCGCCGGCTTGAACAGGGCCGAGTAGTCGTTCACCAGATCCACCACCCCAAAGGCGCTCTTGGCGTAGCGGGGAGGGTCGAGGAAGACCACGTCGAAGCCGTGCTTCTCGAGGACCGGGAACGGAGGCATGCGCTTGCCGCGCACCATCTTCGCCTGGCCGATGCCCGACAGCTGGCGCAGGGCGGCGAAGGCGTCGCTCTTCACGAAGCGCACGCGGATCGGCAGCTCGTTGAGGCGGGCGTTTTCCTTGCCGATGGACAGGCTGGTTTCGGAAAAGTCCACATTGACCACATGCTTGGCGCCGGCCTTGGCGGCAGCAATGCCGAGCCCGCAGGTGTAGGCGAAGGTGTTCAGTACCGACTTGCCCGGCGCTTCGGCCATGATGCGTCGACGGGCAGCGCGCAGGTCGAGGAACAGCCACGGATCCTGCCCGGAATGGCGAGCCTGGACCCGGTATTTCACACCCATCTCGGTGAATTCGCGCAGTGCTTCGGCCTTGGCCAGTTGCTCGGGCGGGAGCGCGTTGCTGATGCGCGAGTTGGCGTGGCTGCGGTCGTTGTAAACCACGTCGAGCCCCGGACAGGCTTCGGCATAGAAGCCTTCAAGGGCTTCCAGTTCGGCGGGCATCAGCGGGCCGTGGAAGCTCTGCACGAGGATCAGGCTGCCATAGCGGTCGACGGTCAGGCCGGGACGGCCTTCGACGGTGCCGTGGAAGAGCCGGTAGGCGTTGGTCTTTTCTTTGAGCAGGCGGGCGATAAGGTCGCGGCGAACCTCATGAGCCTCGTGAAGGGCGGAAATCAGGGTTTGGGAATCAGGCATGGGCGGTACGGGCTTTCGGCAGGATAGGTAAATCGGCTCAGAGACCGAAGAATTCGCGGATTTTTTTGCCCAGGGCGGCAACTTCGGAGCCCTGGGAGGCACTGTGGCCGGGTTTGTCTTCAGCATACCCCGTTTCGAGGGCCTGGAAGTGGCTGAGACGGCGCTCGAGGATGGCGGAAATGCCTTCTGCGAGCTCCGGGCGGGCACGGATGATGTGTTCGAAGCCGGCCTTGTCGAGACGGTAGGCCTCCATGTCGCTGGTGGCAATGACGGTCGCCCGGCGTGGCGCGCCGGTCATCAGGCCGAGTTCGCCGAAGAGGCTGCCCGGGCCGCGCTTTTCGAGCAGGCGCTGCTGGCCGCCGTCGGGTGGCTGCCACCAGGCTTCGGCTTCGCCGCTGACGATGATGTAGAGCCAGTGGGCGATGGCGCCCTGGCGGGTGACGATGTCGCCCTGTGCGAAGGGGGCGTTCACCAGCCGGCGGGCCAGTTCCAGTTGCTCGGCTTCTGACAGGCGCGAGAACAGATCGATCTGCGAAATGGCCTGCAGGCGGCGGTTGAGTTCGCGGGCGCGGACTTCCTCCCGGTGGGCTTCGCCTTCCTGCACCAGGTGTATGGTCTGGTCGCTGACGGCCAGGCGGATGCCTTCCCGCTGCAGTGCGGCGAGAACGTGGTGGCGCACGTCCGAGTCGGTGACTTCGTCCGGCCCCGGGTCCACCAGCCAGTAGCGCAGGGCGTAGCGGGCAAAGCCCGGGCCGAAGTCGAGGAGCAGGCACTGGGGCTCAGGATCGAGGCTCAGGTTGGGAATGCGGGCGGTCTGGATGTCCTGCAGGATGGCGCTGCCTACCCGGGCTGGCGGCACCGACAGATCGATGTTGAAGGGAATGCTGCGCCGTTGCTGGGGGACCGACTGGCGTTTGTTGCACAGTACCGAGTAGCGGTTTTTCATCAGGTGGCTGTTGGGAATGACGACCCGTTCGCCGCTGCGCGTGACGATGGCGGTGTAGCGCCACTGGATGTCGCTGACCCGGCCGGCCATGTCCCCCATCTGGATCCAGTCGCCGATCTCGAGGGAATTGTCCATCTGCAGGGCCAGGCCGCCCAGCAGGTTGCCGAGGGTGTCCTGCATTGAAATGGCCACCACGGCGGTGAGTACTGCCGAAGTAGCGAACAGGTGCGAGAACTCCATGCCGGCCAGATTGAGGCGCAGAAAGCCCCACGCTACGTAGCCGATGATCACCAGGATGTCGGCGAGGATGCCGGAAATGTGCACCCGCATGCGCGGCAGCACCACGTTGAACAGCGCCAGGCCGAGGTAGCGGATTACCGCCAGTCCTTCGCCGAAAATCGCCATTTCGCGCAGCCAGCGCAGGGCCGCCGGCTGCATGTGGCCTTCCAGCAGGCCGGCCAGCAGGTCGCCGAGCAGGCAGGCGGCGAAGAACACGCCGGTGTTCATCAGTGAGCGCCGCCAGGCGATCAGCGGCCGCAGGATAAGCGCAGCGGACAAGGCCATCAGCAGAATGGCGAAGGGCGCTTCGGTGCTGAGGAAGGGAATGGGCATGTGGATCGGTCAGGTGTGTCCGGGGGTGTGGTGGCGTGAGGGGTTTGCCTGATCGTTAACGGAGGGCGCCCGCCCGAATGAAGGGGCGGGGGTCAGGTTTGCGGGGCAGAGGGCGCGGGCGTCGGAAACGTCAGAGCGCTGCGCGCAGGCGCTCGGCCATCTCGTCCAATTCCGTCCGCGTGGGAGCGGTGGCCGGCCACACGCCGGGCAGGCTGTCGCCGGTGGTGCGCGGCAGCACGTGGAGATGGAAGTGGAAGACCGTTTGCCCGCCGGCGACTTCGTTGGCCTGGAAGAGCGTTACGCCTTCACAGCCCGCAGCCTGACGGACGGCTCTGGCGATGCGGGTGCTGGTGCGCATGACCGCTTCGGCCAGTTCGTCTTCGAGGGTGTAGATGTTTTCCCGGTGGGGCTTGGCGATGACCAGGGTGTGTCCCGGATTGCCGGCCATGATGTTCAGGAAGGCGAGGGTGTGTTCATCCTCGTAAACCTTCGAGGCGGGTAGCTCGCCGCGCACGATGCGGCAGAAAACGCAGTCGTCCATGTTTGTCTCCTTCTTTTTCTGGTGTTTTTATTGTGCGGATTATCCCGCACGTTCGGCCAGGGCGCGGCGCAGGTTGCGTTCTTCCTGCCAGCTGCGGCGCAGCGGGTCGGAGTTGGCGTAGCGTCGGCTCTCGTCCACGCTCTGGGCGTGAAAGCTCTCCACGGTGCGTTGGAGCAGTTCGTGGTGGGGCAGCATGGTGCCGAAGAACAGCACGTGCTCGTCGCGCTGGATGAGCACGGTGGGAAAGTTCTCGACGTCGTAGTCGTCCAGCAGGTCTGCCTCGTCCTCCACGTCCAGCCACAGGAAGCTGGCGGTGGGGAAGCGCGCGGCGAGGGCATCGAAGCCTGCCCGGTAATCCCGGCAGGTGCCGCACCAGTTGGCGCACAGGCAGGCGATGAGGAATTCTGGCGTGTCGGCAGGCGTGCTCATGGTGCGGGTGTTTCCGGATTGGCGGCGGGCGGTGGCGGGGCTTGTTCGAGGGCGATCCACTTGACCCACTGGCCGCAGGCGTTGCGCGGGCCGCGACTGTTGCCGTGCCAGGGGCCTTCCTGGCAGGGGCCGCGGTCGTTGTTCTCGTCGTACTCGATGGTGTCGGGCTCGGCGCCCGGCATGCGGGCGCCACCCCAGCGGTTGCAGGTGAGGCAGCGGCGGCGCTCGATGGACTGGACGGCCAAGCTATCAGGCCTTTCCGCGTTGCCCGGTGGGGAGTGCGGCGAGCTTGCGTACCTTGACGTCTACCGACATGCCGGCAAAGTCGGCGTCCTGGCCGATATAGCTGCCGCTGAGCGGGCTGGCCTGGCTCGGGTCGCGCACATGCGCAACGCGGATCAGGTTGTCGCCGCCAAACAGGCTGTTGGTGGGGTCGATGGGCATCCAGCCGGCGCCCGGCAGGTAGATCTGCAGCCAGGCGTGGGTGGAGCCGGAGCCCACCATGCTGCCGTTGCCGCCGTCGAGGGCGGGGTCGTACAGGTAGCCGGAGACGAAACGGGCGGCAAAGCCGAGGCGGCGCACCACTTCCATCATGAAGAGGGCGTAGTCGCGGCAGGTGCCGCTGCGCAGTTCGAGGGTCTGCAGCGGCGGCTGGGTGCCTTCCACATAGCGGGAGGTGTAGGTGAATTGCCGGCGGATGCCATCGGCGATGGCGATCAGCAGGCCACGGGTCTTGAGGCGGCGGCCCTGGGTGAGGAACTGGTCGGCCCACAGGCGGAGTTCGCCACCCGGATCCGGGTAGGCGGGCTCGATGAAGGGGCGCAGGTCGTAGCGCTCGGAGATGGCGTACTCGAAGGGATAGTCCTCGGCGGCGCGGGTCAGCGGGAGCTCCTCGCTGCGCGCGTCGGTGTGTTCGACGACGAAGCGGGCAACGAACTTCAGTTCGGTGGCCTTGCCCGGAATGCGCACGTAGGTGACCGAGTTGGAGAACACGTCGTGTACCCAGCGGATCTCGGCCTCCGGGCTCACCTCCAGGGCGCACTCCACCACCCGGATGTCGTGGCTGGTACGCGGCCGGAACATCATCTTGTGCTCGCCGAAGCTGACCGGGTTACGGTAGTGATACACCGTGGTGTGTTCGACTTCGAGAATCACCGACATGGCTATGCCCCCCGGAGGGATCAGTTGGCTGTGGTCTTGGAGGACAGCAGGGTGCCTTCTTCGTCGAAAGTCATCAGCGTGGTTTCCTCTTCGGGCACGGCCACGACCCTGGCTTCGTGCAGGACGCCGCTCGGGTAGTAGCTGTATTGGTGGGCCGAGTCGACTTCGCCGTAGACGATTTTCTCGCAAGCGGTCATGTGGTCGGCGGCGTCGTAGTAGGCGCGGTAGAAGGTGATCCGGTTGCCCAGGTCGTCTTCGTCCAGCGGCGTGATGAGGTTCAGCGGCAGCTTGACGCCGCTGTAGGTGACGAAGTGACGGACGGTAAGCTTGGTTTCTGTGGTCATGTATGGGTGCGCGTGGCAGGGTGAAAGTGCTGCATTATGACTTGACCGCACCGCCTTTGGGCTCCGGGATCTCTGAGCGGCGGGCGTAGCGGTTGGCCAGCATCGAACACACGAAGAGCTGGATCTGGTGATAGAACATGATTGGCAGCACGATCAGACCGATGGCCGGGCTCGTACCGAACAGGAGTTTGGCCATGGGTACGCCGGAGGCGAGGGTTTTTTTCGAGCCGCAGAAGACGGTGGTGATCTCGTCTTCGGTACTGAAACCAAGGCGCCGGGCGAGCCCGGTGGACAGCACCAGCACGACAGCCAGAACCAGCCCGGAACCAATCATCGCCGTCAGCAGTACCCCGGCGCCGTTGTCCCGCCACAGGCCGGAGGCTACCGAGTCGCAGAAGGCCGAATAGACCAGCATCAGGATTACCCAGCGGTCGAGCAGGTGGGTGAGGCGCTTGTTGCGGTGGTGCCAGGCGTGGAGCAGGGGACGCATCAGCTGGCCGAGGACGAGGGGAAGCAGCAGCAGTCTGGCGATGCTGATGACGGTCTCGACGAAGGGCAGGCCCTGACCTTCCACATGGGTGAACAGCGCGACCAGCAGCGGCGTGAGGATGATGCCGAGCACGCTGGACAGCGTCGCGTTGAAGATCGCTGCTGGCACATTGCCCCGGGCGAGGCCGGTCATTGCCACCGATGACGAGATGGTGGAGGGCAGTGCGCACAGGTAGCAGAAGCCGAGCGCCAGATCCCGTGGCAGCCAGCGTCCGACCAGGGCATCGGCAAGTAGCCATACCAGCGGGAAGACCGCGAAGGTCATGGCCTGCACGACCACGTGGATGCGCCAGCTCAGGAGGCCCTGGCGCAGACTGGAGAAAGACAGCCCCAGTCCGTGCAGGAAGAAGACGATGGCGATGCCGATGTTGGTGAGCACATCGCCGTGGAGGACGCCGCCGCTACGGCCCAGATCGGGGAGTAGCGTGGCGAGGACGACGGCGCCGAGCATGCCGACAAGAAACCATTCCTTGTGCAACCAGTTGAGGGTGCGTCGGGCGATGGAGGGCGAAAGGGCTGGGGCGTTGGGGGGCACGGCAGGGTCCATCCTTGTTCTTATGGTGGTGGGCGAACTGTAGGCGGGTGCGGTCTGTCTCTCTAGCGACGGATCGACATCAGATGCCGCCAAACGGACAAGGTGCCATGAGTACAGCGAACAAACGCGTGATTCCCAGCCTGACGAGCCTGCCGCGGCCGCTCTACAACCGCCACGAGTCCCTGGCCCCGGGGTCGTGGACCGAGGAGCATCATCATCCCTGGTGCCAGCTGTCCTATGCCATCAGCGGTGTGCTGGGGGTGCGGACGCCTGCAGGCGACTATGTGGCGCCACCGCGCTTTGCCGTATGGATTCCGCCGGATCTGCCTCACCAGGTGGTCAACCGGCGCCAGACCGAGATGCGCAGCCTTTATGTAGCGCCTTCGGCGGCCGGCGCCTTGCCGGGGGAATGCTGTGTGCTTGAGATGAGCCCGCTGGTGCGCGAGCTGATCCGCCGCATCGGCGAGTTGCCGGTCGAGTATGACGAGGCTGGCGCGGCAGGGCGCCTGGTGGCTGTTCTGCTGGACGAGCTGGCCTGCCTGCGCCGGGCCGGCTTTCGCTTGCCGCTGCCCAAGGACCGGCGCCTCGGGGCGTTGTGTACCGCGCTGCAGGAGCGTCCCGACGACGCGCGCACGCTGGCCGACTGGGCCGCCCAGGCGGGCGCCTCGGAGCGCACGCTGGCACGTCTCTTTGTAAAGGAAACCGGCCTGGGTTTTGGCGAGTGGCGCCAGCGTCTGCGCCTACTTTTATCTCTTGACGCGCTGGAGGCCGGCGAAGCGGTGACGTCCGTTGCGCTGGCCCATGGTTACGAATCCACCTCGGCCTTTATCGCCGCCTTCCGCAGCGTGTTCGGGGTAACCCCCGGCGAGCTGAGCAGCGGCATTTTCAAAGCGCCTCGGCGGGCTCCAGCGGAGCCGGGTTGTTCATCTGACGCAACGTCGCCACGAGATCGGTGAAGCGTTCGCCCTGGACGATTACGTGGCTGCGCAACAACTCGGCGGCCTGGTCGCCCTTGCCGGCAATGATCGCCTCGACGATTGCCGCGTGTTCGGAGAAGGATGAGGCCATCCGGTTGCGAACACGCAACTGCAGGCGCCGGTAGGGGCGCAGGCGCCGGTGCAGCGCGGTGGCCTGCTCGGCGAGAAAGTTGTTGTGGCTGGCATCGTAGATGCAGCGGTGGAAGACCTCATTGAGCTGGTAATACAGATCAGGCTTGCCCGCATCCCGTGCCGCTTCGCAGGCTTGGTGGGCTTCCTGCAGGCGGGCCTGCTCGGCCGGCAGGATGCGTCGGGCGGCCAGGCGTCCGCACATCGACTCCAGCTCGGCCATCACCTCGAACATCTCGCACAGCTTGTCGGCGCTCATCTCGGGCACCGTTGCGCCGCGCCGCGGGCGAATATCCACCAGCCCGATGGAGGCCAGCTGGATCAGCGCCTCGCGGATCGGCGTGCGCGATACGCCGAAGTCGGCAGCCAGATCCTGTTCGTCCAGGCGCATCCCCGGGGCATAGACGCCCGTGACGATACGTTCCTCTATTTCCTCGCCCAGCTGCTCAGAGCGGCGGACCGGCGTGGGGTTCAGTGCATCCATGTTTTGACTCCTTTGCATTGACTATACAAAGCCCTTGACTTTGTGTCCACGTAGATTAATCTTGTATACACAAACAGAGCTTATGAATACATAAACGCAGTTATTGTATGTTTTCATGAGTTGAAGGCTCGCCAAGAAGCCCCTCACAACCCATCCACGTGGTCAATCCACAATTAGGAGGAATTGAAATGATCATCTACGGAACGGCCATCCTGGCCGCCTGCCATCTGCTCGGCGTCTATATAGGTGACCTGCTGGGCAACCTCATCGGCGTGAAGGCCAACGTCGGTGGCGTTGGCATTGCGATGATGTTGCTCATCGCCGTGCGGGTTTATCTCCACAAGCGCGGCCTGATGCCCGAAACCACGGAGGCGGGTGTCGGCTTCTGGGCGGCCATGTATATCCCGGTGGTAGTCGCCATGGCTGCGCAGCAAAACGTGGTTGCGGCCCTCAAGGGCGGCCCGGTTGCGCTGATCTCTGCACTTGGCGCCGTCGGCCTGTGCGCCTGCGTGATTGCCCTCATCAACCGCACCGGCCCGAAGAACCAGGATTCGACCTGGGAAGTCGGCACCGTGGCCGAAAAACCCTGACCGGACGGAGTACAGACCATGGAAATGATTGAACACGCCCTGCGCGAAAACCCCCTCGTGGCGGCTTTCGCCTTCGTCGGCATCATCATGTGGATGTCGGTCCACCTGTCGCGCCGGCTCACCTTTGGCCGGGTGCATGGCTCGGCCATCGCCATCGTGATCGGACTTGGGCTGGCCTACTGGGGCGGTATCCAGACCGGTGGCAGCAAGGGCCTGGCCGACCTGAAGATCTTCGCCGGCATCGGCCTGATGGGCGGCGCGATGATGCGCGACTTTGCCATCGTCGCCACCGCCTTCGAGGTGCATGTGGATGAAGCCAAGAAAGCCGGCCTGGTCGGCGTGATGGCCCTGCTGCTGGGCACCATCATTCCCTTCGTCGTCGGTGCCAGCGTGGCCTGGTCGATGGGTTACACCGATGCGGTGGCGATGACCACCATTGGTGCCGGCGCGGTGACCTACATCGTCGGCCCGGTCACCGGCGCCGCCATCGGCGCCAGCTCGGACCTGATGGCCCTGTCCATCGCCACCGGCCTCATCAAGGCCATCATGGTGATGGTGTTCACCCCGGCCCTGGCGCGCTTCATGGGGCTCAACAATCCCCGCTCGGCAATGGTCTTCGGCGGTCTCGCCGGAACGGTCAGCGGCGTGTCTGCCGGCCTGGCGGCTACCGACCGGCGCCTGGTGCCCTACGGCGCGCTGGTCGCCACCTTCCATACCGGCCTTGGCTGCCTGCTTGGCCCATCGGTCCTCTTCCTTGCCACCAAGGCCATCGTCGGTTGATCCGGCCCCCTCTTTCCAAGACAGCACAGGAGACCTCATGAACGCTCCCCACTCTCCCGGCGCCTGGGATACCCGTCGCCAGGGCCGCATGCGCCGCATCGAGCGGGCCGCCAGCCTCGGCGTCGCCCGTCAGGTGCCGGCCTCGCGCATCGGCGAACTGCTCGAAGCGGTGATCGAGCCCGGCGACCGGGTGTGCCTCGAAGGCAACAACCAGAAGCAGGCCGATTTCCTGTCCGAAGCCCTCGCCGACTGCAACCCGGAACGCCTCCACGACCTGCACATGCTGCAGTCGGTGCTGGCCCTGCCGAGTCATGTCGATCTGTTCGAGCGCGGCATTGCCAGCAAGCTCGATTTCTCCTTCTCCGGCCCCCAGGGCGCGCGTCTGGCCCGGCTGGTGCAGGATCGGCAGATCGAGATCGGTGCCATTCACACTTATCTGGAACTGTTCGGGCGCTACTTCGTGGATCTGACCCCGAACGTGTGCCTGATCGCCGCCCAGTCTGCCGACGCCGCCGGCAACCTCTACACCGGCCCCAACACCGAGGACACGCCGGCAATCGTCGAGGCCACGGCTTTCAAGGGCGGCATCGTCATCGCCCAGGTGAATGAGCTGGTGGACAAGCTTCCGCGCGTGGATGTGCCGGCCGACTGGGTGGACTTCTACGTCGTCGCACCGCGGCCGAACTACATCGAGCCGCTGTTTACCCGCGATCCGGCGCAGATCACCGATGTGCAGGTGCTGATGGCGATGATGGCCCTGAAGGGCATCTACGCCGAGTACGGGGTCAAGCGCCTCAACCACGGCATCGGCTTCGACACCGCCGCCATCGAGTTGCTGTTGCCTACCTACGCCACCGAGCTGGGCCTGAAGGGCAAGATCTGCACCCACTGGGCGCTGAACCCGCACCCGACGCTGATCCCGGCCATCGAATCCGGCTGCGTCGAGTCAATCCACAGCTTCGGCTCCGAAGTGGGCATGGAGAACTACATTGCCGCCCGCTCGGACATCTTTTTCACCGGTGCCGACGGCAGCATGCGTTCCAACCGGGCCTTCAGCCAGACCGCCGGGCTTTACGCCTGCGACATGTTCATCGGTTCGACCCTGCAGATCGACCTGGCCGGCAACAGTTCCACCGCCACCATGGGTCGCATCACCGGCTTCGGCGGGGCGCCGAACATGGGTTCCGATCCTCACGGCCGCCGCCACGCCTCGCCGGCCTGGCTCAAGGCCGGGCGCGAAGCCGGCGGGCCGGATGCGATCCGTGGCCGCAAGCTGGTCGTGCAGATGGTGGAAACCTTCCGCGAGCACATGGCGCCGGTCTTCGTCGAAGAGCTGGATGCCTGGAAGCTGAAGGAAAGCATGGGCATGGAACTGCCGCCGATCATGATCTATGGCGACGACGTGACCCACATCGTCACCGAGGAAGGCATCGCCAACCTGCTCCTGTGCCGCACGCCGGAAGAGCGCGAGCAGGCCATCCGCGGCGTCGCCGGCTTTACGCCGGTGGGTATGGCGCGCGACCGCAAGATGGTCGAGCAGCTGCGCCAGCGCGGCATCATCCGCCGCGCCGAAGACCTCGGCATCGATCCCCGCCGGGCCAATCGCGACCTGCTCGCGGCCCGTTCCGTCAAAGACCTCGTGCGCTGGTCGGGCGGCCTCTATGCCCCTCCTGCCCGTTTCCGCAACTGGTGACCGCCATGGAAAACCTTGAATTCCGTTTCGCTGCACAACCCGTGAAACCGGCTGCCGGCGCCGCCCTGTGCGGCGTGGTCGGCTCCGGCAACCTGGAGATCCTGATCCGCCCCGGCGACGAAGCCGATGCCTGCACTGTGGTGGTCAAAACCTCCGCCCGCGGCTTCGGCAAGATCTGGGAAGCCGTGATTGCCGAGTTCGCCTCCCGCCACCCGGTAGGCGGCACACGCATCGCCATCAACGACATGGGGGCGACCCCGGCGGTCGTCACCCTGCGCCTGGGCCAGGCCCTTGGCGACTACACCGGAGGTGCCCAATGAACGCGCCCGTCTATACCAACCTGGTGCTGCGCCACAGCTACTTCGAGGCCACCGCCCGCAGCCGGGTGGCGGCTGTGCTGGATGCCGGCAGCTTCCGCGAATTCCTGCCGCCGGAAGTCGCTCAGCCCAGCCCGCACCTGGCCATCCTCGACATTCCCGGCGCCTTCGACGATGGCGTGATCATCGGTTCGGCCGCCCTCGGCGGCAAGCCGGTGCTGGTCATCGCCCAGGAAGGCCAGTTCATGGGCGGTGCGGTGGGCGAGATCCATGGCGCCAAGATCGTCGGCCTGCTGCGTCGGGCCGCACTCGAGAAGCCTGCTGCGGTGCTCTTCATGGTCGACTCTGGCGGCGTGCGCCTGCATGAGGCCAATGCCGGGCTGATCGCCATCTCCGAGATCATGCGTGCCGTGCTCGACACCCGCGCTGCCGGCGTGCCGGTGTTGGCCCTGGTGGGCGGCAGTTGCGGCGCCTTCGGCGGCATGGGCATCGTGTCGCGCTTGTGTTCAGCCATCATCATGTCGGAGGAGGGGCGGCTGGCCCTGTCCGGCCCGGAGGTCATCGAAACCGTGGCTGGCGTCGAGGAGTTCGATTCGAAGGACCGTGCGCTTGTCTGGCGCGTGACCGGCGGCAAGCACCGCTACCTGACCGGCGACTGTGCCGAACTGGTGGAGGACGACGCGGCCGGTTTCCGCCAGGGCGCCATCGACCTGCTTGCCGGCTGGAACGAGCCGGTGCCGTCAAGCGCCGGTTTGCGTGCTGAACAGGAGCGTCTGAGCCGCCGCCGCCAGCGTTTCGCCGGCATGCGCGATGGCCTTGAAGTGTGGGCCGCCCTCGGCGTGCCCGACCCCCGCCAGGTTTCCCTCATCGATCGGGACAGCCTGGTCGCCCTCAAGAAAGGACTGCCAGCATGACGCTTAACGAGATTCTCGACAGCCTGTTCCCGGCCGGGCACGACGTGGCTGTGGCCGGTCAGCTCGTCGCCGGCACCGCGCAAACTGCCCGGGGTACGGTTGCCGTGCTTGGCACCACCGACGCCGCGGCCATTGGCCATGACATCGCCCTTGGGCTGGCCGGGCGCATCCTCGACATCGTCGACCAGCACCCCGGTCGCGCCATCGTCTTTCTGGTGGATACCAAGGGCCAGGTCTTGTCCCGGGCCGAGGAGCTGCTGTGTCTCAACGGCAGTCTGGCGCATCTGGCCCGCTGCGTGGATCTGGCCCGTCGGCAGGGGCATGTCAGCATCGCCCTGGTCACCGGCGAAGCGGTCAGCGGCGGCTTCCTGTCCTTCGGGCTGATGGCTGACAAGACTTACGCGCTGGCTGATGCCCAGGTGCGGGTGATGGATCTGAAGGCCATGGCCCGGGTCACCAAGATCGCCCACGAGCGCCTGGTGGAACTGGCCGGCAGCTCGCCGACCTTTGCCCCCGGCGCCGAGAACTACCTGCGCATGGGCGCCATCGAGGCCATCTGGGACACCCCTTCGGCTGCCTTGCTGGAGGCAGCCCTGGCAGGCCAGGCTGCGGCCGGCGCGGCGGTCGACGGGCGGATGCGCGCCGGGCTGGCGCGTCAGGGGCGTCGTCTGGCTGCCGACACGGTGAGTGCCGTGCTGGCGGCCTGAGGAGGGCGTCATGCGTCGCCACGATCTCGCCTGGGTGCGGCCCGGTGCGCTGCTTCGTTTTCATTGCGGACTTGCCGACGAGGGCCTGTCGGCTCGTGTCGGCGCCTGGGTCGGCAGCGCCCGGCCACTGGTGGTGGCGCGTCAGGTGGCCGGCAGTGGGGAGGTTCTGCTCGGGCTGACCCTGCCGGCCAGCGAAGGGCGCCGGCGCATTGGCTGCCTGGTGCGTCGGGAAGATGTGCTGCGGGAACGCGCCGCGCTGCGTATCGCCGATTGCCTGGCGGGCCAGGCGAATGAGCTGGTTGCACCGCTGGCCGCGCTGGAGAGCCGGCTGGCGGCCAGCGGGGTCGAGGCCGGCGTGTACGGCTCCCTCGCCTGGGAAGCGCTGAGCGGTGAGACGTATCGCCATGCGGGCTCGGACGTGGACCTGATTTGCGACGTCGCCTCGGTGGCGCAGGCGCTGGCCTGTATTCAGGCCCTGGACGACACGGCTGCGATGCTGCCGTGCGGGCTCGATGGAGAAGTCCGCTTCCCCGACGGTTGTGCTGTTGCCTGGCGCGAGCTGGCGGCCGGGTGGCGCAAGCCGGACGCCCGGGTGCTGGTCAAGGGCGGTATCGACGTGGGTTTGCTGCCGCTGTCGGCGGTGCTGGCGCAATTTGAGGAGGATCACCTGCATGTCTGATGCCCTTGCGCGCTCGACGAGAGATTTGCGTCCCTTGCCCTCCGCTGCAGGCCCGATGGCCGGCCGGATTGGCAGTCTGGCGATCCGTGCGCTTTACCGGGAGGTGGTCCTGTCGCCCAAGCCCGGGCTGGTCAGTCCGACGGATTCCGGGAGTCACCAGGACATGGATTTCCGGACTTTCCTGCGCAGCCTGCAGTCCTTGCGCGACTATTTTCCGGCGATTACCCGGCTGGGCATGACGGGGCCGGCCTTCGAGCCCTTGCGTCAACTGGGCGTGGCGGCAGAGGCAGGGATGCTGCTGGCGACCGGCGGCATCAACACCCACCGGGGCGCAATCTTCAATATTGGTTTGTTGTGTGCGGCGGCCGGCGCACTGGCCGCCGAGGGCGTCCGGCTGTCTGCCGATGAGGTGTGTGCAGCAGTGAGCCAACGCTGGGGGGGCGAAATCCTCGGCGCGGCCGATCCGGCGGCGAGCAGTCATGGTGCTGTGCTGGCCCGCCGCTATGGTTGCGGAGGCGCCCGGCGGGAGGCGGCGGAGGGCTTTCCGGCTGCGCTGGAGGTCGGTTTGCCGGCCTATCGCGAGGCGCTTCGGGTGACTGGCGAGCCGGAACTGGCCGCGATCCACAGCCTGTTTGCCCTTGTTGCCACGCTCGACGACACAAATCTACTGTGGCGGGGCGGGCCTGCGGGGCTGGCCTTTGCGCAGGCCAGTGCCAGGGCATTTCTGGCCGATGGCGGTGTGCTGGCGGAAGACTGGGTGCCGCGTGCCCGCCGGATCCACACCGATTTCGTAGCCCGTAACCTGAGCCCCGGCGGCAGCGCCGACCTGCTCGGGGTGACCCTCTTTCTCGACGGACTCTGAGACTGCTCATGCGCCTGGCCATTCTTTTCAGCGGACAAGGCAACCAGCAACCGGAGCATCTGGCCCGCTTGCGGGCGAGCGTGTCGCCGGCGCTGGGGGGCCAACTGGCGACGAGCATTCCGTCGATCTGGCATGGCGGCGATGTCGTGGCGAGCGACTTGCAGGCCAACTGCATCGCACAGCCATTGATCTTCGCCCTGCAGATGAACCTGTGGCAGCAGCTTCAGCCCCACCTGCCGCGACCGGTTTGCGTGGCCGGCTATTCCCTCGGGGAGATGGCTGCGTGCGCGGCAGCGGGCGCCTTTCCTGCCGAGGCGGGTGTGGCCTTGTGTGCCGAGCGGGCCCGCCTGATGGATGCATGCGTGAGCGGCCCGGCCGGTTTGCTGGCGGTGCTCGGCCTGCACGCCGGGGCGGTCGAGGCCATCGCCGTGGCCTGCGGGTTGGCGGTGGCGATCCGTAACGGGCCGGATCATTTCGTGCTCGGCGGGTTGGCGGCCGGACTGGAGCAGGCCGAGGCGCTGGCAGAAACACAGGGGGCGAGCCGGGTTGTGCGTCTGGGGGTGGCGACGCCGTCCCATACGCCCTTGCTGGCACACGCGACGGAGGGCTTTGCCTTGCGTCTGGGTGCCTGCAGCTTAACTCGGCTGGCCTTTCCGGTACTCAGCGCGATCGATGGCCGTTCGGCCCGCAGCGCCACCGCAGCGCTGGACGCCCTGGCCCGCCAGATCAGCACCCCGCTGGATTGGGATGCCTGCCTGCGCGCCGTGCTGGAGATGCAGCCGGATGCGGTGCTGGAGATCGGCCCCGGCAACGCCCTGGCCCGCATGTGGGGTGAGCGCGGCAGCGGGGTGCCAGTGCGTGCTTCGGATGACTTCCGGAGCGTCGAAGGAATGATCGACTGGGTGCAGGCGCGGGCTTAGGGTTTGGCCTGTTCCTGGGTCTTCAGGGGCGCGCGCAGCGCTTCGAAGCGGGCCGGCGCGACATATTGCAGGAGCTCCTTGCCCTTGCTGTCGAGCACCAGATCAAGGCCCCTGGCCGGGTAGAGCAGGTGCTCCACGTGCTCATTGACGCGGATGCGTTCGGACGGCTGGCCGAAGCGTTCGAGGACGATGGTTTCGTCCAGTTGCGCGCTGGGAATGAAGGCCATGCCGCGGATCGGTGCAGCGAGGGCGACGGCCAGATCGGCATCGGCCAGCTTGGCCTTGCGGGTGGTGCTCTGCATGTACTCGGTTTTCGGGGCACGCTCGCGCATGCCTTCGATCACGTCCTTGGGCAGTTCGGCGGTGATGATCAGCTTGCCGGCCACGAAGCCCGCGGTGACGCTCTCGTAATAGCCCTCCACGTTGCCGTCTTCGTCAGGCTCGGCCACCAGCGCGAGCTGGATCTCGTTGCCGAAGCGGGCCTTGGCCTCGGCCAGGGTGCTGCGCCCGAGGGTCAGGTCGAAGACACGGGATTCACCGCCCGGCAGGGTTTCGATCTGCCAGGGCATCCCTGTGGTGGGCACGGCCTTCGGGTCGGTGTGGGCTATCGTCCAGACCGCGGGGCCGACGATGAGGGCCAGGGCCAGCAGGATGATGGCAATCGCGATTTTCATGAGCTGGGGTCAGTGAGGGGCGTGGAAGCCGTCGGGCACTTTGGCGTGGAAGACGACCGGGACGGCCGGGGCATCGATGACCGATTGGCGGATGCGCCCGATGACGTGCATTTCGCAGCGCTTGCAGTCGAACTTGAGGGTGAGTCTTTCCTTGCCATTGACGAGGGTCATCGGGTCCGGCTTGATGCCTTTCACTTCCTTCGGGCACAGGTTGAAGCTGTAGCGCAGGCAGTGCTTGGTGATCATCAGCGAGGCGTCGTCGAGCATCTCGTTGGCCTCGTAGGCGGCCTCGATGAGCTGCACGCCGTGGCGCTGGTAAAAGGCGCGGGCGCGGTCGTTGAGCACGTTGGCGAGGTAGGAGAGTTCGGTTTCCGGGTAGGGCACCGGCGGCTCGACGGCGGCGCGGCGGGGCAGGCGCGGCAGCGTGGCGAGGCGCGCGGCTTCGAGCTTTTCGGCCGCGTCGCGGCGCAGGGCGTTGAGGCTGGAGGCGGGCAGAAACCACGCCGCGCTGATGTCCAGATCCACCTTGCGGGCACTGAAGATCGTGGTGCCGAGCTTGGCTACGCCTTCTTTCAGGCCGGCCAGCGCGCGTTCGGAATCCTTGGCGGGCTCTTTGGCGTGGGGCAGTTCGGCGGTGGCGGCAACGCCGGTTTCGTCGGTGAGCGTGAGCGCGAAGCCGGCGGGCGTCTCAGTGAGCGAAATATCCACGGCGATGCGGCGTTCGGCGGATTTCTTTTCGAGGATGCGCTCGAATTCCTGGTCGCGGTTGCGAAACAGGCCGCTGCCGGGGAAGAGGTCGGCCGGCAGGGTTTCGGCGGTGTGAATGCGGAAATCCTCGCCGATCTTTTCGGCGCGGTTCACGCGCAGACCGACGAGTTCGCCCTTGCGGTCGTAAAAGGTGAGGCCGTCGCCGTTATGCAGCTCGACCGCGCTGGTGGTGTCGAAGAATCGGCGCTGCTTGCCGTCCACCCGGATCACGCTGCCCACCGGTTCGCCCACGAACTTGGGCGAATCGAAGGCGCCGATGTCGGCCGTGCGGCCGTTCACAAAGTAATCGGTGGCGCCCCGGTTGAAGGTTTTTTCGGCAACCGGGTTGAACAGGAAGGTGCTGCGCCCGGCCGAGGTGCGGGAATATTCGGGCGCATCTTCCATGATGCCGTCGAGCAGCTGGCGGTAATGGGCGGTGATGTTCTTGACGTAGGCCATGTCCTTGTAGCGGCCTTCGATCTTGAAGCTGCTGATACCCGCGTCGGCCAGGGCGCGCAAGTTGGCGCTCTGGTTGTTGTCTTTCATGGACAGCAGGTGCTGGTTGCTGGTGAGCAGCTTGCCGTCCTTGTCCTCGAGATCGTAGGGCAGGCGGCAGGCTTGCGAGCATTCGCCCCGGTTGGCGCTGCGGCCGGTGTGGGCGTGGCTGATGTAGCACTGGCCCGAGAACGCCACGCAGAGGGCGCCGTGGACAAAGAATTCAAGCGCGCAGTCGGTGGCGGCGGCCACCTTGCTGATGTCGGTGAGCGTCATCTCCCGGGCCAGCACGATCTGCGAGAAGCCCACGTCCTGCAGGAAGCGGGCTTTTTCCGGGTGGCGGATGTCGGTTTGCGTACTGGCGTGCAGCTGGATCGGCGGCAGGTCGAGCTCCAGCAGGCCCATGTCCTGAACGATCAGCGCGTCGGTGCCGGCTTCGTACAATTGGTGGATCAGGGTTTCGGCGCCGGCCACTTCCTCATCGTGGAAGATGGTGTTGCAGGTGACGAAGACCCGCGCGCCAAAGCGGTGGGCGTGACGTGTCAGGCGTTCAATGTCGGCAATGCTGTTCTCCGCGTTGGCACGGGCACCGAAGGCGGGGCCGCCGATGTACACGGCGTCTGCGCCGTGATTCACCGCCTCGATGCCGATGTCCGCAGTGCGGGCCGGGGCGAGGAGTTCGAGCTGTTTGCGGGAATGGGTCATGCTGGGGGGCTTTCTCTGGGTAATACCGGGATGGACTGGCTGCTCGTCTGGCAGCTTTTCAACCGACCATTATCGCCTGCCCGGCAGGGGGCGTCGAGCACCCACGCGAAAGCAGGGCTTGGCGGGGGCTGGATGCACTGGGACAATCCGGCCTTGCAAACTTTTTTCCGAGGGCCCGACATGGATTCCCGACTGACCGAAATCGAGATCAAGCTCGCCCTGACCGAAGACCTGGTGGACACCCTCAACATGACGGTGCACCGCCAGCAGGAGCAGATTGACGCCCTGCAGCGCCAGCTTGTGCAGTTCTATCACCAGATGCAGTCCTCCGCGCCGTCGGCGGAGTCGCGCGACCCGCGCGACGAGATTCCGCCGCATTATTGAGGTTTTCCTGCAGGGAGCCTCAGGTTTTTTCCAGGACCCATAAGGTGGCTGGCGGGATGTTGCGCATGACAGTTTGTTTTTGCCGCCAGCGCAGATTGGCAGCAGGGCTCGGAAAGGGTTCGCGCTTGAAATAGCTGTACTGGATGAGCCTGAAACGAGGACAGCCGGCACTGACCTTGACGATCGACATCTCCAGGCGGGTCCTGTCGCACGGCGGGAGTGAGCGGAACGGGAGCGAGGAGACCAGGGTCAGCGTGTCCTGTTGGGACAAGTCGAGCTGATCTACATGGCTGGCGCAGGTGGGATGGATCGTAAGATCCGGAAATCTGTTCTGCAGGCAGTTCGCCAAGCTTGGCGTACGCTCGAACACCATGAGTCCGGAAAAGTGGGTTCTTGCGTCAAACAGGCCCTGAGTGATCATGCCAGTTCCTCCGCCTAGTTCTATTACCAGACCGGGGGCTGCGGCAAATACCTCTTTCAGCATTGCGGCCGTCAGGGATGACCCGGCTGGCCAGATGGCACCGATCTGTTTGGGATTGTTGAGCAGGGCCTGCCAGAAGGGGAATATGCCGTGACTCATTGGATTTCCCGCATGTCCCATATGCGAAAGGACACATAGTCGGACACCGCCTTGGTGTCATCGCACGGTACGATGCCCTGGGGGCAGATAGTCTGGATCGTTGCCGTTGCTTCATCACTTGCCCGGGCGGGAAGCCCGCTGAATGCCAGGAGGCGGGTGCCGAGGTAGGCGATGTCAGTGCTTCTTTCCGTTGGCCGAGCCGTGGCCGGGCGCGGGGTATTCGATGCCATTGAATACCAGGTTGTATAGCTCAGTTGCGTGTTTGTCGGCGCCCGCTCGAAGTGCTTGCGTGCATAGTCGCCATTTGTTTGTGCCCGGGCAGCAAAGAGGGGCTGATGATCGCCGAACCAGAGAATGACGCGTGGATTCGTTTCGGCCAGCCATTGTTCAGACAATTGCTTCATGGCGAGTTCCGATTCGCGCATCCGGTGCAGATAGTCGGCCAGAGGCGGCGGCAAGCTTCCCAGCTCAGGTGCCAGCGTGGGCGGCAAGGCTTGACGTGTTTCTGCGTGGGGGCCGTGGTTCCGGATCGTGAGCAGAAAAATGAACACAGGTCGTCCGTCTCGGATGGTAGCGAGGTGCTCCAGTGCCTTGGAGAACAATTGATCGTCGCGAGTGGAGAGCCAGCCCTTTGTCAGGCCGAGTTCTTCTGTTGCCAGAAAATGCTCGAAACCGTAGTGCAGATAAGCTTGGCGAGCGTTCAGATAGTTGCCCTCGACTGGATAGACGGCAATGGTCTGGTAGCCGAGACTTTGCAGGTGTCTCGGTAAAGATGTTTGCATCCGGGGCGCCAGGTTCAGTGGTGCGCGGGCGCCGCCAGGCCCGAATATTCTCCAGTCGAAACCGCTCAGGAACGTGAACTCCGACAGCCAGGTTCCTCCTCCGGTTGTGTGAACGAGCAGTGGGCCATATTCCTGATGTTCATGCCCAGCTTCGAAAAAGGGGCTGTTACATAGTCTTGTATCTTTGCAACTCTCCAGAATGCGGGGGTCGAAGGTGCTCTCCTCGAGGACGGCAAATATGTCTGGCCTGTCTGCTGCTGCGACTTCGTGTTGTGAGGAGGGCTTGAAGCGCGTTTGCAGCGTTTGGGGTGGCTTCTGGAAGTCGACGGAGGCGTCCGAAAGGAACATCTCTAACAGATCGCCGATTCCGGTGTGCGGCGTCACTTGTAGGTGTTCCAGTTGGCGGAATGCCGAGTTGACTGAATGCCGTGTGCTCGACTCTGTCCAGTTTGCAGGCCCCGCATTCGCCGGCTTCGCCTCTACCGTCCACACCAAGCCGGTCATGACGGACAGCGCAATGCCTGCTGTGAGGCGGGTTTTCAGTCCGCGGCGGGATTCTGCTTTCAGGAGCAGGGCGAGCAGGGTGAAGACGGCGAGGAGGACGCCTGCCAGAAGAGCGCCAAGGTTTGGATAGGCCTCGAAAAGAACGACGTTTTCCTTAAGGTCAGCGACAAAAAAGCGTACGTCCGCGAGCGTCAGGGCTGTGCCCAGATAGTGGATTTTTGTTATCGACGCGTACGCTGTTATCGCACAGACAAAGATCGTCCCAAGGGCGCTGAAGGCGATGCGGCCTGTGCTGATGAACAGCAGAAGACCCATGAGCACGACGGCCCGGCATAGCAGGGGATGGCTCTGCACAAACCAGGCAGCGGCATAAGGGCCGAAGTCGAGTGCGGTGTTCGGTGAACTCTCGAGATGGCCGGCCAGGCCGATGAGCGCAAGCACCACCAGAAAAACGCTTGTGGCCGGGCTGAGCCAGGGCCTGGAGGTCGGTCTTTGCATCGTTTGATGAGTCGTATGTCCCCGGTGTATTCGCGAACGCTTTCCAGGCGGAAGCCAGAAAGGGCAGGAGGCCGGAAAGCCGACTCAACCACCCGCGCTTTCAGGCCGTTAGTGCAGCGTCTCCGGCTTGACCAGCGGCTGCACGTCCACCCATACGTCGCTGCCGTCTTCACTCTCGCGAATCTGCAGGCCGAAGGTGGCGAAGGCGGCCAGCACGTCGCGGCGCAGGGGAATGTCGGCCAGCTCGCCTGGCCCGATGGCGTAGCCCGCCGCCAGGTGTTGCGCGGTGGTGAGCCAGATCGGCGACAGGAAGGACTGGCTGACCAGCTCCTGCATGGTGGCGCTCACGTCCTTCAGCGGCAGTTCCATGCCGTCGAGGTAGCCCTGCACGTGGGCGACGGCCTGCATCAGGTGGGTGATGCGGCCGAGGCTCTTGGCGAACAGTTCGTCCAGGTTCTGGTCGGCGTAGTAGAGGGTGATTTCTTCCTGCATGCCGCCCGGCAGGGCCTGCATCAGGGCCGCCAGGTGGTTGAGGAGCAGATCGGAGTCGGCGGGAATCGACCAGGCGCTGCGCCGGTTGATCCTGTATTCCAGCCACATGGCGCTGACGATGGGCGACAGGGCCCTGGCCAGCGGCGTGGCGGCCGTGTCGGCGGGGGGCGTGGGGGCGTCGTGAAGGCGCCAGCATTCCTTGTGCAGATGGTGGATCAGGCGGGCCACTTCGGCACCGTCGCCGGACAGGATGGCCCACAGCTTGTTGCCATCGAAGAGCAGCGCGAGCTTGCCGTCGGCAGCGTCGGTAACGATGCGCGACAGGTGATCGCCGGCAACCGGCAGGGCACCGAACTGCTGTTCGGTGGCGGGCAGGTCGTCGGTGACGACGATGCGCGACAAGGCCGACAGGTCGAGCTCGGTGTCGCGGGCCTGGATGCGGCTGACGAGGGCTTCGATGACCTGGCGGAGGGTGTCGGCGTTGGCGGTGGACGTGGAACCGTCGAATTCGATGTTCATGGTCGGCGGGAGCAATGAATGGGGGGCTGAAATAAAAAAGGCCCGGCGCAGGGCCGGGCCGCATGCTGCAGCGACTTACTCTTCCACGTGACGCAGGGAGAGGTCGATGGCGCGCACGTCCTTGGTCAGGCTGCCGATGGAGATGCGATCGACGCCGGTTTCGGCAATGGCGCGCACGCGCTCCAGATTGACGCCACCGGAGGCTTCGAGTTCGGCGCGGCCCTTGTTGATGCCGACTGCGTCGCGCATCTGGTCGAGGCTCATGTTGTCGAGCAGGACCATTTTGGCGCCGGCTTCGAGAGCCTCGTTGAGCTGCTCGAGGTTCTCGACTTCGACCTCGATGAACACGTTGGACGGGGCGATGGCGCGGGCCTGTTCCATCACGGCCTTGATGCTGCCGGCGGCGATGATGTGGTTTTCCTTGACCAGGATGCCGTCGTACAGACCGACCCGGTGATTGGTGCCGCCGCCGATCTTGACCGCATACTTTTGGGCCAGGCGCAGGCCCGGCAGGGTTTTGCGGGTATCGACGATCTTCGCCTTGGTGCCGGCCACGGCCTGCACGAAGGTGGCGGTCAGCGTGGCGGTGCCGGACAGCAACTGCACGAAGTTGAGGGCGGTGCGTTCGGCGGTCAGCAGGGCGCGGGCGCTGGCGTCCACTTCGCACAGCAGCTGGCCGGGCTTGATGCGTTCGCCGTCGCGGGCATGCCAGATGATCGAGGCGTCGGGTTCCAGCGCGGTAAAGGCGGCATCGAACCAGGCGGTGCCGCACAGCACGGCGTCTTCGCGGGTGATCACGCGGCCGCGGGCGGTGCGGCTGGCCGGAATGAGACGGGCGGTGAGGTCGCCGGTGCCGATGTCTTCGGCCAGCGAGGCCGCCACGGAGCGCTGGACTTCAACGCGAAGCTGTTCTGCAAATTCCATCGGGAGTCACCTAAGATGTATCGACTTGAATTCTAACACCGGGTGAAAAGCGGCATGACGACGATGATCGGGGTACTGGAAGTCAGCCTGGGCGTGTTGCTTGTCCTGCTGGTGGTTGGCGGGCTGAGCTACTGGTATATCCAGGACATTACCCAGAAGAAGCACGCGATCCTGCGCAACTATCCGGTGATCGGCCACCTGCGCTATTTTTTCGAACAGCTGGGCGAGTATTTCCGGCAGTACTTCTTCCTCGGCGACCGGGAGGAGATGCCCTTCAACCGGGCGACCCGCGGCTGGGTGTACCGCCTGGCGAAGAATGAAGGCGGGGTGGTCGGCTTCGGTTCCACCTATGACCTGCATATTCCCGGCGCGCTGATCTTCGTGAATTCCGGCTTTCCGGTGCTGGAAGAAGAGCAGGCGCCAACGCCCCCGCTGCCCATTGGCGAGGGTTACGCGGCGAAGCCCTTTGCGGCCCGCTCCATCGTGAACATCAGCGGCATGAGCTACGGTGCCCTGTCGCGGCCGGCGGTGCTGGCCCTGTCGATGGGCGCGGCCAAGGCCGGCTGCTGGATGGGTACCGGCGAGGGCGGGCTGGCGCCGGCGCACCTGGAAGGCGGGGCGGACATCATCATGCAGATCGGCACGGCCAAGTACGGCGTGCGCGATGCCGAAGGCAAACTGTCCGACGAGCGCCTGCGTGAGCTGGCGGCCCACGACGCGGTGAAGGCCTTCGAGATCAAGTTGTCGCAAGGCGCCAAGCCGGGCAAGGGCGGGGTGCTGCCGGCAGCCAAGGTGACCGCCGAGATCGCCCGCATCCGCGGTATTCCGGAGGGCGTCGATTCCATCAGCCCGAACCGCCACCGGGATATCGCCAACGTCAATGAACTCCTCGACATGATCGTGCGGGTGCGCACCGTCACAGGCAAACCGGTGGGCATCAAGACGGCCATCGGCGGGCGGCGCTTCCTGCATGAACTGTGCGAAGCGATTCTGCGCCGTGGCCTCGATACCGCGCCGGACTTCATCGCCGTTGACGGAGGCGAGGGCGGCTCCGGTGCGGCCCCCCAGGCGCTGGCCGATCACATGGCCCTGTCCATCGACGAGGCCCTGCCGCGGGTGGTGGATACCTTGATCGAGTTCGGCCTGCGCGAGCGTATCCGGGTGATTGCCGCCGGCAAGCTGGTGACCTCGGCACGGGCCGCCTGGGCGCTGGCGGCCGGAGCCGATTTTGTGAACACGGCCCGCGGCTTCATGTTCTCGCTGGGCTGCGTGCAGGCCATGCGCTGCCACCAGAACACCTGCCCGACCGGCATTTCCACCCACAACCCCAAACTGCAGCGTGGGCTGGTGGTGGAGGAAAAGTACCTGCGGGTGGCCAATTACGCCCTCAACATGAACAAGGAAATCGACATGATTGCCCACGCCTGCGGCCTCACCCATGCGCGGGAATTCCGCCGCGAGCATGTGCGCCTGGTGCAAACGGCCGGGCGCAGCGAGGCCTTCAACATGATCTACCCCTACCCCGAGCGCATCGGCGAGGCGCGCAGCCTGGATTGAAGTGCGGGTTCTTGCCGGTCGCCGGCATCGCCAGGCAAGGGCGCCGCTGGCAAGGGGCGTACCCCTCGTTTTTTCCTTCCGGCCTTAACCAAACTTTACCCGGCTTAACCTGAAACGCCGCTCAGGACGCCGCTTTCCGGCCGCTAAGTTGCTAAGCACAACAGCCACTTACGGAAAGGAAAAAATCATGGTCAGCAGCATCGGCAGTTACAGCTCCACGTCGGCAATGACGCACGCCCGCCCCGATCCGGCCCAGATGGCGAGCAAGCTCTTCTCCAGGCTCGACACCAAGGGGCAGGGCTTCATCCAGGAGAGCGATCTCCAGTCGGCTTTCAACCAGGCCTTCTCGTCAGCCACCTCGGGCACGTCTTCCACATCTTCATCGAGTGACAGCAGCGCCAGTGCGCTCTTCAAGGCGCTGGACAGCGACAGCGACGGGCAGGTTACCGAAAGCGAGTTCTCGAGCAGCATCCAGAAGCTCGCCGATGCCCTCGACAGCCAGGCTTTCAGCAGCCGCATGGGCGGCGCTCACGGGGCCGGCGGCATGCCGCCGCCGCCCCCACCGGAAGACGACGCGGGGTTCACCAAGGATGAATTGAACAGCCAGCTCAGCGAAATCGGCTCGACCGACAGCGAGCGCTTGGAGTTCATCTCGAAGATCGCCAGCAATTTCGACAAGGCCGACGCCAACGGCGACGGCAAGGTGAGCATGCAGGAGGCGATGGCCTACGACCAGTCTTCGCAAGAGAGCAGCGCGACGTCGACGGCGGATACCCGCACCGCCAGCGCCACATCCGGCAGCAGTCAGAGCGATGCCGCCTTGATGCACAAGCTCATGGAACTGGCGCGCGCCTACGGCCCGGGCAGCGATGCTCTCAGTAACACGAGCAGCCTCACGGCGACGGCCTGAGGCCGGAGACTTTTGTCAGCGGGACGGTGCGCCCGGGCTGACGGGAACGAAGAGCTTTTCGCCGCCCCTTTGCACCAGCAGCGCCACCGTGCCGCCGGCAGCCTTGACGGCCGCACGGGCCTGTTCGAGCGACGCCACGGGCTTGCCGTTGATCGACAGCAGCACATCCCGCGCCTGCATACCGGCAGCCTGGGCCGGGCCGTTTGCCGCTTCGACCAGCAGGCCGGCGGCGGAGCCGATGGCGAGATGTTCCACCGGCTGCAAGGGTCTGAGCTGCAGCCCCAGCAGGCTTAGCGCTGCCGCCTCGGTGCGCTGCACGGGCGGCGGGCTGGCCGTCCTGCCGGCTTCTCCAAGGGTGACGGTCACGCGTCCGGGCTGGCCGTCACGCCACACCTCGAAGAGCAGATGCTGGCCGGGCTGGGCCATCGTCACCAGCGTTTGCACGTCCCCCGCCGAGGTGATCGGCTTGCCATCCACGCCAAGGATCACGTCGCCGGGCAACAATCCGGCCTTGGCGCCGGGGCTGCCCGGCTGCACGTCGAGCAGCAGGGCGCCAGTGGGTGAGGGGAGCCGGAAGGCCTCTGCCAGGGCCTGATTCACCTCCTGGACGGTAACGCCGAGCATGCCGTGGGAGGCATGGCCGGTGGCGACGATCTGTTTTTGCACCTTCAGCGCCAGGTCGATGGGGATCGCAAAGCTGAGCCCCTGAAAGCCCCCGGTGCGGCTGTAGATCTGCGCGTTGATGCCCACCACTTCACCACGGGCATTGAACAGCGGGCCGCCCGAGTTGCCCGGGTTCACCGCTGCGTCGGTCTGGATGAAGGGTACGCCGCTGCCGTCCGGCAGGGAACGCCCCTTGGCACTCACCACGCCGGCACTGACACTGTTTTCAAAGCCATACGGTGCGCCGATGGCCAGCACCCACTGGCCCACCTGCAACTCCGCCGGATTGCCGATGCTCACCGTTGGCAGGTTGTGCGCATCGATCTTCAGCACGGCGATGTCGGTTTTCTTGTCGCTGCCGATCACGCGGGCGTGGAACTCGCGCCGGTCGGTGAGCTTGACGACCACGTCGCTGGCGTTGGCGATCACGTGGGCGTTGGTCAGGATGAGCCCGTCCTCGCTGACGATGAAGCCCGACCCCAGGCCCCGCACCGGCACCTGCATGCTCGCCCCCGTGCCGCCGAACTGCTGCTGGAAGCGGCGCAGAAACTGCTGCATCGAGTCGGCGTCGTTGTCGTCGCCCGCCGCATCGCTCGTGTCGGGGCCAACGGACACCTGGCGCATCCCGCTGATGCTGATGTTGACCACCGTCGAACCGTAGCGCCGGGTGATCTGCGAAAAGTCCGGCACCCCCACGGTGGCGAAGCTCGCCGGGGCGTCCGTGCCGGGTTCTGCCGCCTGGGCGGCGGGGAATGCCACCCCGCCGGCACACAGGACGGCAGCCAGTCCGAGACTCAGGTGGGCGTACAGGCGGGGAGCGGGATGCCCGCAGGAATGAAGGGTCATGGCGGCCTCCCTCAGAGGCGTGCTGAAAGCGCTTGCTGCAGAGCTCCCCTAACGGGGATTGAAGTGGGTGCCCGTCGGGCCGAAACCGTTTTCCTGGTATTCCACATCGCCGTCCTTCGCCCACACGTAATGGGGCTGGTCGGCGGGGGCCAGGTAGACCGCCCCGGCGGGCACAGCATGCACCCGTGTTTCGTCGAAGACCGTGCCGAAGCCCACATAGAGCGTCCCCGAGAGCACGCTGGTGACCCGGTCTTCCGGATGGGTGTGCGCGCCGACGCGACCGCCCTCGGCCAGCTTCACACGCAGCACGTAGGGTCCGGCGTCCTTCTCGCTGCCGAGTATCCAGGCGGCCTTGAGCGCCGGCATGTCTGGCGGGGCGGCCCATTTGAAAGCGTCGGGGAGGATCGGCGCCGGGCCGGCGAAAGGTTCTTCGGCAAGCGTGGCGGGGGGCGCCTCCATCACGGCGGCGGGCTCGGCCACATCCCCGGCCTGCGCGTGGCCGGCAGTGGCAAGGGCAATCAGGACGGCCTGGAGAATGCGTCTGCGCATGGCGTTATTACCTGGAAAGGCGGCGCGAGCACGTTAGCCGGTTTGCGGCTGGATGACCAGTCGGGAGCCTGCTGACAATGTGCCCGGCTTTGCTCTGTATTTACCGGCACCACTGCTTCTCGCACGGCACTCCGTCATTGTTGCCATCCATTTTGGTGCCCGGGCAGTTGCGCAGGAACCAGGTGGCTTCTTCGCAGGATGTCATTTGCGAGCAAAAGGTGCGGCCGTCACACCTGTAGTTGCTGGCAGCGGGGGCAGAGGCTGGCGCTGGCATGCGACGGTTGGTACTTGTGTCGGCGAATTCCTGCGGTGCTTTTGCCTCTGACTGATGGGCTTTGTATTTGCCGAAGCCTTGCCAGACGGCAAGACCAACGAGAATCAGGATGAGCAGGCGTTTCATGGGGAAGACTCCGGAAGCAGTGGCGGCTCCCCATTGTATGTGTTTGTACTTTCAAGCCCTGGTGGAAAAGCTTGCCATCCTGCCTATTGCAGTGCGTCTTCCACCGTTGCCCGCACCGTTTCCTCCAGCCCCGCCGTCAGGCAGTCCAGCTCCACCAGATCACCCCAGTTTTCGCGGAAGTTGCGTTGCCAGGTGATTTGCCGCTTGGCCAGCTGGCGGGTGGCGAAGATGCCCTTGTCGCGGAAGGTGGGGAGGTCGCAGCGGCCTTCCAGGTATTCGAGCGCCTGGCGGTAGCCGACGCAGCGCATGGCGGGCAGGTTGGGCGTGAGCTGGTAATGGCGGCGCAGGCGCACTACCTCATCCACAAAGCCGGCCAGCAGCATGGTGTCGAAGCGCCTCTCGATGCGGGCGTGGAGCACGGCCCTATCGCTCGGGGTGAGGGCGATGGGGATGTAGCGGTGGCTGTCGGGCGCGGCTTCCCGCCGGGCGTAGCTGTCGGCCAGGGGCTGGCCGGTGAGGCGGACGATTTCGAGGGCGCGCTGGATGCGCTGGGCGTCGTTGGGCTGAAGGCGGGCGGCGGCGTCCGGGTCGAGGCGGGCCAGGGCGGCATGCTGGGTGGGCCAGCCGTCACGGGCGGCGGCGTCCTCGATCTCGCGGCGCAAGTCGGCATCGGCTTCGGGGAGTTCGGAGAGCCCCTCGCGCAGGGCCTTGTAATACAGCATGGTGCCGCCAACCAGCAGCGGGATGCGCCCGCGGGCGGTGATCTCATTCATCAGGCGGCGGGTGTCCTCGCAGAAGCGGGCGGCGGAGTACGCTTCCTCGGGGCTGAGGATGTCGATCAGGTGGTGCGGGCAGGCGGCCTGCTCGGCGGCGCTCGGCTTGGCGGTGCCGATGTCCATGTCCCGGTACACCAGGGCGGAGTCCACGCTGATGATCTCCACCGGCAGGCTGCGGGCGAGGGCCAGCGCGCAGGCCGTCTTGCCGCTGGCGGTGGGGCCCATCAACAGGATGGCGGGGGGCAGGGCGGCGCTTGCGGGGGAGGCGGTTTCGGGCATGATTCGGGCCTTGAAGAGTCGCGCATTGTAGCGGGTGAGGAAAATCAGTTGAGTGCTTTGAATTTGGCGGGACTGCGGCGCTGGCTGCTGCTGGGTGTGTTGCTGGCGTGGGCCGGCGTGGCGGCGGCGAAGGGGCCGCTGTACTTGTGGGAGGTGTCCGACGGGCGCGGCCAGGTGCGGGCCTGGCTGTACGGCACCATTCACGTTTGCGATGCCGGCTGCTTTCCGTTGCCGGTGGAAGTACGCACAGCGCTGGCGGCGGCCGACGGCCTGGCGCTGGAGCTTGACCCGGAAGATCCGGCCCTCGGCCCGGGCCTGGCCAAGGCCGCACTGTTGCCGGCCGGGCGCCGCCTCAATGACATGCTGCCGGCCGACTTGCGGCCGCGCGTGGCGGCGGTGCTGGGCGAGGTCGGCCTGCCGGCGGAAGCCGCCCAGCGCATGCAACCGTGGATGGTCAGCACGCTGCTCACCTTGCGGGCGGCGCAGATTGCCGGCTTTGGCACCGAGCAGGGGGTGGACCTGTGGCTGGCCCGCGCCGCGCGCTCGCGGGGTCAGCCCCTGTGGGCGCTGGAAACCGTGGGGCGGCAGATCGAGGCGCTGGGCGCCGGTGGCGAGGCGGCCCAGGTGGCGAGCCTCGTCGAGGTGGTGGAGCTGATCGAACGCAACGAGGCCGAGCCCTATTTTCGCAGCATGCTGAATGCCTGGCGGCGCGGCGATGCCGAAGCGCTCGACCGGCTGATGCGCGAGGAAGCGAGCAGCGAGGCGATGGCGCCGATGCTGGCCGAGCTGCTCGACACCCGTAACCGGGAGATGGCGGAGGCCATCGTGGCGCGCCTCAAGTCTGGCAAACGGCCCTTTGTTGCCGTTGGTGCAGGCCATTTTGGCGGGGCCAACGGGTTGCTGGCGGTGCTCGCTGGCAAGGGCTTCCAGGTGCGTCAGGTGGAGGACATGAGCGAATGAGGGGCGGCGTCTTTGCCGCCGGGCTGCTGTGGGTGTCGTCGGCGCTGGCCACGCCGCCGGTGGCCATCGACGTGGGGCATTACCTGGCCCGGCCGGGGGCGACGAGCGCCTACGGCGTTGCCGAGTTTGACTACAACCATTCCCTCGCTGCAGTGATTGCCGCGCGGCTGGCTGCCGATGGCGTGCCGGTGCGCCTGATCGGTCAGCGCGGCGAGATGGCCGATCTGCAGGCGCGTCCGCAGCAGGCCGAGGACGCGGGGGCGGGTTTCTTTCTGTCCATCCACCATGATTCGGTGAAGGAGAGCCACCTGCAGCCGTGGGTCTGGCAGGGGCGCGATTTGCGTCATGCCGACGACTTTGCGGGCTTTTCCCTGTTCGTGTCGCGCCTCAACCCGCGTTTGCCCGAGAGCCTGGCCTGCGCCAGTGCCATCGGGGCGGCCCTGCGCGAAGCCGGCCTGACGGTGGCAACCCATCATGTGGGGCGGGCGGAGGACGGGCGGGCGTGGGCCGACGAGGCCAATGGCGTGTATTTCTACGACAATCTGGTGGTGCTCAAGCGCGCCAGCGTGCCGGCGGTGCTGCTGGAAGCGGGCGTCATCGTCAATCGGGACGAGGAGCGCCAGCTTGCCAGCGCTGAGCGGCGCGCACTGACCGCCGCCGCGGTGGAAGCCGGCCTGCGCGCCTGCGGCTTCGCACCCCCGGTGGTGAACCAATCTGCCAGCGCAGGTTCTGAGACGCGGTAGCGCCCAATGCGCCAAAATGGCCCCGTTGCCTAAAAGGATATCCAGCCAACAATGAAAACCGTCCTGCTCTCCTACTTTTCTGCCGCCCGCAGCCTTAGCCGGCCGGGCATCCTGTGGCACCTGATGTGGCCGACCCTGGGTGCAGCGATACTGTGGACCGCCATGCTGGTAATGAACTGGGCCACCCTGGTGGCCCTCGGCACCAGCCTGATCACCGCCATGCCGCTGGTTGGCAACTGGCTGGCCTCGTCGGAAGGGGCGCTGCTGGTGGCGCTGGTGATGTTCAAGATCGGCCTGGTGGTGCTGGCCCTGCCGATCATCTACGTGACGGCGGCCTTCCTGGTGGCGGCCATCGCCCTGCCGATGATGGCCGAAAAAGTAGCCGCCACCGATTACGCCGACATTGCCCGGCGCAGCGGCGGCAGCCAGGTGGGCAGCGTATGGAACGCGCTGACCTCGGTGCTGCAATTTCTCGTGCTGCTGGTGCTGAGCCTGCCCCTGTGGTTGATTCCCGGCGTCGGCCTGATCATCTCGCTGCTGCTTACGGCGTGGCTCAACCAGCGTGCCTTTCGCTACGACGCGCTGATGGCCCACGCCGACTCCCGCGAGATGAAGGCCTTGCCGACCGAGCAGGCCAGCGGCCTGTTTGGCGTCGGCCTGCTGGGCGCGGTGATGGCTCACGTGCCGCTGATCAACCTGTTTGCGCCGGCGCTGTCGGGCCTGGCCTTCGTGCATTACCTGCTGTCGGCCCTGCGCGTGGCCCGGCTCAGCGAAAACATCATCGAGGTGAAGTGAATGGCTGCAGATACCACGCCGGCTTTCGGCGCAATCATCATTGGCGATGAACTCCTTTCCGGCCGCCGGGAAGACAAGCACCTGGGCAAGGTGCTGGAACTCCTCAAGGACCGCGGCCTGCGTCTGGCTTCGGTGCGCTACGTGGGCGACGAGCGCCCGCGGCTGGTCCAGACCCTCAAGGAGAGCTTCGCCACCGGCGACATCGTGTTCAGCTTCGGCGGCATCGGCGCCACCCCGGACGATCACACCCGCCAGGCCGCGGCCGAAGCCCTCGGCCTGCCGCTGGCCCTGCACCCCGAAGCCGAGGCCGAGATCCGCGCCCGCTTTGGCGACGAGACCACGCCGCAGCGCCTGCAGATGGGCGTCTATCCGGCAGGCAGCGAGATCATCCCCAACCCCTACAACCGGATTCCGGGCTTCTCGATCCGCAATCACTTCTTTGTGCCGGGCTTTCCGGTGATGGCCTGGCCGATGGTCGAGTGGGTGCTCGACACGCGCTTCAAGCACCTGCACCACCAGGCCGACTACGTCGAAACCTCGGTGATCGTGTGGGATGCGATGGAGGGCAAGCTGATCGACCTGATGGAGCAGATCACCGCCGACTTCCCCGATGCCAGCCTGTTCAGCCTGCCCAGCGTGGGTGGCGAAGGCGGGCGGCGCCACATCGAGCTGGGCATGAAGGGCCCGGCGGCGCGGGTCGACGCGGCAATGGCCATCATCACCGCCGAGATCACCCGGCGCGGCTATGCCTGGGAGCCCCACGCGGGCCTTTGAGGAGCGAGCGTGGCTTCCTGCGGGTATCGGGATTTTCCGGGGCGGCGCTGGCTGGTGGTGTTCCTGCGCGCCGGGCACATTGCCGGCGTGGTGGGCGTCGGGGCCGGCCTGCTGGGCGGAGCGGCGGTACCGGCGACAGGCTTTGTGCTGTTGATGGTGCTGTCCGGCGTGGCGATGGCGCTGCTCGATGCCTGGTCCAATTCCACCTGGCTGGCCGAGCTGGCGGGGGTTTCGCTGCTGGTGAAGTTTGCCCTGCTGGGCTGGTTTCTGGCCGACGCCGCGGCGCGGCCGGTGCTGTTCTGGCTGATCCTGGTTTTTTCGGTGGTTTTTGCCCACGCGCCGGCGAGTTTCCGCCATCGCCGGCTGGGCCGCCAGGCACCTGGCGACGTGTGACACATGTCACAAGGGTGAAGCTTTAATACCGTACTCTCCGCGCCTGACATGGCTGCAGGCCAAGGGGAAAGCGGAATGGACAATGACTGGATTCTGGCCAAAACTCCGGCCGGGGTGGAGGAGATTGCGACCCGCGGCCGGCGCGTACCGACCCGCCTGAGAACGGTGCTGATCCTGGTGGATGGGCGGCGCAGTGTCAGGCACCTGAGCGAATCGGCGGCGGCCCTCGGCAACATCCGCGAAGCCCTGGCCGAGCTCCGCCACCTGGGGCTCGTCGCCCCGATAGAGGCCGCAGCGCATGCACCCCGCGTGGCAGAACCAGCCAGCCGCGCTTCGGTGGCGCCTGCGGCGCGGCTCCAGCCCCAGATCGTCGCCCACAGCCGTCCGGCACCCCAGCCGGTACGTCGGCGCTCGCTGGCGCTGGCCCGGCTCTACCTGCTCAACGCCATGGAACAGAGCCTGCGCCAGGCCGACCAGCCCGTGCGCGATCATCTGCGCACCGCCACGTCCCGGGCCGAATTGCTGATGGCTTTCGAGATGTGCCGGGATATTGCCGCCGAGCTGGGGGTTGCCCACATCGACACCATTGAGGAACAGTTCATGGGGATGCTCCCCGAAGAAAGCTGAGCGCCTGAAAAACAGGTCTTGCCTTCGGCTCGGGCAGCCTCTATATTTGAGTTGTCCCAAGGGGGAGTAGCTCCACGTCGGTGGGCCGTCAATACGAAGAAAGCTGAGATGCACCAGTGCTTTCTTCCGGCTACCGGGCAGTTGTCGCGATGTTGCGCTAGCTGTGAGCAAGACCTTTGCCGCAACGGCAAAGTGTCTTTTGAGAACCGGGCTCCCCTGCCGGACCAACAAAAAGGCCTTTCGCCGTAGCCGGACGAAAGGCCTTTTTGTTTGGTTCCGTTTTGGGAGAGTGATCGTGGAAAGTATTGGTAGCGTGGAAATGTGGGCGGGCTTTGCAGTCGTCGTCCTGATCATGCTGGCCATCGACCTGTTTGTGGTCGGAGGCGGCAAGGAGCACAAGGTGTCCCTGAAGGAAGCGGGCATCTGGTCTGTGGTGTGGGTAAGCGTGTCGATGCTCTTTGCCGCCGCGCTGTGGTGGCACCTGGACGGCAGCATGGGGCGCGAGGTGGCCAACGCCAAGGCGCTGGAGTTCGTCACCGGTTACGTCATCGAAAAGGCCCTGGCCGTTGATAACGTGTTCATCTGGCTGATGCTGTTTTCCTACTTCGCAGTGCCGCCGGAGCTGCAGAAGCGGGTGTTGATCTACGGTGTGCTCGGCGCCATCGTCATGCGCACCGGCATGATCTTCGCCGGCGCCTGGCTGATCAGCCAGTTCCACTGGGTGCTCTACCTGTTTGGCGCCTTCCTGCTGATTACCGGCATCAAGATGTTCTGGTTTGCCGACCACGCCGCCGACCTCGAAAAGAACCCGCTGCTCAAGTGGCTGCGCGGGCACATGAAGATCACCACCACCTTCCACCATGAGCGCTTCTTCATCCACCAGGAGGAGGGCGGCAAGCTGGTGCGTTACGCCACGCCGCTGTTCCTGGCGCTGGTGCTGGTGGAGGTGTCGGACCTGATCTTCGCGGTGGATTCGATCCCGGCGATCTTCGCCATCACCACCGACCCGTTCATCGTGCTCACTTCCAACGTCTTCGCAATTTTGGGTTTGCGGGCCATGTACTTCCTGCTGGCTGACTTTGCCCACCGCTTCTCGCTGCTCAAGTATGGCCTGGCCGTGGTGCTGATGTTCATTGGCGGCAAGATGCTGGTGGTGGATCTGGTGAAGATTCCGGTGGGCATTTCGCTGGGTGTGGTGGCGCTGGTGATTGCCACCTCGGTGATCCTGTCCCTGCGCAAGGAGCGGATTGAAACGGTGTAGGCTGAAGGCTGACCCGTTCCAGGAGACCCGGCCCCCGTGCTGATCCGCAATGAAACCCCGGCCGACGAGGCTGCCGTGCGCACGGTAAACCTCGCGGCCTTTGACACCCCCGCCGAAGCACAACTGGTGGATGCCTTGCGCGGGGCGACTTTTCCGTATGTGTCGCTGGTGGCTGACGACAAAGGGCAGATCGTCGGCCACATCCTGTTTACCCCGGTGCTGCTGCCGGGGCACCCGCGGGCGCGGCTGATGGGGCTGGCGCCGATGGCGGTGCTGCCCGACTACCAGCGCAGCGGTGTGGGCACCGCCCTGATTACGGAGGGCCTGCGGCAAAGCCGCGAGGCCGGCGCCGGCGCGGTGGTGGTGCTCGGCCACCCGGATTACTACCCGCGCTTCGGCTTCGTGCCCGCGTCGCGCCATGGCATTGGCTGCGAGTATGTGGCCGCCGGCGACGCGCCGGACGACGCCTTCATGATCCTCGAACTGCTGCCCGGCCACCTCAACGGGCTGGGCGGCACGGTGGAATACCATGCCGCCTTTGCGGGGCTGTAGGCCGGCGCAAGCCGCAGTTATTCCGTCGTTTTGCCGTCGAAATGCTCCTTATCCCCTTCGGCATCGGCGCGGGTCTCGTGAATGACACCGTCCCGATGATTGGGCGGGGCGTAGAGCGTGTAAAGCTTCAGCGCGACGGTGCCGGTGTTGATGATGTTGTGCGTGACCCCGGCCGGAACGAGCACCGCGAAGCCGGCCTGAATAGGTGTTCGTACGCCATTCAGCACGGCCACGCCGGAACCTTCTTCGACACGGAAGAACTGGTCAACCTTGTGAATCTCGGCGCCAATGTCTTCCTCGGGCTTCAGAGACATCAAGACAAGCTGGGAGTTTTTGGCCGTGTAGAGAACCTGGCGAAACTTGTCGTTATTGACGGCGAGACTTTCGATATCCTGCACAAAACCTTTCATCACAACTCCTTTTTACGGTTTTCGGCGATGTACTCGTCACTCACCATCCCCGCGTCGGTTTGGCCAGAACCATGAAAAATATTCAAACATGGCCAGCCCCCAGTTGAGATTTCCGATGTCTGGAAGGCTCGTGGGCAGGGCTGGCTTGTCAGCGCAAATATTCTTCATCTGGTGGTCGTAGGCGAGCTTCGCGTCATGGTTTCTGAGCGTTCTGTAAGCCACGGCGACATCCTTGAATTTCCGTTCTCCATCCCGGTCTTTTGTCACATCGGGATGAAAGCGTTGGGCCAGGGTACGGAAAGCCAACTTGATCTCGGCACACGAGGCGCATCGATCAACGTGCAAGGTTGCATAGTGGTTCTGGCGGTTCATGGTTTCCTCCTTCACGTTGGCTCCCGCTATCGCTGGATGTCGCCAATGCTCAAAACTACTCTGCGCTGAATATTTATCCGTTTGCTACCCCGCATAGCGGCGCAGCAGGGGCAACCAGGCCTCGCCCTGGTGCACCGTGAGCCCGAGCAGGATCAGCCCCGTGCCCGCCCACAGGCGCAGGCCGATGGCCTCGCCGTTGAGCACATTGCCCAGCAGCAGGGCCAGCACCGGCGTAATCAGCGTGATGAGGGCCACCTTGCCGGTGTCCAGGTGCTTGATCACGTAGTAATACAGCGCAAAGCCGATCACCGAGCCGAACACCCCCAGGTAGGCGATGGCGGCACCCGAGCGAACCGGCATGGCCTCGGGCAATTGCCCGTCGCTCATCAGCCAGACCAGCGCAAAGAGCGGCAGCGACACGGTGAGGGTGCCCACCGTGGTGGCCAGCGGCGGGCTGTCGTCGCCGATGCGCTTGAGCGACACCAGGCTGGCCGAGTAGACGAACACCGCCGCCAGCAGCGCCACCAGCCCGGCCAGCGCGTGCTCGCCACCCAGGGCACTGCCATGCACAAAGATCACCGCCAGCCCGCCGGCGCCAAGCAGCGTGCCGGCCACCTTGGCACGGGTCAGCGAGTTTTCGCCCAGCCATACCGACGCCAGCACCCCGGCCATCAGCGGCGACAACCCGAAGAGCACCGACACCAGCCCGGAACTCACATAACGCGCACCCCAGTAAGTCAGCGCCATCGCCCCGAACAACCCGAGCCCACCCACCAGGTAAGCCCGGCGTGCGCGGGCGTGCAGGGGAAAGCGGATGCGCCACACCAGCACCACCAGCGCCGCCACCACCGCACCAATCAGCATGCGGGCCAGCACGGCAAAGGCAAAACCGGTGCCCTGGGTGCTCCACTGGATAGCCAGCGGGGTGGTAGACCAGATGAGAACAATGGCGAGATAGGCGATGGGGACAGACATGGAACGCTCCCTGTGGGCCGGGTTTCAATCCGGCCGGCAAAAACAAAAAGGCCGCGGGGGTTAGTCCGCGGCCTGCAATGAAATCGGTATGAATGTTTCGACTTAACCCGATCCCGGCCCCGGATGAACGGCAGCGCGCCACACGCGCAGGGCGCGGCGGCGGGCAATCGGGGAAATCACGGCAAGCGTGAAAAGCGGGCAGGTCATGGGCCTATGATGGCTGGCTCTTGTGCGGCGCGTCAAGCGCAAACGGCAGCCATAATCCTGTCATCCGCAAACTAACCCGGTAAATACGTGATGGACGAGCGTGAGCGTTTTCTCGAACTGGTCAGGGATCTGCCCCTGGTGTCGGTAGACCTGGTGCTGGTGCGCGGTGGCCGCGAAGTGCTGCTCGGCCTGCGCAACAACCGCCCCGCGCAGGGCAGCTGGTTCGTGCCCGGCGGGCGCGTCCTCAAGAACGAGAAGCGCGCCGATGCCCTCGCCCGGGTGGCCGCGCGGGAACTGGGCATCCCCGACATCCACGCCCTGAACCCGGCCTTCCTCGGCCCCTTCGAGCACTTCTACCCCGACTCCTTCGCCGGCGATATCGGCGTGAGCACCCATTACGTTGTGCTCGCCCACCGCATCAACGTACCCGCCGGCTTCGAGATTCCAGGCAAGGACGATCAGCACGAGTCACTGCGCTGGTGGGGTCTGAACGAGGCCGCGGAGAGTGACACCGTGCATGCCTACACGCGGGATTATCTCCCGCTGCTTTAGGTCGCGCGGCCGGATAGTCAATGTCCACCGCGTGATAGCGAGTATCGATGCCCACGTGGTCACTATCACCGTCGTCATAAGGACTAACCGCGCCAGCGTAAGCATTACGCCGAGCGCGGTAGTCGCTCTCGTCATCGTCATAGCCGATATCTGTGCCGAAATAGCGAGTATCCGCGCTGGCGTAGTCACTACGCTGATGCGGATAGTGACTACGACGGTGCGCGTAGCGACTATCACTCCGCGCGTAGTCGTTAGCGACCTTGAAAGCATGTGGATAATGCGCAATAAATGCCAATGGGCTTGAATGGAAGGCGCTGTCACGGTAGCATCGGCCCCCGTAATATTTCTGCCACATCGCATAAACTTACGGAGAAGTCATGACCAACGTCAGCGAAAGCACCCGCGTCAATCCCAAGCAAGTCCAGAAGGACATCGAGTCCTACCACGCCTTCGGCAGCATGACCGACTACCGGGCCAACAACACCGCCCACAGCCGCGAAGCCGCCGATGCCGCCTACGAAACCCTGCGCAGCGCCGAACAGCACGCCGTCACCACCCAGGCCGCCGCCAGCGCCGCCGCTGACGCCCTCACCGTCGCCCGCCGCGACTTCCACGGCGTCGTCCTCGGCATCAAAAACGAAGCCCGCGCCCTCTACGGCCCCAGCTCCGATCAGGTAGCGGCGCTGGGGTTGAAGAAAAAGTCGGATCAGACGAAGCGGACGCGGGTGAAGAAGGAGGTGGTGGGGGAGTAATGGCGACAGCCATGACGGGATGTCAGATGCCTGATTTTTGCTGAAACTGGTGATTGGTCTACAGTAGTTTGGCGGTTGCTGTAGGCCAGCCGCCTAACAGCGGGGTCCAGTGGCAATTGCATAGTCTGGAATGATAAAGGCCCAGCAAGTTTCCTTGCTGGGCCGGATTCGGTCATTCCCCGAAGGGAACACCTTATTGTAGCAACGGCTCTCACCCCGGAAAGCTACAAACAGGGGTATTCTACCCGATCTGCTTAATGGTGTGGAGATTTGTCGTGCGCCGCTATACGCTTGGTCTGGATATAGGCATTGCCTCCGTGGGTTGGTGCGTCTTTGGTGAAGAGCGCATCATCGACCTCGGCGTGCGCGCTTTTAACAAGGCAGAAACTGCCAAGGAGGGCGACCCGCTCAATCTGACCCGGCGTTTGGCCCGTCTCACCCGCCACCGCCTGGCACAACGCGCTTGGCGGTTGAAAAAACTGACACGCGAACTCAAGCGCCACGGTTTGATCGACAACAAGCGTTTCTTCCAGGAAAGGCCAACACAAATCTCGCCTTGGCACTTGCGTGTCGAAGGGCTAGAGCGAAAGCTGGAATCCGATGAATGGGCGCGCGTCATTTACCATCTATGCAAACACAGGGGCTTTCATTGGGTTAGTCGGGCCGAGGAAAAGCAGGCGGAGGGCGATGCCAAGGGTGAGGGTGGCAAGGTCAAGCAAGGCTTGGCCGGTACCCGGCGCCTGATGGAGGAAAAAGGTTACCGCTCTGCCGCCGAGATGGTGCTTGCCGAATTTCCCGGAGCGCAGCGTAACAAACAGGGCGAATACACCAAGGCACTCTCTCGTATCGTTCTAGGTGACGAACTGGGGCAGTTATTTGCATTGCAACGTCAGCTTGATAATCCTCAGGCCAGCGTTGAACTGGAAGCCGCCATTCTCGGCAATGGCGACCGCAAGAGTGGCTTGTTCTGGCAACAAAAGCCGCCGCTTTCCGGTGCAGATCTGCTGAAAATGCTGGGGAAATGCACCTTTGAGAAAGCCGAGTACCGCGCGCCTAAAGCAAGTTTCACCGCAGAACGCCACGTCTGGTTTACTCGACTCAATAATCTGCGGATTGTGTTCGACGGCACCACCCGCCCGCTGAACGAGCAAGAGCGTGCTATTGCCCTGCCCATGCCCTATGCGCAAGCGGGTGATCTAACCTATAAGCAACTGGGCAGTGCCCTGAGTAAGGCAGGGCAACTCCCCAAAGATGGTTTCCGTTTTGCAGGTCTTTCCTATCCCAGCGACAAACAAAAAGTCGAAGGTAAGGCAAAAGACCCGGAGGGCGCAACGCTGGTCAAACTCCCTGCTTGGCAGGAACTACGAACTACGCTGAAGAAAGCCTGTTTAGAAACCGAGTGGGAAAGCCTCGCTGGCGCTGCCTTCTGCGGTCGACCTGAAACTCTGGATGATATTGCCCGCATTCTCAGCGTTTATAAAGATGATGACGAGGTCCGAGCCGAGTTGTCCAAATTGGTGCTCCCAAATCGCGAAAAGATGGTAGAGGCCCTGCTCGACATCCGCTTCGATAGATTCCATGCGCTATCGCTCAAGGCGCTCTACAAAATCGTGCCATTCATGGAACAAGGTCAGCGTTACGACGAAGCTTGCGTCTCTAGTGGCTACCATCACAGCCAGCTATTTGCAGCAGACGACGAGAAAGAGCTTTACCTGCCGCCGCTCTACGAGCAAGTACGCGGTTATGAGGCTGGTGAAGAAGGCAAGATGATTTTTAGCGAGCGAATTGAGAGTGAGATCACCGGCGGTATTCCGCGCAACCCAGTCGTACTGCGTGCTCTGAACCAGGCGCGCAAGGTGGTCAACGCCATTGTTCGCCGCTACGGCTCGCCCATGGCCGTCAATATCGAGATGGCTCGCGATCTTTCCCGGCCGATGGATGAGCGGAACAAAATCAAGAAGGAGCAGGATGAATACCGGTCGCGCAATGAGCGGGACAAGGCTTTGTTTACCGAAGAGTTCGGCCAGCCCCCCAAAGGTGGTGAGTTCGAGAAATTCCGCCTCTATCGCGAACAACTCGGCAAATGCGCTTACTCGCTGGAAGCAATTTACCTCGAGCGCCTGCTTGAAGCGGGTTATGTCGAAATTGACCATGTTTTACCTTATTCGCGCAGTTTCGACGACAGCAAGAATAACAAGGTTTTGGTTCTCGCCAGGGTGAATCGCGACAAAGGCAACCGCACCCCCTACGAGTACCTCGGTGGAGCAGAAAACAGCCTGCGCTGGCAGCAGTTCGTAGTCTTTGTCGAATCAACCAAGGCCTACCGCCTCGCTAAACGCAGCCGCCTGCTGCGTAAGGATTTTGGTAAAAAAGAAGCCGAGGAGTTCAAGGAGCGGAATCTCAACGACACCCGTTATATCTGCAAATTCTTTAAAAACTACATCGAGCGTTACCTGAAACTCGCCGAAGGCAGTGAGGCCAAACGTTGTGTCGTCCTTAGCGGACAGATGACTGCCTTTCTGCGTGCTCGCTGGGGCATTAACAAGATTCGCAGTGAAAGCGACCGCCACCACGCGCTGGACGCCGCCGTTGTTGCTGCATGCACGCATGGCATGGTCAAGCGGCTGGCTGACTATTCGCGCACTAAGGAACTGGCACAGGTGCACGAAGGCTTCGTTGATACGACAACGGGCGAAATCATCAATCCGGCGATATTCAGGCAGCTCAAGCAGCATTTCCCGGAGCCATGGGCGCATTTTCACCACGAACTCGAAGCTCGCCTGAAAATCGACGATCCGGCCCTGCTGCGTGAAGAGATGAGCCGCCTCGGCAGCTACGATGAAGAAGCACTTGGTCAACTCCGCTCGCTCTTCGTTTCCCGCGCGCCACAACGGCGCAACGGTGGTGCGGCGCATCAGGCAACCATCTATGGATTGCCGCGTGTTGATCACAAGCTAAAAGTAAAAGATAAGAAAACCAAGTCAACTAGGTTGGCGACAGAGAAAGAACTTCCGTCTTTGGCCGTTGAGCGTATTGGCGTTTTTGATACCGGAAATCAAGGCAAGCTGTACAAGCTGACTTCTGAGCGATTAGAAGACGTCGTAGGTTGCGAACGGGACAAAGGATTGTTGCATTCTTTGCGGTTGTGGCTTGAGGAAAGAAAGGACAACCCCAAGGCTCCAGGCACTCAGTCTTTTCCACGCAAACCAAAACATGGTGACCCCAATGACGGTCCATTTACAGGGCCTGAAATCAAGAAAGTTAAACTGAATGCAGGGAAAACGACAGGAATAGCTGTTCGTAAAGGCAAAGCCTCGAACGACAGTATGCTGCGCGTTGACGTTTTCACCCAGGCCGGCAAGTTTCATTTGGTGCCTGTGTATGTGCATCACCGCGTGATGGGGTTGCCAAACCGGGCGATTGTGGCTTTTAAGGATGAAGAAGACTGGACTTTGATCGACGAAAGTTTCGCGTGGTGCTTTTCATTGCATCCGAACGATTTGGTCAAAATAACCCTAAAAGATGCATCCTACCTCGGCTATTACGCTGGTGTTGATCGCTCGACTGGTGCTATCAGTCTTTGGGCACAGGATCGCAATCAGTCGGTCGGCAAAGATGGTTTAGTACGTGGAATTGGTGTGAAAACCGCAAAAGACGTAGAAAAATTCCACGTCGACATCCTCGGCAGCATCTACTCTGCCCAACCGGAGCCGCGTCGTGGGCTGGCGTAGCGTGATGATTTCCCGGCCGGCCAGGCTACGTCGGGAGCATTTTTCCCTTGTCATCGAGCAGGAACAAACAGCCTGTGTGCCTTTTGAGGACATTGCCGTTATCGTCCTCAACCACCGCGAAATAAACCTGACCCACCCGGTACTTTCGGCCTGCGCCGAATACGGTATCGGCCTCTACGCCACCGGCCACAATCACCAGCCCAGTGGCGTCTTCCTGCCCTTTCTTTCCCATTCGCGCACCACACGGCTGATGCGCAAGCAGCTTGATCTCAGCAAACCACTGGCTAAGCAAGCTTGGGCCAACATCATCCGCCGAAAAATAGAAAATCAGGCGCACTGCCTGCTCCTTTCGACCCGTAAAGGCGTCGAGCGGTTGAACTCTTACGCTAACCGCGTACGCTCAGGAGATGTTGATAACCTTGAAGGACAGGCCGCGGCTTTCTATTTTACTCAACTGTTTGGCAACGGATTTGTTAGGGCCGAAGAACGTTGGACGAATGCGGCGCTCGATTATGGCTATGCTGTGTTTCGCGGCGCCATCGCACGAGGCCTGGTTGCTCATGGCTTGCATCCACCGCTTGGCCTCTTTCACGCCAGCGAACAAAATGCCTTCAATCTGGCCGACGACCTGATTGAGCCCTTCCGGCCTTTGATTGATCTTCATGTTTATAAATACCCGGCGAGCACAGAAGGTGATCTCTCTGTTCAGGACAAAGCGGCACTGGTGGCCTTGCTCAACGTAGATGTCGCCATGCCTCAGGGCAAGATGTCTGCCTTGTCGGCTATTGAATACGCGGCCGAAAGCTTGGCACGACTCTATGAGCAGGACGACAGCAACCTCGACCTGCCCAAGTTGATCGGTCTGCACGCCCATGCTCTGGAATGCTGAGGTATGAGCCAGGAGACGCGACGCTTTATGCGACTAATTGTCTTCTTTGACCTGCCCATGGTCACCAAAACAGAAAAGCGTGCCTACGTCCAATTTCGCCGCTTTCTGCTCAACGATGGCTATGACATGATCCAGTGGTCGGTCTATGGTCGCCTCCTGAACGGTAGTGATGATCAGGAAAAACACCTCAAGCGCTTGGTCGACAGCCTGCCCCCTGCCGGCTCGGTACGTTGCATGACCGTTACTGAAAAGCAGTTTGCAGGCATCCGTCTGCTGGTCGGTATGCCCTTTTTTCAGGAAAAAAAGGTCACGGCAAACCAGATGCTGCTTTTCTGAAAGCAGATTTTGATAAAAAAATTCCCGTCCTGCGTAAGCGGGGCGGGAATTTCGAGTCGGCCAGATTGTAGCTTTCCGGGGTGAGAGAGGGAGCTACAACGCGCAGCAGATCCTAAAGCTGAGACTGTGGGATTGTAGCTTTCCGGGGTGAGAGAGGGAGCTACAACCACGTGGCCGAAGGGGTTGCCGGTATCGCCGATTGTAGCTTTCCGGGGTGAGAGAGGGAGCTACAACTCTGCTGGGCTCGATGGCCTGACATTCGCCGATTGTAGCTTTCCGGGGTGAGAGAGGGAGCTACAACGCAGGCGTCAGGACTCAAGGAGTTGCGCCAGATTGTAGCTTTCCGGGGTGAGAGAGGGAGCTACAACTCTCAGTGATGAGTGCATCCACGATATGGCGATTGTAGCTTTCCGGGGTGAGAGAGGGAGCTACAACATTGACACCGGCGAGGGTGATGTCATTGCTGATTGTAGCTTTCCGGGGTGAGAGAGGGAGCTACAACAGTGAGACCTGCCCGGTCCACATCGCCGGCGATTGTAGCTTTCCGGGGTGAGAGAGGGAGCTACAACGAGGACGGGGGTGTCGAGCGGGAAGACAGCGATTGTAGCTTTCCGGGGTGAGAGAGGGAGCTACAACTCGCGAAGGGAAATGGAAGCCTGTTCCTCTGATTGTAGCTTTCCGGGGTGAGAGAGGGAGCTACAACTTGAACCAGTTTGTTCCGCTCGCCGCCATGGATTGTAGCTTTCCGGGGTGAGAGAGGGAGCTACAACAAGTTTCGCGCAAGGGTTTTTGAGGGGGGGGATTGTAGCTTTCCGGGGTGAGAGAGGGAGCTACAACGGGTTAGCTACTTGAAGAGCCGCCCAACCAGATTGTAGCTTTCCGGGGTGAGAGAGGGAGCTACAACCAAAACTGTATCCGGATCTGGCACTTATTAGATTGTAGCTTTCCGGGGTGAGAGAGGGAGCTACAACCAGGGCTGCAATGGCCTCCGGGCTGGCCTGGGATTGTAGCTTTCCGGGGTGAGAGAGGGAGCTACAACTGATACTGAGCCCGGAAAATTATGATCATCATTGTAGCTTTCCGGGGTGAGAGAGGGAGCTACAACACTGGCGACGGTGTGACTGACGACACTGCGGATTGTAGCTTTCCGGGGTGAGAGAGGGAGCTACAACCTGCACGACGGTACTCGTTGATCAGGTCTTGATTGTAGCTTTCCGGGGTGAGAGAGGGAGCTACAACGGCACGTATTACGTACTGGATTACAACCTCGATTGTAGCTTTCCGGGGTGAGAGAGGGAGCTACAACAAATGCTGCCAGACAGCGAAAGCGTGTCGGGATTGTAGCTTTCCGGGGTGAGAGAGGGAGCTACAACCCACGAGAGGGGAGCCGCCGATAGTGACAGGATTGTAGCTTTCCGGGGTGAGAGAGGGAGCTACAACATTAGACGGTGATGTCGTCGGCCCAGTGAGGATTGTAGCTTTCCGGGGTGAGAGAGGGAGCTACAACACTTGGGGATATGTGACGGCGACCCGGACGGATTGTAGCTTTCCGGGGTGAGAGAGGGAGCTACAACTCGCTGCGTTGTAGATGAGCGACGGGGATGGATTGTAGCTTTCCGGGGTGAGAGAGGGAGCTACAACCGTCTCGTGCTCCAGCCTGACAACCATTTCGATTGTAGCTTTCCGGGGTGAGAGAGGGAGCTACAACTGCAGCGGGAGCGGCAGGAGTCGGCGTTACGATTGTAGCTTTCCGGGGTGAGAGAGGGAGCTACAACAAACATTCCACCGGGGATGTTGGCATTGCAGATTGTAGCTTTCCGGGGTGAGAGAGGGAGCTACAACCCCTTTTTTCATCGGTTGATTATCTAGGTTGATTGTAGCTTTCCGGGGTGAGAGAGGGAGCTACAACTAACGAGTAATGACGCTGCTAGGACGTAAGCACCCGGCCAACCCATCTTCCCCCGGCCTCTTAGCTCGCTAACCATAGT
>JAOAUC010000047.1 GCA_030157785.1 Zoogloea oleivorans
GCTCGATTTCCTTGGCCACGGACACACCGTCCTTGGTCACGGTCGGGGCGCCGAAAGAGCGCTCGAGCACAACGTTACGGCCCTTCGGGCCCAGGGTCACCTTGACCGCATCGGCCAGGACGTTGATACCTTCAACCATGCGGGCACGGGCGGAATCGCCAAACTTTACTTCTTTAGCAGCCATTTAATACTCCTGAATTCTTTTAATGTAGGTCGGGCGGAAGCCCGACTTGCGACTAGGTGCGGGAGGCTCAGGCCTCGACCACGCCCATGATGTCTTCTTCGCGCATGACCAGCAGCTCTTCGCCATCGACCTTGACGGTCTGACCGGCGTACTTGCCGAACAGGACACGGTCGCCGACCTTCACGTCCATCTTGCGCACTTCGCCGTTCTCGAGGATCTTGCCGTGGCCAACGGCCAGGATTTCGCCCTGATCGGGCTTCTCGCCGGCGGAGTCGGGGATGACGATACCGCTGGAGGTGGTGCGCTCGGCTTCGATGCGCTTGACGATCACGCGGTCATGCAAGGGACGGATTTTCATGTACAGGTCTCCTACTCGGTTCAAACCGGGCAAAACACTGCCCGACTAAAAAAACGTTGGCCAACAAACGGTTAGCAGATAGTGGCGGCGGGCTGTTAGCACTCACCACCAACGAGTGCTAATAATAGGGTCGCCCTTGCCCCTTTTCAAGAGCGGGCCCAACGTTTTTTTCTGTTACCGGTTGAGATGCCCCCACGACACCGGTTGACCACGGCGGTCGTAGGTGACGAGTTCGGCACGCTCCGGCATGGTCGCCGGAATCGCGAACTGGAGGGCCGAGCGGCCGCGGGTGCAGGCGCGCTGTTGCAGGGCCAGGCGAAATACCCTGTAGCGCGGCGCGGCCTCCGTCTGAGGGAAGACATCCAGACCCGGCAGGGCATCGGGGTAAGCTTCTGCCTCCCCGCTGGCGACAAGCCGGTAGCGAACCCGGCAGCCCGGATTGGCGCGACTACCCGACCACTTGACGAAAGCCGGGCTCACCACCAAGCGACCATAGACGGCCTCGCTGGCGCGGTCGCCGCCCATCCAGGAGCCCAGGAACGGCGTGTCCGCCCCCCAAACGGGGCTTGCACCAAATATCGCCGCACCGAGCAGGGCGACAAGGACCATCAGACTTTTACGGGGCGATTCCAGAGCTCGATCTCCTTGTTTCTGCGGTTCACAAGACCCTTCACAATCTTTCCGTTGTCCCGGACCCACCGCAGCAACTGGGCCGGAACCTGGTCATGGTGCCCGGCATTGAGAACTTTCAGCAAGGTACTCGTCGCAAAAGCACTGGCCCCTACGTTGAAGACAAAGGATACCAGCGCATCAAACTGGTTCTGGTTCAGCCTCACCTTCACCCCGCCGTTCACCGCGGCTTCGGCCGGATCGAGATCCTGGTCGAGCAGATCCCAGCATTGCTGCACGCTGAGGCCATTGCGATAGACCACCGGCTTGCCCTTGATGATGATCTTGCCGGACATGCGCTCCGAACGGGTCATCAGGTGACCGATGCCAATGGTCGGCGCGCCGCCGGAATCCAGGTACTCATTGACATCCAGGCCCTCCCACTCCTTGAAGAGCGCCCGGCCGGACGGACCAACCTGCATGTTTCCCATGGCAGCCTCCCAATGCGTGAACAAGGAAAAACGTGCGAAACATCGCACATCTGCCCATTCAATATAGGTGCCGGACATCACCGAAGAAAGACCAATAGCGGCCTCACCACAACAACCCAAAACGGGTCTGTCAAAGACTGTTTTACGTAACAGAAAGAACCAATTGACCGACGGAGCCCCCGGGAAATCCCACTAGAATCGGGGCCGACATATTGCAGTGCAATGCGTCGCATCCACCGGGAGAACGTCCGTCATGACCGCCCAAACCACCCTGCGCCTGTGCCATTCGGGCATGGATCGTCGCGCCCTGTACGCTTTCGAGATATTCCTGTCGCGAATCGGCCCGGATGCCTGCCGGATTTCCGACGAGGGCGTGGCCGATGTGGGCTTTATCGACGTGGACAATGAACTCGGCCCCTACCTGCTCGAAGGCCACCGCCTGCTCTACCCCTCGCGGCCCTTGATCGTCACCACCCAGGCCCCCGGACACCGCCCCGATCCGCTGACCATCGAAGTCTCCAAGCCCATCGGTCTCGCGGCCTTTTCGGCGGCCCTCGCCCAAGTGCGCTGCCTGCTGCCCAGCAGCCTGCCGGACGTCGCCGAGGGCACCGAACTGAGCCTCGAAGCGATTCCCGACGAGATACCCGTAAGCGCCCTGCTGCAGGCTGTCCCGCATCGAAGTTCCGCCGATCCGGTAGCCCTCCTGCGCCAGCTCGAAGAACGTCTGGCCACCCTTTACGTCGGCACCATGCCCGACGCAGATCTGGACGACCCGGCAACCCACACCACCCTTTTCTACACCCCGGAGAACTTCCTCCAGGGTGTGATCGCCCGGGCGCTGGCCCACGCCCGCGACATCGGTCGCCCCGTGCGCATCGACGACACCAGCGGCGCAGCCCTCTTCCTGGATCCCCGCGGCGGGCGGGCCTACCCGACCCGCAGCGCCAACGCAGTGCGCGCCCTCGCCCAGCTGCCCACCCGCGGCACCGTCACGATGGCCCGCGTCGAAGCACGCGATGCAGCCCTGCTCGACGGGCTGGCCACCCGGCCGCTCGAAGCACTGGAATGGGACGTGGCCCTGTGGGCCTCCCGCGGCCGGCTGCCCCGCGGCACCCACCTCGACCATCCGGTGCGCCTGCGCTGCTGGCCCAACCTCACCCGCCTGGCAGTACCGCCGGAAGCCATGCGCATCGCCGGCCTGTGGTCGCGCGGCAGCATCAGCCTGCGCGACACCGTGCGCGTCCTCGGCGTCCCCCAGCGCTACGTGTTCGCCTTCTACAGCGCCTGTCACGCCCTCGGCCTGGTGGAACAACTAGCCATTCCGTCCCTGGCCCTGGCCGCCCGCCTGGCACCGCCGGCCGCCGATCCGGCCCGGACCGCCCCGCCCATGCGCGGCCTCTTCAAGCGCCTCCTCGGCAAACTGCTCGGCGCCCGTCTGGGCGAAGGTGACGCCGGCTGAGCCTGCCCCGATGAGCCACTACAAGATCATCTTCGGTGGCCCGGTTGGCGCCGGCAAAACCACTGCCGTCGCCGCTGCCAGCGACATTCCGCCGGTCCGCACCGACGCCGCCGCCTCCGACGGCGTGCGCCACATCAAGCCCCAGACCACCGTCGCCCTCGACTACGGCGCGATGAAGCTCGCCGACGGCAGCACCATCCATCTCTATGGCACGCCGGGGCAGGAACGCTTCGACTTCATGTGGGAAATCCTCACCGAAGGCGGCATCGCGCTGATCCTGCTGATAGACAATTCCCGCGGCGATCCGCTGCACGAACTGCACTTCTACCTCGGCGCCTTCAGCGGCTTCATCCGCAAGACGGCCGTCGCCATCGGCATCACCCACTGCGACCTGCAGGCCAGCCCGCGCCTGGCCGACTACCAGGCCGAACTCGACCGCGCCGGCTTCGGCTGCGTGCCGGTCTTCGAGGTCGATGCCCGCCAGCGCCGCGACGTATGCCTGCTCATCGAAGCCGTCCTCAGCGTCATCGACCCCCTGGCCCGCGCCTGAGCCCCGCGCGGCGGCGGCCGCACATGCAAGCTTCACGCAAGAAACCCGTCAGACGACCGACAGGAAGCCACCCTAGACTGGTGAATCCCACCGATTCAGCCAGCCGGCATGCGCGCACGCTTCCCTCTCCTTCTCGCAGCCTTCATGCTGCAGCTCCCCTGCCTCGCGCAGGCTGTCGACGAACCCCGCCTGAGCCTTGCCGAGGCTGAAAGGCACCTGCTCGAAGCCAACCCGGCCATCCTCCAGGCCCGCGCAGCCGTCGCCGGTGCCCGGGCCGGCATCGACATGGCCGGCGCCCGACCCAACCCCACCCTCACCGCCTCCGTCACCAGCATCAATCCGTCACGCAACAGCGGCGCGGCCTGGGACCGGCCGATGGACAGCGTGCTGCGCGTCGACCAGCTCTTCGAGCGGGGCGACAAGCGCGACCTGCGCCTGCGCGCTGCCGACCGCAACCTGTCAGCCACCGGCGCAGATCTGGACAACACCATCCGCCTCGCCCGCGTCGACCTGGCCAATGCCTGGCTCGACCTGCGCGCCACCCAGGAAATCCGCCTGATCGCCGCCGACAACGCCCGGCTCGCCGCCCGCGCCGCTGACGCCGCCGCCATCCGTGGCAAGGCCGGCGACCTGGCCGGCGTGGACGTGGCACGCTTCGCCGCCGACGCCGCCCGTGTCGCCAACGACGCCCTCTCGGCCGACCTCGACCAGTCCCGCGCCCGCATCGCCCTCGCCCTGCTTCTCGGCAACCGGATCGCCCCGGAGCGCCTGCAGGCCGACGACGCCTGGCCCGACAGCGCCCTGCCAGTCGAAGCTGCCGGCAAACGCCCCGATCTGCTCGCTGCCCGCCAGCGCCTTGAACAGGCCAATGCCCTGCGTGACCTGGCCCGTGCCCAACGCAGCCGCGACGTCTCGGTGGGCGTGCAATACGAGCACTACCCGCCCGACGCCCGCAACACCTATGGCGTCAGCGTCACCATTCCGCTCTTCTTCGGCAACGACTACCGGGGCGACATCGCCAGGAGCGAAGCCGACTACAGCGCAGCCGAACAGCAGCTGATTGCTACCCAGGCCTATGTGTCCAGCGAACAGGCCCGCCTGCGCGCCGAATACGCCGCCCGCCAGTCCCGCCACCAGCGCATTCGCGACGTGGTCCTGCCCGCCGCCGAACGCGCCGGCCGCGGCGCCGACGTGGCCATCCAGCAAGGTGGCATGAGCCTCACCGACTACCTCGACACCCAGCGCAACCTGCGCGCCGCACGCATCGAAGCCATCCAGGCCCGCGCCGATGTGGCCCGCGCCGCCCTCATGCTGCGCCTGGCCGGAGACACCCCATGAACCGCAAACTCGTCGCAATCGCCGTCGTCGCCGTCATGGCCACCGCCGCCGGAACCCTCTACCTCCGCAACGGCCAGCCCGAAGCGGTGACCGAACCGGTCGTCCAGAAGCCCTCCGCCGAACCCGGCGTACTGCGCTTCCCCACTGCCGCCCCGCAGCTCTCCCAGCTCAAGGTCGAACGGGCCGAACTTGCCCCGGTGCCCATGGACGAACCCCTCGCCGCCCGCGTCACCTACGACGAAAACGCCACCGCCCGCCTGTTCGCCCCGATCCCCGGCCGGGTCGTCGAGATCCGCGCCAACATCGGCGACAAGGTCAAGGCCGGCGACGTGCTGGCGGTCCTCGACGCACCGGAACTCGGCACCGCCGCCGCCGACCTGGCCAAGGCCCGCGCCGACGCCGAACAGAAAAAGGCCGCCCTGGCGCGCAGCCGCAGCCTCTTTGAAGCCGAAGTCGTACCCCGCCGCGACCTCGAAGTCGCCCAGGCCGAGTGGCACCAGGCCAGCGCCGAAGCCGACCGGGCCCGCCTGCGCCTGGCCAACCTCGTTCCTGGCGGCGGCATCACGGCCGGCAGCGAGCGCTACACCCTGCGCGCCCCGATCAGCGGCATCGTCGCCACCCGGCACATCAACCCGGCCATGGAAACCCGCCCCGACGCCCAGGAGCCGCTCTTCGTCGTCACCGACATGAGCAAGCTGTCGGTACTGGTGGACGTGCCCGAACGCGACTTGCCCCTCGTCACCGTCGGCAAGGCCGCCCAGGTGGACGTGTCGGCCTACCCGCACCGCAGCTTCGACGGCAGAGTCATCCAGGTCGCCCCGACCCTCGACCCGCAAACCCGCCGGGTGCAGGCGCGGGTTGCCGTAGACAACAAGGAAGGGCTGCTCAAGCCCGAGATGTACGCCAAGGTCGCCCTGCTGGCCGACAACCGGGAGGAGCTGCCGAAGATCGCCATCGGCGCCCTGCTGGTGGAAGGCGTCAAGAACTTCGTCTTCGTCGAACGGACCCCGGGCGTCTTTGAAAAACGCGAAGTCACCCTCGCCGTGCAGACCCGCAGCTACGCCTACGTGTGGACCGGCCTCAAGGCCGGCGACAAGGTGGTGAGCGTCGGCGCCCTGCTCCTCAACGCCGAGCTGGCCAGCAGTTCCCGCTAAGGAGCGCCGACCATCATGTTCGACAATCTCATCACGGCCGTCCTGCGCCAGCGGGCCTTCGTCATCATTGCCGCGCTGGTCCTGCTGGGTTACGGGCTGTACGCCTTCAACCAGATCGCCATCGAAGCCTTCCCCGACGTGCAGGACGTGCAGGTGCAGGTCGTCACCCAGGCCACCGGCCAGGCGCCGGAGGAAGTCGAGCGCACCGTAACCCTGCCCATCGAGCGGGAAATGAGCGGCGTGCCCGGCCTTACCCAGTTGCGCTCGGTGTCCATCACCGGCCTGTCGGTGGTCACCCTCACCTTCAACGAAAAAACCGCCGACTACTTCGCCCGCCAGCAGGTGCTCGAACGCCTGCAGACCGTTAACCTGCCGGCCGGCATGCAGCCGGTGCTCGCCCCGCTCACCACCGCCGTGGGCGAAATCTACCGCTATGTGCTGGAAGCCCCGCCCGCCGCTGCCCAGGAAGAAGTCCGGGCGGTGCAGGACTGGACAGTCCGCCCGGCCCTGCGCATGGTCCCCGGCATCGCCGACGTGGTCAGTTTTGGCGGCGCGATCCGCGAGATGCAGGTGCGCATCGACCCGAACCTGCTGCGCAAGTACGCCGTCAGCCTCGACGAAGTCAGCCAGGCCCTCGCCGGCAGCAGCGCCAACGGTAGCGGCGGCCTCCTGCGCCGCGGTGATGAAGCGCTGGTCGTGCGCACCCTCGGCCTCTTCAACACCCTCGACGACATGCGCGACGTGGTCATCGTCGCCCGCGACGGCAAGCCGGTACGCATCGGCGACGTGGCTGAAGTCATTGCCGGCGCCCGCCCGCGCACCGGCATCGTCGCCTTCAACGACCGCGACGACGTGATCGAAGGCATCGTCCAGATGACCAAGGGCGGCAACGCCGCCAAGATCGTCGAAGCCCTGCGCCTCAAGGTGGACGAGGTCAATGCCCGCCTGCCCGAGGGCTACCACCTGCGCCCGATCTACCAGCGCTCCGAACTGATCGCCCACACCGTGGCCACGGTCGGCGAAAACCTGCTGGTCGGCGCGATACTGGTCACCGCCATCCTGCTGGCCTTCCTGCGCAACCTGCGGGCGGCCATCATCGTTGCCGCAGTGATTCCCCTGTCGCTGATGTTCGCCTTCATCCTGATGCACGCCATGGGCGTATCGGCCAACCTGATCTCCCTCGGCGCGGTGGACTTCGGGGTCATCATCGACAGCGCGGTGGTGATGGTCGAAGCCCTGATGGTGCGCCTGGCGGTGGATGCCCATACCGAACACCACGGCATCACCTCGCCCATCGGCCGGCGCATGCACGCCCTCAAGCAAACCTGCGTCGAGCTGGGCGCGCCGATCATGTTCTCGAAGGCCATCATCATCGTTGCCTTCCTGCCCATCTTCACCTTCCAGCGCGTCGAAGGGCGGATCTTCACCCCGGTCGCCCTGACCCTCTCCTTCGCCCTCCTCGGCGGCCTGATCCTGACCCTGACCCTGGTCCCGACCCTGCTCTCCTACGCCCTCAAGAAGGACATGGCGGAAAAGGAAAGTGCCTGGCTGCACCGTCTGCAGGTGGGCTACCGGGCGCTGCTGGTGCGCCTCCAGCTGCGCCGCCGGGCCACCATCATCGCCTCGGTGGCCACCCTGGTCGCGGCCCTCCTGCTGGCCCCGCTGCTCGGCTCGGAATTCCTGCCCAAGCTGGACGAGGGCAACATCTGGCTGACCATCAACCTGCCCCAGTCCTCCGCCCTCTCCAACACCAAGGAAATCGAGCGCAAGGTGCGCGCCGTGCTGTCGACTTATCCGGAGGTGAAGGCCGTCATCACCCACGTCGGCCGGCCCGACGACGGCACCGACCCCAAGGGCCCCAACAACATCGAAATCCTGGTGGACCTGAAACCCCACGACGAATGGCGCTTCGCCACCAAGGACGCACTGGTGGACAGCATGTCGGCCAAACTGGCGGCCATTCCCGGCCTGCCCACCAACTTCTCGCAGGTGATCCAGGACAGCGTGGAAGAATCCCTGTCCGGCGCCAAGGGCGAAATCGCCGTCAAGGTCTTCGGCCCCAACCTCGAAATGCTCGAAACCAAGGGACGCCAGATCGCCAGCGTGCTCGACCGCATCCAGGGCTCCGCCGACGTGGCGGCCCTGCCGGTGGGCGGCCAGAGCGAAGTGGACATCCGCCTGCGCCGGGAAGCCCTGGCCCGCTACGGCATCCGCGTCACCGACGTCAATCTGATGATCCAGACCGCCCTCGGTGGCTCCGCGGTCAATGTCTTTTATGACGGAGAACGCCGCTACGACGTGACCCTGCGCTTTGGCCCGAGCTTCCGCGACCAGGTGGACGACATCGCCAACCTGCCGGTGGCCCTGCCCGACGGCAAGGGCAGCATTCCGCTGGGCGACCTGGCCGACGTGGAGCTGCGCCAGGGTGCCTCGCGCATCCAGCGCGAAGCCGGCAGCCGCAACGTCATCGTCAAGGCCAACCTGCGCGGCCGCGACCAGGGCAGCTTTGTTGCCGAAGCCCAGCAAAAGGTGGCCGCCGAAGTCACCCTGCCGGCCGGCTACAGCGTCACCTGGGGCGGCCAGTTCGAAAACCAGCAGCGCGCCATGGGCCGCCTCAAGCTCATCGTGCCGATCACCCTGGGCTTGATCTTCTCGCTGCTGTTCTGGGCCTTCCGCGACATCCGCCCGGCCATGCTGGTGCTCTCGATGGTGCCCTTCACGCTGATCGGCGGCTTTGCCGGGCTGGCGCTGGCCGGCCTGCACCTGTCGGTGTCATCGGCCGTGGGCTTCATCGCCGTGGCCGGCATCTCGGTGCAGAATGGCGTGATCATGGTTGAACAAGTCATCGAAATCGCCCGCCGCGGCGCCCCCCGCTCCGAAGCCATCCTCGACGGCGCCATGCTGCGCTTGCGCCCCATCGTCATGACCGCCCTGATGGCCGGCCTCGGCCTGCTGCCGGCAGCCCTGTCCCACGGCATCGGCTCGGAAACCCAGCGGCCCTTCGCCGTGGTGATCGTCGGCGGCATCGTCAGCGCCACCCTCTTCACCCTGCTGCTGCTCCCCGTGCTGTTGTCCTTCGGCGGACCTGACAGGCAAGCCGCAGAACGGAACTGAACATGCGCGTACTGATTGTCGAAGACGACCCGCTGCTGGCCGATGGCGTCGCCCAGCTCCTGCGCGGCAGCGGCCTCACCGCCGACTATGTCGGCAGCGCCGAGCTGGCCGAAGCAGCCCTGGCCACCGAGCAGTTCGACCTGCTGGTGCTCGACATCGGCCTGCCCGGCATGGATGGCCTGGAGCTGCTGAGTCGCCTGCGGGCCCGCCACAACCCGGTGCACGTGCTCATGCTGACGGCCCGCGACGCCCTCAACGAGCGGGTCCGCGGCCTCAACCTGGGCGCCGACGACTACCTCACCAAGCCCTTTGCCGCGGTCGAACTGATCGCCCGCGTCAACGCCCTCGTCCGGCGCAGCCGCGGCCAGGGCGCCCAGCGCCGCGAGTTCGGCCCCCTCAACCTCGACGAGGACGCCCACCGGGCCTGGCTGGGCGGTCAGCCCCTCGACCTGCCCCGGCGGGAATGGGCGATCCTGCTGTTTCTTCTCGACAACCTGGAGCGGGTTCTCAGCAAGGAGCGTATCGTCGCCGCGGTGTGCACCTGGGACCAGGACATGAGCGTGAACGCCGTCGAAGTCTATATCTCGCGCCTGCGCACCAAGCTCGAACCGGCCGGGATCCGCATCCGCACCGTGCGCGGGCTGGGCTACATGCTCGAAGACCTGAGCCGTGACCTGAAACCCGCCCCATGACCCGCAGCCTGCGCAAGGCCCTGCTGCTGTGGCTGCTGCTGCCTGCCGGGCTAGCCGTCATCACTTTTCTGCCGCTGGCCTTCCACCTGGTACACCAGCCGGCCATGGAAGCCCTCGACCGGGCCCTCGCCGACGCCAGCCTGGCCCTTGTTCCGCACCTTGACGTGGTCGACGGCAAACCACGCTTCGTCTTCCCTGCCGCCGCCGAACAAGTTCTGCGCGCCGACCGGGTGGACGACATTTACTACCTCGTCCTCGGCCCCAACGACCGCTTCGTGGCGGGCGACGCCGGCCTGCCCCACCAGCCGCCGGACGGCGAAGACAGCCACGCCGACCGGGTCAGCTTCTACTCCCACTTCCGCGACCACCCGATCCGCGTCAGCGCCGTCCGCCGCACCATTTCCGGCGAGCCCTTCGTCTTCGTCACCGCCGAAACCACCCGCAAGCGCGACCAGTTGCGCGTCGACCTGGCCTTTGCACTGATCCTGCCGCTGATCTTCTTCGCCGGCGCCACCGGGCTGACCATCTGGTTCGGCATCCGCCACGCCCTGCTGCCCGTCGAAGACATCCGGCGCGCCCTCCACGGCATGGAGCACCGCGCCATGAAGCCCCTCGACGCCGCCTCCGCCCCCGGTGAAATCCGCCCGCTAGTCGAAGAGTTCAACCTCGCCCTTGAACGCCTGGAACAGGCCTCCGATGCCCAGCAACGCTTCGTCGCCAACGCCGCCCACCAGTTGCGCACCCCGCTGGCCGGTATCCGCACCCAGCTCGAGCTGCTCCAGCGGGAGCCCGACGCCACAGAACGGGAAACCCGCAGCCACCAGTGCATCGGCGCCATCGAGCGCCTTGGCCACCTGATAAACCAGATGCTGGTGCTGCTGTCGGCCGAACCTGGCGGACGCCATGCCGGCCTGGCCGAAGCCCTCGACTTACCCGAACTGATCCGCGAGCGCAGCCCGGAATGGATCCGCCTGGCCGAAACCCGCGGCATCGACCTGGGCTTCGAGCTGGAGCCCGCCCGCGTCACCGGCGACGGCCTGCTCCTCGGCGAAATGGTCGCCAACCTGGTGGTGAATGCCCTCAACTACACCCCGGCCAGTGGCGAGGTGACCATCCGCAGCCGCGAAGCCGACGGACAGGCGATCATCGAAGTGGAGGACAACGGCCCCGGCATTCCCCCCGACGCCCGGGAACGGGTCTTCGAGCGCTTCTTCCGCCTGCCTGCTGCCAGCGCCCCGGGCAGCGGCCTCGGCCTGGCCATCGTGCGCGAGATCGCCCACGGTTTTGGGGGTGAGGTCAGCATTCTCAGCCCGCCGGGCGGACGGGGCGCCCTGCTCCGGGTGTGCCTGCCGACCGGGGAGCCGGACACATCCACCGCATGACCCCGCTTTCGCAAGACTAATGCACACCCATTCTGTGCACTCCTGCGCAAATCCTGCCCCCAGGCACCAAAGCGAGATTTACAAAGCGGGGGGATGTCGTCATGATTGGCACACAAAAATCCATCCTGACGAGCCAGTCCCGAGCGCGTTTGCCCTTGACCGGCTCACAGGAAAAAAACAATTGCGCCAACAGTCCTTCAGCAGACTGCGAATATAAAAAGCACGGGCCCGAAATGGGAAACGCGATACAAGATCCGGCTGTTGCCGGCTACATGGGGGCTGCCGGCAGGCAGTTGTTTTACTGCTATCACGCCCCCCAGGGGGCGACCACCCGTTCCTTCGGCTTCGTCCTGTGTCCTCCGTCCGGACGCGAGTACGTCTTTGCCCACCGCACTCTCCGGCAACTCGCCACGCGCCTGTCGCGGGCGGGCTTTCCCGTGCTGCGCTTCGACTACTTCGCCAGTGGCGACTCCGCCGGCGCTGACGACGAGGGCAGCGTCGAGCAATGGCTGGATGACATTGCCTGCGCCGTAGACACTTTTCGCAACCACACCGCCGGCGCCCGGGTCTGCCTGGCCGGCTTCCGCGTCGGCGCCAGCCTGGCCGCCATGCACGCCGCGATCCACCACGATGTGGACAGCCTGGTCCTGTGGGATCCGGTGGTCAGCGGTGAGCGCTACGTGGACACCCTCCTCGCCGATCACGACCGCTGGCTGCGCCTGCAACAGTGGCGCAACAAAGCGTCCAAGGCCGCCGACGGCGTGCGCGAGACCGTCGGCTTCCTCCTTTCTCCCCGCCTCGAACGCGGCCTGCGCGGCATCAAGCTCGACACGCTGTCTGCCCCTGCCCGTCGGGTCCTGCTGTTGAGCAGCAGCCCGGACGCCGACCCGGAGCACCTCGGCGAACACTTCGTCAAACTGGACATCAGCATCGACCGGCAGCACATGCTGTGGCCCGAATTCTGGACCGGCGGCGAGGAACTCGACGACGTCCTGATGCCCCCCGCCCGTGTGCTGCAGGCCATCATCGGCTGGGCTGTTGAACAGGAGGTCCCGGCATGAACGAACGCGTTCTCCGCTTTGGCGACAAGGGCAACCTGATCGGCATCTACACCCCCGCAGCCACCGCCGGCAAGCGGCCCGGCATCGTGCTGGTCAATTCCGGCGTGATCCACCGCAGCGGCCCCAACCGGCTTTACGTCAGCATCGCCCGCCAGCTTGCCGCGGCCGGCTACCCGGTGCTGCGCTTCGATCTGTCCGCCATCGGTGACAGCAGCCCGCGCGACGACGCCCTGAGCTTCGAGAAAAGCGCCATCAGCGAAACCTCGGCGGCAATGGCAGCCCTTGGCGCCCACAGCGGTGCCAGCGGATTCATCCTGTGCGGCATCTGCTCGGGCGCCGACATCTCCTTTCTCACCACCCGCGACAACCCCGCGGCGATTGGCGCCGTACTCATCAACGGGCGCGGCCTGCATGGCGTCACCGACGACGCCGGCGACGATCTCGAAGCCGCCGCCGGCGCCGCGCTGGGCTCCGATGCCTCCACCCGCTACCTGCTGAAGAGCGCCCTGTTCAACCCACAAAGCTGGCGCAAGCTGATCAGTGGGCGCGTCAATTACCTCGAGTTGATGCGCCTCGTCGGTGGCAAGCTGCTGCGCCCGGTCGCCCCCCGCGAAGCCCTGCCGGACACCGCCCCGGCGCTGCACGCCGCGTTCAACCAGGTGCTCGACCGCGGCACCGCCGTGCTGATGGTCTATTCCGAAGGCGATCTGGCCCTCGACTACATGAAACTGATGTTCGGCAAGGACATCAAAAAACTCGCCGCCCACACCAACTTCAGCGAAGTACGCCTCGCCGGTGCCGACCACACCTTCACCCCGCGCGACAGCCGGGATGCACTGATTGCCGCCCTGCGCACCTGGGCCGATGCCCGCTTCGCCCACTGAAGATTCGCAGCCTGTCAGCCCCGAAAAGCTGGCCAGGCGGCCCTTCCACGAAGCGGACGTCCCGCTGCCTGACGGCGACGAACTCCAGCTCTGGCGCTTCCCGCTGCCTCTGCCCGAAGGCCCCCTGCGGCGCACCGTCGAAAGCCTCCCCAACGCCGCCGAACACACCCGCGCCGGGCGTCTGGTGTTTGCCGCCGACCGCCTGCGTCAGTTGCACAGCCGCGGCCTGCTGAGGCTCCTGCTCGGCGCCAGCCTGGGCCGCCCGCCCCACAGCCTCCGCTTTGTCGACAACGCTTACGGCAAGCCCGCCCTGGCCGACGCCGACGCCCTCCACTTCAACCTATCTCACTGCCGCGACATGGCCCTCATCGGCCTGAGCCGTGCAGCCCCCATCGGCGTGGACGTGGAACGCATCCGCCCGCTGCCCGACAGGGATGCCCTCATCGCCCATTGCTTCAGCCACGCCGAGCAGGCCTGGCTCGCCCGCCAGCCACCAGACCGCCGCGAGCAGAATTTCTTCCGCCTCTGGACCGCCAAGGAAGCCGTTCTGAAGGCCCTCGGCAGCGGCCTCGCCACGCCGCTGGAAAGCATCTCGATCCAGCTCCCGGAAGCCGGCGGAGAGCGCACCACGGTGGAGGGCGCCGGCTCGCCGTGGGCCCTTTTCTCCGCCAGCCCCGACCCCTATCACTTCCTTGCCGCCGGCATCCGCACCGCCCTCTTGCCGGGCCGCATCCGGCAGTTCCACCTCGTCGACGACAAGACCTCGACAAAAACCCGTGGCAGCCCGGCAAGACAGCAAGAAACATTTCACGAAAGACCTTAAATGCCTGTTGTCCCCCACCGGGGGAGCCGCCCAAAGCGGGGTCTATCAGGGTAGGATAATGGTGGTCGAATAAGCGACAGCGACTGCGCAACAGCGCATTCCCACAAGACAAAATCAAGACTGCCGGGGCCGGAGGGGCTATGTTGGATGCAATTTCAGATACCGAGGGTCACGGAGGCCTGCAGCTGTCTGAATCCGGCCCTGCGTGGTCATGCTCCCAGGAGCGCAACTGGTTCCTTGAGCAGGCCTACCCGGGCCACGCCCAGCACCGCCATGCCATTGGCGCCCGCATCGCCGGCCCGCTGGACGTGGATGCCCTGCGTGAAGCCCTGCGCTGCACCAGCTCCCGTCACGACGTGTTCCAGCGCGGTTTCGGCGTGGGTGCCAAAGCCACGGCGGGCAGCCCGACGCTAACCGTCGACAGCCTCGCCCACGCAGACGCGTGCGCGAGCTGGATCGCCGAACGCAGTGGCGCCGCCTTCCACCCGGCCGGCGAACCCATGCTGCGCGCCCACCTGCTGCGCATCACCGCTGACGAACACGTACTGCTGCTGGTAGCTCACCGCTACCTCCTCGACGAAGAAGGCTTGAGCCTGCTCCTCGGCGACATCGCTGCCAGCCTCGCCGGCACGCTGCCCGCCGGCCCGGCCAGCCCGACGTTTGCCCGATTCATCGACGCCCAGCGCCACAACCCGCAGCAGGCCGAGCTCCTCGCCCATTGGCGCAGCCGCCTGGCCGGTGCCGCACCGGTGCTCGAACTGCCCACCGACCTGCCCCGCCCGCCCATCCAGGCCTACGCCGGCGCCAGCCTGCCCGTCGATCTGCCGGCCGGGCTCACCGCCCGCCTGCACAACCTTGCCAAGCGCCACGGCGTGGACCTGCAGGCCGTGCTGCTCGCCGCCTTCGCCACCCTGCTGCAGCGCCACAGCGGCCAGGGCGACCTGGTCATCGGCCTGCGCAGCAGCTACCGGGCCGACCCGGCCCTCACCCGCCTCGTCGGCCCCCTCGACAACACCCTGGCCCTGCGCCTGGATCTGTCTGCCGACCCGGCCAGCGACGCCCTGCTGCAGCTCGCCGGCAGCGCCCTCGACGACGCCCGCCGCCACGCCGCACTGCCCTTCGAGCAACTCATCGAAGCCCTCCAGCCAGCGCGCAATCTTGGCTATGCGCCAATCTGCCAGGTGCTCTTCGACTACCGCATCGCACCGCCAGCACAGCTCACGGCCGGCAGTCTCACGCTGCAGCCCTTCCCGGTCGAATCCGCCACCACTTCCCACGACCTGGGCCTGCGCATCGACGAGCAGGGTGACCAGCTCAGCGGCCGCCTCATTTACGACCCGGCCCTGTTCAGCGCCGCCACCGCCAGCCGCATGGCCGGCCACTACCGCAGCCTGCTCGACGACCTGGCCAGCGACACGCCCAAACCGGCCTCGGCCCTGCATCTGCTCACCGCCGCCGAATGGCAGCAGCTCGTCGTCGACTGGAACGCCACCGACGCCGACTACCCCGCCGACTCCTCCCTGTCGCGCCTCTTCGAAGCCCAGGCCGAGCGCACCCCGGACGCCCCCGCCATCCTCGGCCCCGGCCCGGCCCTGAGCTACCGGGAACTCGACGAGCGCGCCAACCGCCTCGCCCATCATCTCGCCAGCCTCGGCGTCGCCCACGAAACCCTCGTCGGCGTGTCCATGGAGCGCTCGCCCGAACTCTTCGTTGCCGTCCTCGCCATCCTCAAGGCCGGCGCCTGCTACGTGCCCCTCGACCCGGGCTACCCGGCGGCGCGCCTCACGGCCATGCTCGAAGACACCGCCGTCAGCCTGCTCCTCAGCAAGGAACGCTGGCTCGACGTGCTGCCGCCACACACAGCCCAGGTGCTGTGCCTCGACCGCGACTGGCCGGCCATCGCCGCCCAGCCCGCCAGCCGCCCGCCCGGCCTCGCCGGCGCCGCCAGCCTGGCCTACGTGGTGTTCACCTCCGGCTCCACCGGCCGCCCCAAGGGCGTAATGGTCGAACAGCGCCAGCTCCTCAACCGCTTTGCCTGGATGTGGCGCGAATATCCCTTCGCCCCTGGCGACGTATCCGCCTGCAAGACAGCCCTCAACTTCGTCGATTCCCTGTGGGAACTCCTCGGCCCGCTGCTCCACGGCGTACCCAGCCTGCTGGTCCAGCGCGAGATGCTCCTCGAACCGCGGGCCTTCGTCGCCCTGCTGGCCGAATACCGGGTCACGCGCATGATGCTGGTGCCGTCCCTGATGCGCATGATGCTCGACGCCCACGACGACCTCGCCGCCCGCCTGCCGCTGCTGCGCGACTGGTGCATCGGCGGCGAGCCGCTCACCGTCGAACTCGCCCGGCGTTTCGCCCGGGCCATGCCGGGCCGTCTGCTGCTCAACCTGTACGGCCTGTCCGAAGCCTTCGACGCCTGTTACTTCGACGCCGGCAAGCTCACCGATGCCGACACCCTGGTGCCCATCGGCCGGCCGCTCTCCAACGTGCAGGCCTACGTCCTCGACGCCCACCGCCAGCCGGTGCCCGTCGGCGTGATCGGCGAGCTCTACGTGGGCGGTGCGGGCCTCGCCCGCGGCTACCTCGGCCAGCCGGCCATGAGCGCCGAAAAGTTTCTTCCCAACCCCTTCCGCGACGCGCCGGGTTCCCGCATCTACCGCACCGGCGACCTCGCCCGCCTGCGCCCGGACGGCCTCATCGACTACCTCGGACGCAGCGATCACCAGGTCAAGATCCGCGGCTTCCGCATCGAGCCCGACGAAGTCGCCAGCGTACTGCGCAGCCACCCGGACATCGCCCAGGCGGTAGTCGTGGCCCGCCCCGACGACACCGGTGAACTGGCCCTGGCCGCCTACTTCGTGCCGCGCGACGCCGCCCCCGCCATCGCCCCCCTGCAGGGCTGGCTGCGCGAACGCCTGCCCGACTACATGGTGCCGGCCAGCTACACGCCCCTCGCCGCCCTGCCGATGACCCCCAGCGGCAAGGTCGACCGCCTGTCCCTGCCGGCGCCCGACAAGCGCAGCGCCGTCGCCAGCGCCTACGTGGCCCCGGCCGACGAGACCGAGCAGATCATCGCCCGCCTGTGGCAGGACGTCCTGCAGATCGAGCGGGTCGGCAGCCAGGACAACTTCTTCGATCTGGGCGGCACCTCGCTGCGCATGGTCCAGATCAACCGCCGCCTGTGCGACGCGCTGCAACGGGCCATCCCCGTGCTGCAGATGTACCAGCACCCGACCGTCTCCAGTCTGGCCCGCTCCCTGGCCGCCGACAGCAGCAGCGCCCCCACCTCCAGCGCCGCCCAGGCCGGGCGCGAGCGCGCCGGCCAGCGCCGCGACATGCTCGCCCGCCGACAGACCACCGCCCGGCGCAGTCCGGGCTGAACACCCCACATTCGAGATCACCATGAACCCCACCGACTCCGACCGGAACCTCTCCGACATCGCCATCATCGGCATGAGCTGCCGCGTGCCGGGCGCCGACGACGTGTCGGCCTTGTGGCGCAACCTCGAACAGGGTGTCGAATCAATCAGCTTCTTCTCCGAAGCCGAACTGCTGGCCGCCGGCGTCACACCCGAAACCCTTGCCGACCCGGCCTACGTGCGCGCCGGCGCGGTCATCGACCACATCGACTGCTTCGACGCGGCCTTCTTCGGCTACAGCCCGCGGGAAGCCAGCCTGATGGAGCCCCAGCAGCGCATCTTCCTCGAATGCGCCTGGGAAGCCCTCGAACGGGCCGGCTACACGCCGCACGCGTCCAACACCCACGGCGGCGCCGTCGGCGTCTTCGGCGGCTCGGCGATGAACGGCTACCTCATCTACAACCTGGCCACGCGCCCCGACGTGGCCCCCGCCCTGTTCGAATTCCAGGTCCAGATCGGCAACGACAAGGACTACCTGGCCAGCCGGGTCGCCTACAAGCTCAACCTCACCGGCCCCAGCGTGGTCGTCCAGTCGGCCTGTTCCACCTCGCTCACCGCCATCCACGTGGCCTGCCAGAGCCTGCTCGGCGGCGAATGCAACCTGGCGCTGGCTGGCGGCATCTCCATCGCCGTACCGCACCGGGTCGGCTACCTGTACCAGGAAGGCGGCGTCAATTCGGCCGACGGCCACTGTCGCGCCTTCGACGCCGACGCGCGCGGCACCGTGCTCGGCAGCGGGGTCGGCATCGTCGCCCTCAAGCGCCTGGCCGACGCACTGGCCGACGGCGACCACATCCACGCCGTCATCAAGGGCTCGGCCATCAACAACGACGGCAGCGCCAAGGTCGGCTTCACCGCCCCCAGCGTGGACGGCCAGGCCGCAGTCGTGGCCGAAGCCCTCGCCATCGCCGGCATCGAAGCCCACGAGATCGGCTACGTCGAGACCCACGGCACCGCCACCCCGATGGGCGACCCGATCGAGGTCAAGGCCCTCACCCAGGCCTTCCGCGAAAGCACCGACGCCACCGGCTACTGCGCCATCGGCTCGGTGAAAAGCAACATCGGCCACCTGGATGTGGCCTCCGGCGTGGCCGGGCTGATCAAGACCGCGCTGATGCTCGAACACCGGCGCATCCCCGGCACCCTGCACTACCGCCGCGCCAACCCCGAAATCGACTTCGCCAGCAGTCCCTTTTACGTCAACACCGCCCTTTGCGACTGGCAGCAGCCGGTGCGCCGGGCCGGCGTCAGCTCCTTCGGGCTGGGTGGCACCAATGCCCACGTGGTGATGGAAGAAGCCCCGGCCCGTGCCGCGGCCGCCGCGTCGCGCCCCTGGCAACTGATCCTCCTGTCGGCGCGCAGCCCGGAAGCCCTCGGACGCATGGGCGAACGCCTCGCCGGGCATCTCGAACACCACCCCGACCAGCCCCTCGCCGAGATCGCCTACACTCTGCAAACCGGCCGCCAGGGCTTCAAGCAGCGCCGCATGCTGGTCGTCTCCAGCCGCGACGATCTGGCCCGCACGCTGCTGTCCGGCGAACGCCAGCGCAGCGCCGACGCCGTTTGCGAGCACAGCGACCGCCCGCTGGTCTTCATGTTCCCCGGCCAGGGCGCCCAGTACCTGGGCATGGGCCGCGGCCTGTACGACAGCGAACCCCTATTCCGCGCCGAAGTCGACCGTTGCTGCGCACTGCTCGCGCCGCACCTCGGCCACGACCTGAAAAGCCTGATGTGGCCCGAAGACAGCGCCACCGCCGAAGCCCTCACCGCCACCTGGATCGTCCAGCCGGCCCTGTTCGTCATCGAATACGCCCTCGCCCGCCTGTGGATGAGCTGGGGCGTGCAGCCGGCAGCCATGATCGGCCACAGCATCGGCGAGTACCCGGCCCTGTGCCTGGCCGGCGTGATGAGCCTGCCCGACGCCCTCAAGCTGGTCGCCGCCCGCGGCCGCCTGATGCAGGAAATGCAGTCCGGCACCATGCTCGCCGTAGACCTGCCCGAAAACCAACTCGGCGATCTGGCCGCCCGCGGCCTGTCGCTGGCCGGCGTCAATTCCCCCGGCCGCAGCGTGGTGGCCGGCCCGTCCGAAGCCATCGCCGCCTTCCGCGCCGACATGGAAGCGCGTGGCCAGCAGGTCAGCGCCCTGCATACCTCCCATGCCTTCCACTCGGCCATGATGGATCCGATGCTCGAGCGCTTCGCCGCCGTCGTCGCCACCATTGCCCTGCAGGCGCCGCAGATCCCGGTCGTCTCCAACCTAAGCGGCACCTGGCTGACTGCCGCACAGGCCACCGACCCGGCCTACTACACCCAACACCTGCGCCACACCGTACGCTTTGCCGACGGCATCCTCACAGCAGTGGGCGACGGTGACCCGCTGCTGCTCGAAGTCGGCCCCGGCCGCACCCTTGGCACCCTCGCCCAGCAATGCGCCAGCACCTCCGGTGCCAAAGGCGCCCTGTGGTCGATGCGCCATCCGCAGCAGGACGAGCCCGACCAGGCCATGCTCCTCACCACCCTCGGCAAGCTGTGGCTGGCCGGCGTGAGCGTGGACTGGGCCGGGTTCTACGCCGACGAAACGCGCTGCCGCGTGCCGCTGCCCGGCTACCCCTTCGAACGCCAGCGCCACTGGATCGAACCCGGCAAGCTCGTCGCCCAGGCTGCCGGCAACACCCCGGCGGCCCGTTCTGCCCCCGGCAAGCGCCCGCTGGCCGACTGGTTCTACACCCCGGCCTGGAAGCAAAACCCGCTGCCCGATGGCGGCCCCGCGGCAAGCGGCCCATGGCTGATCTTCACCACCGGCGAAGGCTTCACCGAAACCCTCGCCCGCGATCTGGAACAAGCCGGCCAGGACGTGCTCCGCGTGCTCCCCGGCGACAAGGCCGGCTGGTGCGGCGAACGGCGCTACAGCGTCAGCCCCGGCCGGCGTGCCGACTACGACAGCCTGATCAACGCCCTCGCCACCGCCGGCAAACTGCCGCGCAGCGTCCTGCACGCCTGGAACCTCGGCGAGGCGGGCGACACCACCGACCACGACAGCTTCGACCACGCCCGGAACCTCGGTTTCAGCAGCCTGCTGTGCCTGGCCCAGGCCCTCGGCGCCCGCGACTACACCGAATCCGTGCGCATCGGCGTGCTCGGTACCTGCATCCAGGCGCTCACCCCCACCGAGCTCCCGCAGCCGGACCGCGCCCCGCTGGTCGCCGCCTGCGTGGTCATTGCCCAGGAATATTCCAACCTCGACGCCCGCTGCTTCGACCTCGTCCCGCCCGCCGCCGGCACGCCGGCCGAGCAGGGCCTGGCCCGCCAGATCCTGCGCGAGATGGGCAGTGACACCCCCAACCCCGTCGTCGCCTGGCGCGACGGCGTGCGCTGGGTGCAGGACTACCGCCCGCTACAGCTCCCGCCCCTCGCCGGCAACCCGGCCCGCCTGCGCCAGAAAGGCGTGTACCTCATCACCGGCGGCCTCGGCGCCATCGGTTTCGCGCTGGCCGAAGACCTCGCCCGCAGCGTGCAGGCACGCCTCGTCCTCACGGGCCGCAGCGCCATGCCCGCCGCAACGGAATGGGACGCCCTCATCGCCGCCCACGGCGCCGAACATCCGCTCAGCCAGCGCATCGCCAAAGTGCGCGCCCTCGAAGCCCTCGGCGCCGAAGTGCTGGTGGTGGCGGCCGACGTGGCCGACGCTGCCGCCATGGCCGGTGCATTGGAACAGGCGCGCAGCCGCTTCGGGCACATCGACGGCGTCATCCACGGCGCCGGCATCGTCGCCGAAGACGCCTTCCTCGCCGTGCAGGACACCAGCCCGGAAAACTGCACGGAACACTTCCGCCCCAAGGTGGACGGCCTGCTGGTCCTCCACGACCTGCTGAAGAACGACCCGCCCGATGTCTACGTGCTGCTGTCGTCCATCTCCGCGGTGGTCGGTGGCCTCGGCTACGCGGCCTACGCCGCCGCCAACCGCTACCTGGATGCCTACGCCGCCCGCCAGAACCGCCTCGGCGGCACCAGTGGCCCGGCCTGGCTGGCCATCGGCTGGGACGCCTGGCAATCCGCCGCGTCCCGCTCCGACAAGCGCGGCATGGGCGCCGTCGTCAACGAACTGGCCCTGTCCACCGCAGACGGCGTCGATGCCTTCCGGCGCATCCTCGCCAGCAATTCCGGCGACACGGTGGTCGTGTCCACCACCGACCTGTCCACCCGCATCGCCCAGTGGGTCCTGCGCAAGCCCCGCACCAGCGCGGCGGCGGCCGGTGCCGCAGCGGCCGCCCCGAGCGTCGCCTACGCCACCGAAATGCAGGCAGCCATCGCCGGCATCTGGCAAAGCGCCCTGGGCGTCGGCCACATCGAGCCGCGCGACAACTTCTTCGACCTGGGCGGCGACTCGCTGCTGCTGATGGAGGTTATCGCGCGCCTCAAGACCGGCTACGGCATCGTCCTCAATCCGCGGGAAATCATGTTCCAGACCCTCGCCCAGCTCGCCGCCATGTGCGAGGAAAGGCAGGCCGCGAAACACGCCGCCAGCGGCAGCACCCCGACGCCCGCCGCAGCTCCCGCGCCCGTCGCCCCGCCCCCCTTAGCAACACCGGCACCGGAGCCCGAGCGCCCCGGCGGCCTGTTCGGCGCCCTGAAGCGCAAGCTGCGCGGCTAAGCACCCTGTGGGTCAGCTATGCTTCATAGCTGACAGCACAGACCACCGGAGCCCGCCGTGAGTGATGTTTTCATCAGCTACGCCAGTGAGGACCGCGAGCAGGCCGGCCGCCTGGCGCATGCCTTCGAAGCCCTCGGCTGGTCCGTCTGGTGGGACCGCAAGATCATCACCGGACAGGCCTTCGACCAGGCCATCGAGCACGAACTGGAAACCGCCCGCAGCGTTGTCGTGCTGTGGTCGCCTCATTCCGTCGCCTCCGAGTGGGTCAGAAACGAAGCCGCCGCCGCGGCCGAACGGGGCGTGCTGCTGCCGGCCCTGATCGCACCGGTGCGCCTGCCCCTCGAATTCCGGCGCAAGCAAACCGCCGACCTGGGCGACTGGCAGGGCGATGCGCACAACGCCGGTTTTCAGGCCGTCTGCGACGGCATCAAGGCTCTTTTGGGGCGTTCGCCACAAAACCCGCCGCCGCCCCTGCCAAAGCGTCCGCCCCCGTGGCCCGCCCAGCTCAAATGGGCTGCCCTCGGCGCCTTTGTCCTCGCTGCAGGGATAGGCCTGTTCACCAACCGCAACAGGCCGGTGCCAACCGAAACGGCAACCCCACCCACCGACGCCCAGGCAACCGGCATGGCCGCCTGGACAAGCTCGCCGCCAAGCCCCTCCGGGCTGGCCGACCTGATTGTCGGCACCTATTCCGGCGAGGTCATCGCCGACTCGAAAGGCGGCTCGCGCAGCAGCGTTCAGATCACCATCACCCGGCTCGGGCCGGCCAAAGTCCGCATCAGCTCCGACTATGCCCGCCTGGGCACCACCGACCTCGCCCTGCAGCGCAACGGCCAGCAGATTCTCGCCGACGGCGGTGACTCCGCCCTGATCGTGGACCTGGAGCGCAAGCCGCAAACCGTCCTCTTCAACCCGCACTTCGAGCTCGCCTACAGCGGCGCCCGGCAGTAGCCCGAAAAGCCACGCCGCACGCAAGGGGAATGTTGCCCATGGCCTAAAGAATGGTGATGCTCATCCGTTAAGAATGAATCGTTACCCAAATTGGCCGCTTATCCTTGTGACCCCTGCCAAGACCTCCTCATCCGACCGGATCGGTCTTTTAGTCCTGCTCGCCGGGCTGCTTGCCGCCGTGCTCGTCGCCTTTCTGGCGGTCCGCCACCAGAATGACGAACGCAGCCGGGAAATGCTTGAACAGGGCACCCGGCTGGTGAAGGCACTGTCGGCCATTCCCATCGACGGCCTCACCCCCTCGGCCGGACGCCCCAACCCGCTGGCCGCCGTGCTGCGCGCCCACGGCAGCGCCGATCTGGCCTACGGTCTCGTCACCGATTCACAAGGCAAGTCGCTCTCCGAAGTTGCTGCCCCCGGCCTGAACCCCACCCCGCTCCCGCTCGCGGCCGACAAGCCGGCCGAATGGTTCGGCCATGGCCCCATCGACAGCGGCGTGGCCGGCCTCCAACTGATCGAATTCCACGGCCCGCTGCTCCGTGACGGCCACCTCGAAGGCTTCGTCCGCATCGGCTTCCGCGAACCCAGCATGGGCCTGAGTGCCAGCCAGCTGCCTTTTCTGGCCGGGCTGGCCTTGCCGATCCTGCTCCTCGTCCCGCTCTTCTTCTTCATGCTGCGCAGCCAGCTGAGCCCCCTCAAAACCCTGAGCCAGCGCGTCGAGAACCTTGCCGGCGGGACCAGCGACGTGGATGCCCGCGACGTGGTGACGCGCTTCGGGCGCTTCCTCGACGCCGCCGAAAAACGCATCCACGAACTCGAAGCCACCCGCGGCGACGCCGACACCTCGATCAAGCTCCTCGGCTATAAAAAGGCCAAGATCGAAAGCGCCCTCGAAACCCTGCCGGAGGGCATCATCGTCCTCGGCGAAAGCGCCCTCACCGTCTTCGCCAACGCCAAGGTCGGCCCGCTTCTCGGCATCGACCCGGCCACGCTGCTCCACAAGGGCGTCACCGAATGGCCCATCGACGGCGCCATCACCCGCCTGCTGGCGCCCCTGCTCAGCGACGAATCCGGCCCCCATACCCACAACACCGACTTCCAGCCCGGCGGCGACGAAAACCGGCGCGTCAGCGTGTGGGTCCTGCCCCTGTTCGCCCCCCGCGACACCACCCGCCGCCTGGGCAGCCTGCTGGTCCTGCGCGAAACCACCGACCAGCTTCTCGCCGGCCGCGCCCGCGACGAGTTCATCGCCCACGTCGCCCACGAAATGAAAACCCCGCTGGCCAACATCAGCCTGTACGGCGAGCTGCTGCGCGACGAGCCCGGGCTGCCCGACGAAACCCGCATCGAAGCCATCAACACCGTCTGTGACGAAGCCGAACGGGCTGCCGGACTCATCAACAACCTGCTCAACATCTCCCGCATCGAAGCCGGCAGCATCGTCATCGACCGCCAGTGGGTACGCCTGGCCGACCTCCTCAACGACTGCATGGAGCACCTCTCCCATGGTGGCCATGCCCACGGCCTGCAGCTGCGGGTCAAGGTGCCGCCCGAGCTGCCCCCCGTCGAGCTCGACAAGGACATGATGCGCATCGCCCTCAACAACCTGCTCACCAACGCGGTCAAGTACAACCGTCCCGACGGCGAGATCATCCTGTCGGCCGAAGAGAGCGACGAACGCATCATCATCTCTGTGCAGGACTCCGGTATCGGCATCGCCGCCGACGACCTGCCGAAAGTCTTCGACAAGTTCTACCGCTCCGGCGACCGCGAAGCCGTCTCCCGCGGCGGCCATGGCCTGGGCCTCTACCTGGCCCGCCAGATCGTCGAAATGCACCAGGGCCAGATCGGGCTCGTCAGCCAGCCCGGCCAGGGCACCCGCGTGACCCTGAGCTTCCGAAAACCCCACGTTCTGCTGAGGGCTGCATGAAACGTCTCCTCGTCGTCGATGACGAACCCCATGTGGCGCGCGTGCTGCGCGTGAGCCTGGTGAAGGACGGCTGGTCCGTCGAAGTCGCCTGCAATGGGCACGAAGCCCTGCAGGCCATCGCCACCAACCCTCCCGATGTGATGATCACCGACATCCAGATGCCCGGCATGGGCGGCGAAGAGCTGTGCCGCCAACTGCGCAGCACGCCGCCCGCCAGGCCTTTCCCGATCCTCGTCATGACCTCCATGACCGCCCGTGACCAGCGCAGCTGGGCGCAGGAGCTCGGCGGTATCGAGTTTCTCGAGAAGCCGGTCAGCCCGCGTCGTGTCGCCGCCATCCTGACCCAACTGATTGCCCGGGAGAAAAACAATGCCTGAGGGCCACACCAAGGAACTGGCCCGCTACGGGCGCTGGCTGCTACGCAGCGCCGGGCCGCTTTTCAGGGTCGCCATCGGCAACGCGGAGGGTGTCCTGCTGTGGCCCGCAGAGGCCGACAGCGCCCTCGGCGAAGCCCTCGGCGCCTGTCTCGACGGCCCCCTCATCACCGACTGCATGCGCAAGGTGCCAGTCGCCGACGGTGCCGCCTACGCTCACCCGGCCAAGCTGCCCGACGGCAGCGGCGACGGCTGGCTGATCGCCCTGCCCTCGCTGGATCCGGCCCCCCGCGAGATCGATCTGGACGCCCTCGCCGACGCCATGGACGACGTGGCCGCCGCGATGAGCGACGCCAGCCGCCTCAACGCTGAAATGGACCTCCTCGCCACCGAACTGGCCGAGCGCTACGAAGAACTCCACCTCGTCTACGACATCGACCGCCATCTGGCCAACCAGGACCTCGGCAACGAAGTACTCCAGGGCCTGCTGCAAAGCTGCGCCGAACAGCTCAACGCCGACGTGGCGTGCTTCGTGCGCCCCGCCGACAACCTGACCATCTCCGCCGCCCACCTCAGCAAGCCCATCCACAACCTCGACCTGGTGCTGGTGGAAATGCGCGGCGACCTGTTCCGCTTCGTCTCCTCGAGCCGCGCCACGGTGGTCATGAACGGCATGGACGACTCGCGCCGGCCCTACATCCTCACCGACATGCCCTACAAGGTGCTGGCCTGCCCGGTCTTCCAGGGCCTGGAAATGCCGGCCATGCTGACCCTGCTCAACCACCAGAGCAAACCCGACTTCTCCAACAGCGACCGCCGCCTCGGCGAGGTGATGGCCCACCAGATCGCCAACGTGATGCGCATGCAGGGCATGTTTGCCGAGATGCGCCGCTTCACCGAACAAATGGCCGCCGCCCTGATCGAGGCCGTCGAGGCCAAAGACCCCTACACCCGTGGCCACTCGGAGCGGGTCCATCACCTGTCCATGCGCCTCGGCCAGGCCCTGCGCCTGCGCAGCGAGGAAATGGACAACCTGCATTGGGGCTCCCTGCTCCACGACGTGGGCAAGATCGGCATCCCCGACGCGGTACTGTGCAAGCCGGGCCGCCTGACCGCCGATGAATTCACCTTCATCAAGGTCCATCCGGAGCGCTCCTACGAAATCCTGCGTCACGTGGAGCGCCTCAAAGGCGCCATCGACGGCGCCCGCCACCACCAGGAAAAGTTCGACGGCAGCGGCTATCCGCACGGCCTGCGCGGCTCCAGCATTCCGATCCTGGCGCGCATCATCGCTGTGGCCGACACCTACGACAGCATCACCAGCTCGCGCGCCTACCGGGCCGGCAGCACCCACGAGGCCGCCGTCACCGAAATGCAGCGGGTCAGCGGCACCCAGCTCGACCCGGAACTGCTCGACGTTTTCCTGCGTGTCTGCGAGGACGACCCGGGCCTCCTCATGCGCCTGGGCGTACGCCGGGAATGGGACGACCACTAGGCTCACGCCGGCCTCCATCCCGCACGCCATGCCCTCCGAAACCAACAATATCGTCCGCACCCGCGCGGGCACCCTTACCTATCTGGCCCCGGAAGGCGCGCTGCACGACAGTGCCGCCGTCAACGCCCTCGGCACAGCCATCGAAGATTGCGCCACCCGGCACGAACTGCGCGTGGTGCTCGACCTGGGCAAGGTGTCGCTGCTCTCCAGCCAGGCCCTCGCCCAGCTCCTCGCCTGCAGCGCCCGCCTGGCCGGCCTGGGCGGCTGGCTGCGCCTCACCGCCCCCAACCCGCTGATCGGCGACATCCTTCTCGCCACCGGCCTCAACCGCCGCCTCGAAGTCTTCGACAGCGGCGGCCCCGAATCCCATCCCCTCGTCATCACACCCGCGCCATCCGGCCAGCGCCTCGGTGACATCCTGCTCGAACGGGGCCTCGCCAAGCCCGAGCAGCTCGCCGAAGCCGCCCGCCTGCAGGGCCAGCTCGGCCTGCGCATCGGGCGCATCCTGATAGAAAAGGGCTGGGTGCCCGAACACGAGCTGCTGCAAGCCCTGTCCACCCAGCTCGGCGTGCCCTGCCTGAACGTGCGCCCCGGCCTCTTCGACCCGGGCATCGCCGAATCCCTGCCCCAGGACATGGCCCGCCGCCTGGGCGTACTGCCCATGTTCCGTATCGGCAGCGAACTCACCCTGGCCACCACCGACCCGCAATCCATGCCGGTGGCCGACGAGATCGAACGGGCCAGCGGCTGCCGCCTGCGCTGGGTGCTGGCCGCCGCCGAGGCCATCCACAAAAGCCTCTTCGAGGCCTATTCCGGCAGCGCCTACGACCCCGACCTGATCGACGGCAACACCCTCGACCTGGAAATCATCGAATCCAGCCGCAGTGCCGACGCCAACACCATCGACGAGATGGCCGCCGGCAGCCCGGTCATCAACCTGGTCAACTCGATCATCCAGCGGGCCATCCACGACAACGCCAGCGACATCCACCTCGAACTCTTCCGCGCCAAGGCGCGCGTACGCTTTCGTATCGACGGCGTGCTCTACGAGGTCATGAATCCGCGCCCCGACCTGTTCCCGGCCCTCATCTCGCGCCTCAAGGTGATGGCCAACCTGGACATCGCCGAACGTCGCCTGCCCCAGGATGGGCGCATCCAGGTGTCCACCCAGGGCCGCACCGTCGACCTGCGCTTCTCGTCGCTGCCCGGCATCTACGGCGAAAAAGTCGTGCTGCGCGTGCTCGACAAGGGCAGCACGGTGCTCGACCTGCACCGCCTCGGCCTCGCCGAGGGCAACCTCGAACGCTTCCGGCGCCTGCTCGCCCGCAGCCACGGCCTGCTGCTGGTAACCGGCCCCACCGGCAGCGGCAAGACCACCACCCTCTACGGCGCCATCGACCACCTGCGCAGCATCGAAAAAAACATCGTCACCATCGAAGACCCGGTGGAATACCAGCTCGACATCATCAACCAGAACCAGGTGAACGAAGCCGTCGGGCTCACCTTCCCGCGCATCCTGCGCCACGTGCTGCGGCAGGATCCGGACATCATCATGGTCGGCGAGATCCGCGACCGCCAGACCGCCGAAATCGCCGTGCAGGCGGCCCTCACCGGCCACCTGGTGCTATCCACGCTGCACACCAACGACGCCGTCGGCGCCGTGGCACGGCTGGTGGATATGGGCGTCGAGCCCTACCTGCTGTCGTCGGCGCTGATCGGCGTGATGGCCCAGCGCCTGGTGCGGCGCATCTGCCCCGAATGCCGCACCACCTACATTGCCCCACCCGAGCTGGTGGACCGCTTCGAATGGCAGCGTCGCGGCCAGGTCATGCTGGCCCGCGGGCGCGGCTGCCGCAGCTGCTACGACAGCGGCTACAAGGGCCGCCTGGCCATCCACGAACTGATCGAAATCGACCGCCCGCTGCAAAGCCTGATCGTCGCCGACGCCGGCTACGAGGCCCTGCGCGATCACGTGCGCCGTGGCCCCACGCCGGGCCTCTTCGACGATGGCCTCGAACGCGTGCTGGCCGGCACCACCACGCTGGAAGAAATCTCCCGCGTTGTCCTGCAGGACTGAAGCCATGGCCATCGAACTCGACACCCACGCCGACAAACCCGGCAAGGCCCCCGTCCCCGGCGTGGCCCGCCCACCCTTCGGCCTGCCCCAGCGCATCGTGGTGGCCGACCGCATCGCCTTCACCGAACAGCTCGCCCTGCTCCTCGAAACCGGCGTGCCCCTGCACACCGCCCTGCACGAACTGCAGGCCCAGTCGCGCAAGCTGCCGGTCAAGATGGCGCTGGCCGAACTGCACAGCGACATCCTCGACGGCAAGCCCCTGTCCCAGGCCCTGGCGCGCCAGCCAGCCATGTTTCCGCCCACCTACACCCACCTGGTGGCCGCCGCCGAAGAAGGCGGCTTCCTGCCGCAGGTGCTCGAACAGCTCAAGGATCTCGACGAAAAGGCCCAGAACCTGCGCGTCGCACTGATCTCGGCGCTGACCTACCCGGCCGTCCTGCTCGGCCTCTCGCTGGTGGTGGTGACCTTCATCCTGCTGTGGGTTTTCCCGCGCTTTGCCGAGCTCTTCCAGTCGATTCACGACCGCCTGCCATGGACCACCCTGGTGCTCATGGCTCTCAGCGACTTCCTGCGCCAGCATGGCCTGGTGGTACTGGGCGGCATCCTCGTCGGCGGCCTCGCGCTCAAGCGCCTGTTTGCTGCCCCGGAAGCCCGCGCCGCGCTCGAGCGCGTCATCATGGCCACCCCCGGCATCGGCGCCATCCTGATGGGCATCCACATGGTGCGGGTGTTCCGCATCCTCGGCCTGTCGCTCAAGCACGGCGTGCCGCTGCTCAAGGCCCTCGCGGCCAGCGAAGACATCGCCTCCACCGCAGCCCTGCGCGGCGCCATGGCGCGCATGCGGGTCAGCGTCGAGGAGGGCCGCGGGCTCTCCGCCGCCCTTGCCGACACCGAATTCATTCCCCCGCTGGCGCGCGAGATGATCGCCACCGGCGAACGCAGCGGCCACCTCGCCAAAGTGCTCGAACGCCTCGCCGAGCACTACCAGCTCAAGCTCGAAACCCGCCTCGCCACCCTCGCCAAGGTCGTAGAGCCGGCCATGCTGCTGTTCATGGGCGGGCTGGTGAGCATGATCGTCAGCGCGCTGATCCTGCCGATTTTCAAGCTGTCGGCAGCAGTACATTGACACACACCGAGAGTGACGCACTGCACACTTCTTTCCACGCAACACCTCAACTTCCGGCCGGCAAGGCCGTAAGCACTTTAGCCCCCACAACCCGGACGGGGGCCTGCCGTCAGTCCCGAATTCAACCGGAGTCCGCAATGATGATTAGTCGTTCCCGCCTGCAAGCTGGTTTCACCCTCGTCGAACTGTTGATCGTCGGCGTCCTCGCCGCCATCGCCATCCCCCAGTTCTCGGCGTCCACCGACGACAGCAAGGTGGCAGCCCTTGATTCCAGCCTGAGCAACCTGCGCACTGCCATCGAGCTGTACTACCAGCAACACGGCGCCTACCCGAGCGCGGTCGCCGCCGGCGGCGCCTTTGGGGCCATCAACACCGAAGCCGCCTTCCGTGACCAGCTGACCAACTACACCAGCGCCGCCGGAGCCGCCAGCACCACCAAGGACACCACCTACAAGTACGGTCCCTACCTGAAGAAGGCCACCCTGCCGGCCGACCCGATCAACGGCGTCGCCACCGTCGAAATCATCACCACCGGCACCCTCGGCATGACCGCCAGCGGCAGCACCGGCGGCTGGAAATTCGACAACAAAACCGGTCAGCTCATCGTCAATATCACGGCCTACCAGGCCCGTTAAGCGCCAGGCCTTGATCCATTCCGGATCCGCATTGCCCGGCCGTTGCCGGGGCCTCAGCCTTCTTGAACTGCTCATCGTGGTCGGCATCCTTGGCCTGCTGGCCTCCCGGGCCATTCCGGTGTTCACCGCCGCCAGCCGCCCGACCCAGGTGGCCGAAGCCACCGAACGCATTGCCGCGGCCCTGCGCTTTGCCCGCGACGAAGCCCAGCGCACCGGTACGGCCCACGGCGTGGCCTTCACGCCGGGCACGGTCACCGACACCTTCAAGGTCTACGTGCTCGACAGCTCCGCCCCGCCCATGCCCCAGTACACCGTGCGCCAGCCCCTCTCTCGCCAGCTCTACAGCGAGACCCTTGGCGCCGGCAGCACTTTTCCCGACGCCCGCCTGGAAGCCCAGCCGGTCGTCACCGCCAGCGGCAACAGCAGCGCCCTGAGCTTCAGCCCCGACGGCGCCCCGGCGATCACCCAGGGTGCCGCCCTGCTGCGCCTGTCCGGCACCAGCGCGCGGGTCCGCGTCAGCGCCGGCGTGCTCAGCCGCGACGTGCGGGTGGCCGTCGAAACCGGCCGCGTCACCGTCCAGTAGCCATGCGGCGGCAAAGCGGATTCGGCTACATCGAAGCCCTCGTGGCGGTGGTCCTGCTAGCCGTTGCCCTCGTCCCGGCTCTCGAAGCCCTCAGCAACGCCACCCGCAACGCCCCCGCCGCCGACCAGGACGACGACCTGTGGATGGCCGTCTCCAGCAAGATCAACCTGGCCAGCGGCAGCCGCTTCGACGATCTCGACGCCGCGGCCACGGCTGCCGGCAGCGCCAGTACCGCCAGCAGCCTGTCCGATGCGGCCGGCACCACCCCGCGGGTGCTCGTTTACCTGAGCCGTTACGACGGCGACAATGCCGATGGCGACAACAACCCCTTCACCGGCACCGATGCCGACCTGATCTGGATTCGCGCGGCGATTGCCGACACGCCCGTCGAGCTGGTCACCCTGGTGACGCGATGAAACGCCGCCAGCAGGGCATCGCCCTGGCCGAACTGCTGGTCGCCGCCGCCATTGCCGCGCTGGTCATGGCGGCCCTCGGCGGCGTGCTGGCCAGCGTCCGCCAGACCGACAGCGTGCTTTCCGAACGGGCCGTGCTGCAGCGTGATGCCCGCCTCGCCCTCGCCCGCATCGCCGCCATGGTGGAAGGCTCGACCCACCTGATGGTGCCTCTCGAAATCACCACCGGCGCCGGCAGCGTGCTGGCCATAGCCCTGCCGCCCACCCTCGACCGCAATGGCGACGGCTTCGCCGATGCCGACAACGACCACAACGGGATTGCCGACGACGACCTCCCCGCCGACGAAACCAGGGACGGCGCCGCCGGCATCAAGGGTATCGACGACGACGGCGACGGCACCGCCGACAACGGCAGCGGCATTACCGACAACGACGAAAACGGTACCCTCGGCAGCGTCCCCGTCGCCCCGAAAACCGGTGCCGACTGGATCGATCCGGTGGTGTACCGGGTCAGCGCCGGGCAACTGCTCGAACGCCTGCCCAACATCAACCCGACGAGCGGGGCCGACTACATCGAACGGCCCATCGCCGACAACGTCAGTGCCTTCAGCGTGACCCGCATCGCCACCGGCAACCGGCGCACCCGCGAAGTGCAGGTGCAACTGACGCTCAGCGGCCCCGGTGGCGAAACCGGCACCTGGACACGGCGCCTGCGCCTGGGGGTCAGATGAGCAGACTCTGCCGCCCGACCGGCTTCCTGCTGCTGCCGGTGACCCTGCTGCTGGCCGTCATCGGCGCCATCAGCTTCGTCCTTGTGCAGGACATCGGCACGGCCAGCCGCCCGGCCGGGCGCGAGGCCGAGCGGGCCCGGCTGCTGGCCGAAGCCGGCATCGCCCAGGCCACCTGGCGGCTCAACCAGCTCACCACCTGCAGCAACTACAGCAGCCTCCCCGCCACCACCATCGGCAGCGACCAGTACCAGGTCACGGTCAGCCCCAGTTCAGGCTCGCCGGTCACGCTTACCGCCACCGGCACACTGGGCAGCGGCCTGAGCGGCAGCCGCGTCACCCTCAAACGGCAGGTCTACAAAACGGCCGGCAGCCAGCTCACCTATACCCTCAAGACCGACACCGCCGGCAGCGACGTCAACCTCGACGCCACCAACCCGGGCAAGAACTACGGTGGCAGTGACACGCTCCTCCTGCAGCAGGGTGCCGACTACCCGCTGCTCCAGTTCGACCTGTCCACCCTGCCCACCGGCAGCCGCATCGTCGACGCCAAGCTCATGCTCTACCGCAGCGACCCGGGGAGCTTCTCGCTGGCGCTGCGCACCGTCGAGGCCTACCGCCTGCTCGAACCCTGGGTGGCCGGCACCAAGAACGGATCGAATGCCCCCGACGGCGCCACCTGGAACACCCGCGACGGCAGCATCGCCTGGCACAGCACCGCCGGCACCATCGAAGCGGCCAACGCCCTGGATGTCGCCCATGTCCACACCTACCTCTGGCTCACCCCGTGGATGGAATGGAACATCACCAACCTGGTGCAGGGCTGGGTAGATGGCCGCTACCCCAACTACGGCCTCATGCTGCGCCCCACCAGCAGTGTCAGCACCGAGCAATACGCCTCGGCAGAAACCAGCGACAGCAGCCAGGTTCCCAAGCTGGTCATCAAGTACGTGGCGCCCTGCGGCGCCCTCAACCCGCCAAAGGACGGCCTCACCGGCCGGGTGGCCTGGTGGAAATTCAATGAAAGCAGCGGCAGCAGCGCCGCCGATGCCGTCGCCAACCACACCGGCACCGTCACCGGCGGCACCTGGAGCGCGACCGGCGGCGTGTCGGGCGGCGCACTGGCCTTCAACTCGGCCGGCAAGGTCACCGTTGCCGACGCCACCGACCTCTCCCAGGGCAGCGACTTCAGCCTGGCCGCATGGGTCAACATGAGCGACCGCAACGGCAAACGCCCGGTGCTCTACAAGGGCAACGCCGCCAACGAAGCCAACTACGCCTTCGGCACCCGGGACGGCGAGTTCTACTTCGAATACTTCGCCAACAACGCCTGGCAAACCTTCTCCACCAGCGGGCTCAACCTGCGCCCCGGCACCTACTACCACCTGGCCACCACCTACAAATCGAGCACCCGGCAGATCAAGCTTTACGTGGATGGCAATCTGGTCGGCACCTTCACCGCCAGTTTCGGGGTTGTCCCGAAGACCAACAGCAAGTCGCTGATGATCGGCAGCACCCCCTACAACGAGAGCTTCCTCGGCCGCCTCGAAGACGTGCAGATCATTGCCTCCACGCTCGATCTCGCCGGCGTGGCCACGGCGATGGGTGGCAGCGTGCGCATCCCGACCGCCGATGCCCGCATCGCCAGCGACCTCTTCGCCACCAACAACAACTATGGCGCCAGCACCCCGCTGTTCCTGCAGAACGTCGCCGAGAACCGCAGCCTGCTGCGCTTCGACGTTTCCGGCATCACGGCAGGCAGCGCCATCAAGCGCGCCATCCTGTCCCTCCACGTCGAGAACACCCTCATCGTCGGGCTGTCCCTCAACACCCAGGCCTACCCGCTCAAGGAAAGCTGGGTCGAAGGCAGCCAGAACGGCGCGCTATCCACCACCGGCGTCACCTGGACAAAGCGCCAGATCTCACCGGCCCTGTCCTGGAGCGCCCAGGGCGGCGCTTACTACAGCACCCTCGCCGGCAGCCTCTCCATTCCCCTCGGCGCCACGCCCCAACGCTACTGGGAGATGGACATCACCACCACCGTGCAGGAATGGGTCGACGGCGTACGCCCCAACAACGGGCTGATCCTGCTGCTTGGCCTGGGGGTCAATAGCGTCAACATTTCCAGCCGCGAAAGCCTGCACCAGGAGCCGCGCCTGGTGATCAGCACCCAGTAAGCCCCTGCCGCAGGCTCAAGAATCCCCCTGCCCAGCCGATATGCATGCCATGGAGTACAACGCCCTCTGGTCCTCGCTGAAGTCGCGCATCGCCGGCTGGAAGCCGGCTTTGCCCGCTTTCGGCGGCGCCACACCCATCGGCTTCGATCTGGCCAGCGAGCGCCTGAACCTGGCCCAGGCCAGCCTGCACAAGACAGGCTGGCGCTGGCGCGCCATCGCCGCCCTGCCCTACCCGGGCGAGCGCAGCGCGCTGCTGGGCAACCCGGCCGCCTTCCGCAGCCTCATCCAGGCCACCCTGCGCCAGCACGGCTTCCGGGGCCGGCGGGTGGTCAGCGTGCTGCCCCCCGGTGACCTGCAGGTCATCTCCATCGACTACACCACCGCCAACGGACAGGACGACACCGCCGTTCTGCTGCGCACCCTCAAGGAACGCTTCAAGAGCACCCTCGACGACGCCGTGCTCGACATCCTGCCCGTGCGACGCCCCCCCGAAAGCAACCTGCGCTCGGCAGTCGTCGCCCTCGCACCGCGCAGCCGCGTCATCGCCCACCTCGACCTGCTGACAGCTGCCGGACTTGAACCGCAGGCCATCGACATCGGCCCCGCCGCCCTCGCCCGCCTGGCCCGTGCAGTGGTCACCGGCGATCCGCGGGCCAACCTGCTGCTGATCAACTTCGGCACCGAGAACAGCTACTTCTCGCTGCTGTGGGGCCGCCGCCTGATGTTCGACCGCAGCCTGGCCATCGGCGAAAAGCGCCTCGCCGCCACCCTCGCCAGCAACCTCGACCTCAGCGTCGAGCGTGCCCTCACCCTGCTGCGCAAACACGGGCTGAACAGCCATGGCGATGAAATCGCCGAAACCATTGGCGAGCTGCTTCAACCCGACTTCCAGTACCTCGCCCTCGAGGTGAACCGCATCCTGATCTACTTCGCCTCCCAGACCCACGGAGGCTCCGTGGAAGCCATCTATCTGGCCGGCAGCATCGCCCGCCTGCCCGGCGCGGCAGACTTTCTCAGCCGCCTGCTGTCGATGCCGGTTCAGATACTCAACCCCTGGAAAATCCCCGGCAGCGAGGCCAGCCGGATCATCGAGCCCCCCACCGGCATGGCCGTTGCAGCCGGACTGGCCCTGCGCGGCATCCCCCTCCATGCCCGACGTTGACCTGATTCCCGCCTCATGGCGGGCCGAGCAGCGCATGCGGCGCCACCTCAAGGGCGGCGCCATCGCCATAGCCGGCGTGGTGCTGGCCATTCTCGGCGGCCGCATCTGGCTCGAACTGTCGCTGCGCACCGAACAGGCCGCGGTGCAGCAGATCCAGGGCGCCCGCCGGGACGGCGAACGGGAAGCCGCCCGCCTGGCCGACCTGCAAAGCCGTGTCGCCGAGAACCACCGCCAGCAGACCCTGATCGCCAGCCTGCGCGGCACCGGCCCGCTGGCCCAGGCCTTGCTGCCCCTCGACCGCGCCCTCGACGACAACATCTGGTTCGACGAACTCCACTACGCCCGCCAGGCCATCCTGCCCCAGCCCGGCAACCCGGCGCTACCGCCCGCCGAGGCCAGCCTGAGCCTGCGCGGCAAGGCCCCCGACGCCGCCGCCATCGGACGCTTTGCCGACGCCCTGGTTGCCCAGGGTCCGTGCAGCAAGCCCCAACTGGTGCCCGGCGCGGTCAAGCGCTACACCCGCTTCGAGCTCGTCGAGTTTTCCGTGAATTGCCCGCTCAAGGCCAAGACCGGAGACGGCCCATGATCCGGCGCCTGGCCCAGCTCGACCCGAACGTCCTGCGCCTCGTCCTCGTCGCCGTACCCGCCATGGTGGCACTCGCCGGCTGGGGGCAGATCCTGCGGCCAGCCTGGCAGGCCCGCCAGACCGCCGTGGCACTCCACGCCAGCACCCGGCAGGCCGTCGCCGACCTGCCGGCCCGCCGCGCCGAAAGCGCCGCCCTGAGCAAGGAAGCCGAGGCCCTCGAACACCTGCTCGAAGCCCCCGACAGCGCCTCTACCCGCCTGCCCTTGCTGCTGGAGCGCCTCGCCACCGCCCACGGCGTGGAAATGCTGCCGGTCTTCCCCGGCCGCGATACGGAATTCGAGGGCCTGCTCGAAACCGTCTATGAAATTGAAGCCAGCGCCCCGTACCCCAGGCTTGTCGCCTGGCTCGCCGACATCGATGCACACCTGGCCAATGCCGGCATCAGCGACGCCCGCTTCTCGCGCCTCGCCGCCACCGAGTCCACCTCGCTCAAGCTGCGCCTGGCGGTTTATCGCCGGCCCGCCACGCCGCCCACTCTCCCCGTCGAGGGCCGCAAGCAGGACGACAAGCCCGCAGCACCGCTGATCCGCCACGACCCCTTCCGCCGCCCGGCCGGCAGTGCGAACGCCGCCGAATCCGGCCAGCCCGCCCCGCCAGCCGCCTGGCAACCCACCCTGCGCGGCGTACTGCTCGCCGGCAAGGCCTCCCTCGCCAACGTGGACGGCCAGATGGTCGCCCTTGGCGAAACCCTGGAAGGCCATCGCCTGGTGTCGGTAAGCGACCATCAGGCGGTTTTTGAAAAGGACGGACGCCGCATGGTTCTCGACATGCGCCGCCCCATGGAGCCCCGACCGTGATCCGCAAACTTACCGCCGCCGTACTGGCCCTTTCCGTGCTCGGCGCGGCCCCGCTCCCCGCCCTCGCTGCCGACTCCGCCACGCCCCGGCGGATCACCGTCAACCTGCGCGATGTGCCGGTCGGCGACGTCTTCGAGATGCTCTCGCGCAACGAGAAAATCAACATCCTGGTCGGCAAGGGCATCACCGGCAACGTGTCGGTCAACCTCTACAACGTCAGTGCCGAGGAAGCCGTGCGCACCGTGGCCGAAGCCGCCGGCTACGTGGCCGAGCAGCGCGGCAGCAGCTTCCTGGTGGTCGAGCGCAAGGACGCCGGCCTCGACGGCTTGTCCGGCAACACCATCCTGCGCACCTTCAAGGTTCAGTACTCCAACCCCAAGACGGTGGCCGAAATCCTCGTCAAACACGTCTCCCGCTACGGCAAGATCACCCCCCTGCTCGAACGCAACCTGATCGTCGTCGAAGACCAGCCGGCCTTCGTGAGCCGCATCGAAGCCCTGCTCGAGCAGGTGGACGTGCAGCCCCGCCAGATCCTCATCGAAGCAAAGATCCTCGAAATCCGCCTCGACCAGGGCGAAGCCTTTGGCGTGGATTGGTCAAAGGTGGTCGGCGGCAGCGACCGCCGCTACACCGTCGGCACCAAGGGCCTTGCCGACAGGACCAGCAACGGACTGTTCTTCAGCGTCATCAGTGACAACCTGAACATCTACCTCAGCGCCCTGTCGAGCAAGGGCCGGGTGCATACCCTATCCACACCCAAGCTGCTGGCCATGGAAAACCAGCAGGCCATCACCTCCATCGGTGATCAGACCGGTTACAAGGTGACCACCACCATCAACCAGGTCACCACCGAGTCCATCCAGTTCCTCGAATCCGGCGTGATCCTGCGCGTTACCCCGTCCATCGACGAGCGTGGCCGCATCCTCATGAAGATCCACCCGGAAGTCAGCACCGCCACGGTGAACAACAACATCCCGTCCAAGAACAGCACCCAGGTGAACACCACCCTGATTGCCGAAGACGGGCAGTCCATCTTCATCGGCGGGCTGATCCGCAACAGCAACAACTTCAAGCGCGCCGGCATTCCGGTGCTCGGCGAAATCCCGGTGATCGGCAACGCTTTCTCCCACTGGGAGGACGGCGGCGTCAGCAGCGAAACGGTGGTGGTCATCACCCCGCGCATCGTCCGCGACGCCGAAGCCCTGCCCATCCGCCCCGCCGCCCGCCTCGACGACAGCGAACCGCCCCTGCTGCGCAGCGCCGCCAATCTCGAAGAATCCCTCGAAAAACTACGCCCCCGCGATTAGGCGCCTCGTCATGCAGTTGCAAAGTGCGCATTGAAAGATGGCGCCTGCGCCCGCATATAGCGCCCACTACACCCTCAACGGAGAACCCCGCATGGCCATGGACGTCGTCGATTACGAAATCTTCGGAAACGAAATGCAGTACGTCGAGGTGGAGCTTGACCCGGGCGAAGCCGCCATCGGGGAGGCCGGTGTGATGATGTACATGCAGGACGGCATCCAGATGGACACCATCTTCGGTGACGGCTCGGCCCAGCAGGGCGGCTTCTTCGGCAAGCTGATGGGCGCCGGCAAGCGCCTGATCACCGGCGAGAGCCTGTTCACCACCGTCTATCACAACGAAGGCAGCGGCAAGCGCCGGGTCGCCTTCGCCGCGCCCTACCCGGGCAAGATCGTGCCCGTCGATCTGTCGACGATCGGCGGCACGCTGATCTGCCAGAAGGACTCCTTCCTGGCCGCGGCCAAGGGCGTCTCGCTGGGCATCGCCTTCCAGAAGAAGATCGGCGTCGGCCTGTTTGGCGGCGAAGGTTTCATCATGCAGAAGCTCGACGGTGACGGCCTGGCCTTCATCCACGCCGGCGGCACGCTGATGGAAAAAACCCTCGCCCCCGGCGAAACCCTGCGCGTCGATACCGGCTGCGTGGTGGCTTTTCAGCCCAGCGTCGATTTCGACATCCAGTACGCCGGCAAGATCAAGACCGCGCTGTTTGGCGGCGAAGGGCTGTTCTTCGCCACCCTCACCGGCCCCGGCAAGATCTGGCTGCAATCGCTGCCCCTGTCGCGCATGGCCGACCGCATCGTGATGGCCTCCCGCGCGGCCGGGGGTGGCGGCAAGGAAGGCGGCTCGGTGCTCGGCGGTATCGGCCTCGGCTCCCTGCTCGGCAACGACGAGTGAGCGACGCGCCCATCCCGGCGCGCTTTTATCCGGCGGGTGGCGAAGCCCACGGCCACCCGGCCCGCCTCAGCTGGCAAGACGGCGCCCTGCTCGTGCAGCCCGAAGACTCGCCGACCCGGCGGGTCGACGCTGCCGCCCTGCGCGTGGAGGCCCGCGGCTTCAACCACAGCCAGTGGGCCCTGCAATGGAACGACGCTGACGGCGGCCACCTGCTGATGGTGGACGACGCCTTCATTGCCCCCTTGCGCGACGCCGCACCGGGCTTGTTCGCCGACGGCGGCCACGTCAGGCGCAGCACCCACCGCCGCTTCGGCGCCGGCATCCTGTTCCTCATCGCCCTGCCGCTGCTCCTGCTGGCCGGCTTCTTCCTGTCCATCAACCCGCTGGCCGAGCGCATCGTCGAACACATCCCGCCCGGCGTCGAGCGGCAAATCGGCGAAGTCGTCCTTGCCAGCACCCGGGCCGAGGGCAGGATGATCGACAGCGGCCCAGCCTGGGAAGCCGTGCAGATCGTCGGCAAACGCCTCGCCCGCCCGTCCGAAAACCTCGAATTCCATCTGGTGGACAAACCCGACATCAACGCCTTTGCTGCCCCGGGCGGAATCGTCGTGGTGTATTCGGGCCTCGTCGACAAAACGGCCTCCGCCGAAGAGCTGGCCGGCGTGCTGGCCCACGAGATCGCCCATGTCGAGCTGCGCCACAGCCTCAGACAACTCGTCAAATCGGCGGGGCTGCGCGTCATCGTCGCCGCCCTGCTGGGCGACTACGGCGGCCTCGGCGGCTGGGCCGCCCAGCTCGGTGAGCTCAAGTTCTCCCGCGATGCCGAACGCGAGGCCGACCTGCGCGGCCTGGCCCGCCTGCACGACGCCCGCATCGACCCGGCCGGCATGCCGCGCTTCTTCGAAACCCTGGCGAAGAGCGAAGAGGGCAGGATGCCGGCCCTGTTCTCCACCCACCCGGCCACCGCGGAGCGACTGGCCACACTGCAACAGGCCATCGCCAGCGGCAGCTCAAGCCAGGTGGCGCCCATCGCCGTCGATTGGGCATCCGTCCGCAAGAGCCTGTCGAAGTCTTGAGGCACGGCAGGGCGCAGGGCCGGGGATCGCGGTAGGATCGCGGCCAACTCCCATCAGCCGCCCCCCAATGCACCCTTCACTCCGCACCGGCTTCGCCCTCTGCCTGCTTCTTCCCCTCGCCGCGGCCCGCGCCGCCCTGCCCGACGAGATCCAGGTCTACACCGACGACATCAACGCCCCCGGCGAATTCGGCCTGGAGGTGCACATCAACACCGCCCCCCGCGGCCAGCGCAGCGCTGCCTGGGCAGGCGAAGTGAAGAACGACCACAGCCTGTTCATCACCCCCGAGCTCTCCTGGGGCCTCACCGACACCATGGATGCGGGCATCTACCTGCCCACCGCGCGGGATTCGGCCAGCGGCAACTTCTACGCCGCCGGCGCCAAGGGCCGTTTCAAGTGGCTGCCGATCAGGGGCAACGAGATCACCGGCGGCGCCTTCGCCGGCCTCAATCTCGAACTCGCCCGCGTCGCCCACCGCTTCGAGCAATACCGCAGCAGCGCCGAGCTGCGCGCCATGCTCGGCTGGCGCACCCCCGAGTGGCTGCTGGCGGTGAACCCGGTGCTCAGCTGGGATCTGTCGGATGGCGCCGAACGGCGCACCGGCTACGGCTTCGGCATGAAGGCCAGCCGCGAGCTGGGCAACGGCATCGCCGGCGGCCTGGAGTACTACACGGATCAGGGCAAGCTCGGCCAACGCCAGGCCTGGAACCAGCAGGACAACAAGCTCTTCGTCGTCCTCGACATCGACAGGAAGCCCTGGGGCTTCAATGTCGGCGTGGGCAAGGGCCTGTCGAAGGAGACCGAAAAGCTGACCCTCAAGGGGATTGTCGAAATCGGCTTTTGAGACGCGCTCAGCCTTGCGCACAAGCCGGTTTTCCTTGCGACCGACCCTTTTCTCCTTGCGCACGAAGCAAAAAAGGGCAATCGGCGACGCCATTTGGCGCACCGGCAAGGCAAGCGGCATCGAGACCGCAGCAAATCGCCTCGATGCCATCGCCCCCGGCCTCGCGGGCGGACCGAATAGCCTTGCGATCCCCCCTCGGCACCTTGGTGATCGAAGCACAAAGCCTTGCGCGTGATGCACGGCGGCTTGCAGGCGCTGTGTCAGCCCTCGCGGGCGAGGTCTTCCGGCGTATCCACGTCCCTCAACACACCGGCATCATCGCTCTCGAGCGTGTGCATGAGGTTCCGGTGCTTGCCAACGATGGCGCGCGCCCCTTCGTCACCGGTGAGGGCGAGGAGTTCGTCGCGCCAGCGGGCGGCGAAGGCCACCGGATGGCCGCGCTGACTGTTATGGAAGGGGGCGGCGAGCGCGGCACCGCGAGCGAGGGCATCGGCCACGCTGCGCAAAGTGGCGACCTGCACAAAAGGCATGTCGGCCAGCGCGACGAGCCAGCCGGCGGCCTCAAGGCTGGCAGCTACACCGGCGGCCAGGCTGTGGCCCATGCCGGCGCTGGCCTCCGGGCAGATGACGACTTCCAGCCCTTCGGCAATCAGCAGCGCGGCGAGCGTGGTTTGCTCGGGCCGCAGCACCGCAATGACCCGCGGGCAGGCCTCCTTCAGCTTGCGCGCCGAGGCGACGGCCAGCGGCGTGCCGTCGTCCAGCGGATGCAGCAACTTGTCGCTGCCAAAGCGCCGGCCCTGCCCGGCCGCCAGCAGCAGGCCGACGATCTGCGCCACGCCCTTAACGCACGCCGCAACCGGCGCTGGCCGGGTTGGCCGGCTCCGGCCGGGCGACGCTGACACCGTTCTTCACGGCGGTCATTTCGGCGAGGATGGAAACGGCGATTTCAGGCGGCGTGCGGCTGCCGATATGCAGACCCACCGGGCCGTGCAATCGGCCGACTTCGTCTTCCGACAGGTCGAAGTATTCGAGCAGGCGCGCCTTGCGGGTGGCGTTGTTAGCCCGCGAACCGAGGGCGCCAACGTAGAAGGCCGGTGACTTGAGCGCTTCCAGCAGCGCCATGTCGTCGAGCTTGGGGTCGTGGGTCAGGGCCACGATGGCGCTGTGGGGGTCCGGCGCCATGGCGATCACCACGTCGTCGGGCATGCCGGCCACCAGCGGGGCGCCGGGCACGTCCCATTCGACGGAATATTCCTCGCGCGGGTCGCAAAGGGTCACGGCGTAGTCCAGTGCCTGGGCCATCTGCGCCAGGTAACGGGAGATCTGCCCGGCGCCGATGATAAGCAGGCGCCAGTGGGGGCCGTGAATGGTGGACAGGCGCTGGCCGTCCCACTGCAGGGCTTCGCCGCGGCAGGCATCGAGGATGCGCACCTGGCCGCGGGCCAGTTCGATCTCGCGGCGCACCAGCTGGCCGCCCTCGAGACGGGCGGCGAGGTCGGTCAGCAAGGCGTGATCGGGCGCCGGTTCGACGACCAGTTCCAGCGTGCCGCCGCAGGGCAGGCCGAAGCGGTTGGCTTCTTCCCGGGTCACCCCGTAGGTGAGCACGAAGGGCTGGCTGCCGCCGATGCGGCCGTCCAGCATGCGGGCAATCATGTCGTCCTCGATGCAGCCGCCCGACACCGAGCCCTGCACCCGGCCATCGTCCCGCAGGGCCATCCAGGCCCCTGCCGGACGGGGCGCCGAGCCCCAGGTCTGGGCGACGGTCACCAGCGCCGCCCGGTGCCCTTCGGCCCGCCAGCGGCGCACGGCGGCAAGGACTTGCAGGTCCTGGCTGTCCACGGTCTAGGCCTTCAGCTGCTCGGTGGCGAAGGGCATGCGCGTGAGCCACTTGCCGGTGGCCGCGGCAATCGCGTTGGCCACGGCCGGGGCCACCGGCGGCACGCCGGGTTCGCCGATGCCGGTCGGCTTTTCGGCCGAGGCGACAATGTGCACTTCCACCTTGGGCATCTCGTTGATGCGGATCGGCGCGTACTCGCCGAAGTTGCCCTGCTCGAC
>JAOAUC010000048.1 GCA_030157785.1 Zoogloea oleivorans
GCAGGCGCCGCTCTCCGGGCAGGGTTTCTGCTGCTATTCCGATGGTCAGGGACATGCTTTTCCTTGTTGAATCAATTGCAGTATCACGACGTGCCGACATCCCGCCTGCTGCCTGCGGTCATCGTGTTGGCAATGGTGGTGAAGAGATGCAGGAACTCCTCAGAGGACAAGTCGCCGAGCTTCGGATCATGGTTTTCGGTAAATGCCGCGGCGATTTCCTTCCACTCCTCTTCATGCAGCGAACTGGACGCCAACGGCAGAACGTTGCGCTCCTCGAAGCCGATGTGAGTACGCACCAGGGTGACGAGGGCCATCACCTTGCCGGAAAGGGCGCCAGCCGCCGCCGCGTCGCCTTGCCGTGCAAGAGCAAGCTGGGAAGCCAGTTGTTCCACCAGTTCGTGCTCGCCCACGTGTTGGACCTCCATGCTTGCCAGCATGGCCTCACACTCCGGCGCATGCTCGCGCATCCAGCGATGGAGGTATTTCTCTTCCTTCGGGTGGTGCACCCGCTCGGGAAAGGCCCGCAGATAGGCGACCATCGGTTCGAGCAGGGCGTAGTCGGGTGCCTGACCGGCAGCGGAAGCTTCGCTGACAATGTTTTCCATGCCCTGTATCACAACGGCCAGGGAGCGATGCTCGTCTCGGATGATGCCCAGCGCCTGCTCTTCCGCACTCAGGGGGTGCATTGAGGCCACGCGGGTCACCAGCAGAGCAATCGGCGAACCGCGCAGCACGCGCTCGGTCTGCGAATTGTAGAGCCAGCCGCGGATTCCACTACGCGCACCACGCGAGGCCATAACGATCAGATCACAGCCATTCTCCAGCGCGGCCTCGATGATTGCTTCGGCTGCGTGGTCCGACGTATGCGCGATACCTTTGCACTCAACGCCCCGGGCGACCGTTCCGGCAATGGCCTTAGTGAGGAGCGCGTTGGTCTCCCCCAGAGCGGCTTCGTTGAAGTTTCCCGGCAAAACCGATCGCATGACCGCCCCGTCCCCGGTTGCCCCCAGGTCAGCCGTGGCGTGGAAAAAGCTAATGCGTGCTCCAAAGGTTCGTGCGAGTTCGCACGCGACATCGACATTGGTGGCTGACAGGGAAGTGTCGTCGATGGGTACGAGCAGATGGCGGTACATGATAGGAATCTCCTGGGTAACCGTACCGGGCAAGCCGGCCTTACGCGTAGTCGTAGAAACCACACCCGCTCTTGCGACCAAAGCGTCCGGCGGCAACCATTTCCTTCAGTAGCGGTGCCGGGCGGTATTTCGGATCGTTGAAGCCTTCATAAAAGACCTGCATCACTGCCAGCAGTGTGTCGAGGCCGATCAGGTCGGCCAGTGCTAGGGGGCCAATGGGATGGTTGCAGCCCAGCTTCATGCCGGTGTCGATATCCTCGGCGCTGGCCAGGCCTTCCTGCAGTACGAAGACGGCTTCGTTGATCATCGGCACGAGGATCCGGTTAACCACGAAGCCCGGGCTGTTTTTTGCGGTGATCGGAGCCTTTCCGATTTCCTTGGCGAAAACCACCGCTTTGGCATGGGTTTCATCGGAGGTCTGCAGGCCGCGGATGAGCTCAAGCAACTCCATCATCGGGACCGGATTGAAGAAGTGCGTACCGATAAGACGCTCAGGGTGCTGGATGACAGCTGCCAGCTGGGTAATAGAGATCGACGAGGTATTGGTGGCGATCGTCGTGGTCGCAGGCACCAGTTCATCAACCTGCTTCAGGATGCACAACTTGAGCTCGAGGTTTTCTGTCGCGGCTTCGATAACCATGTCCACTGCCTTCAGGGACGCGTAATCCGTACTGCCATGAACGCGCAGTAGTGCGGCATCCCGCTGGGCCATGCTGAGCCTGTCCTTCTTGACCAGCCGTTCGAGACTGGCCGATAGATTCTGCAGCCCGCGCTGGACGGCAGCTTCGGAGACATCGATCATCGTCACTTCGAGCCCAGCCTGCGCGCATACCTGCGCAATGCCGTTGCCCATGGTCCCGGCGCCGATGACGCCAATGTGCTTGATGCTCATTTCGTGTTCCTTGTTAAAGTTTGAAGATCGGCGCAACGAGCGCGCGTCTAGCGTCCAGTGAAAATGGGTACCTGCTTGGCCAGAAAGGCACGCACGCCGGCACGAAAGTCGTTCGTTTCCGTCGCCGCCTTGAAAGCCGCGCGTTCGGCTTCGAGCTGCTCGGCCAGACTTGAATGAAAGGATTGCTGAACGAGTTGCTTGTAGCTGCCATAGGCCCGGGTCGGGCCGCTGGCGAGCCGGCTGGCCCAGATTTGTGCGAGGTCGTCCAGTTGATCAAGCGGGACAAGCTCGTTCACCAGCCCTATGGTCAGCGCTTCCTCCGCAGAGAGCGGCTCGCTCAACATGTAAAAACGGGCAGCCCGACGGGGGCCGAGCAGCCTTGGCAGATCGTAAGTTCCGCCGCAATCCGGCGACGCGCCAACCCGGTCATAGGCCATGACGAAACGGGTGCCCGCCGCGGCGATCACCAGGTCACAGCCCGCCATCAGTGACAGCCCTGCCCCAGCCACTGCGCCGTGCACGACGGCCAGCACCGGTGCATCGATTTCCCGCAGGATCCTGATCGCCGGATGCAGCGCATCCAGCAGTTCGTCGACCACCCCGGCTGCGTGATCAAAATCCTCAGCAAAACGCGCCAGGTCGCCGCCCGCCACGAAGGCTCTGCCCGTGGCAGACAAAACGACACAACGTACGCAATCGTCGGCGGCCAGCACCTCCACCTGCGCCAGGAGTGCCTTGGCCAGCGGCACGTCGATCGCGTTCAGGACCTCCGGGCGGTTGAATTTCAGGTGGGCGATACCAGTGCCCTGATCGATATCCAGTTGAACCAGATTCACGTGCTTGTCCTCAAGTTATCGCTCAGCAATCCAGAATCGAGCGCGCGATGATTTCCTTCATGATCTCGGAGGTGCCAGCGAGAATCCGATGCACGCGCTCATCTTGGTAAAGCAGGCAGATCGGGTACTCCTCCATGTAGCCGGCGCCTCCATGCTGTTGCACCCCTTCGTCCACCATGCGACCGTTGACTTCGCTGGTGTAAAGCTTGGCGCGGGCCGCATCCACCGCATCGAGTTGGCCCTCGTTGTGCCTAGCCACCAGTTGATCGACCCAGCACTGAGCCACTTCAATTTCCGTATCAAGGGCCGCCAGCTTGAAGCGGGTGTTCTGCATGGTGCTCAGCGGCTTGCCAAACACCCGGCGCTCACGCACGAAATCCTTGGTGATCTGCATGGCGAGGCGTGCTGCAGCGATGTTGTAGATCGCCCCGAGCAGGCGCTCCTCCGCCAAGCCTTGCATCAGATGATGAAAACCCGAGTGCGGTTGGCCAAGGACGTTGCTCTTGGGAATCTTCACGTCGTGGAAGAAGAGCTCGGACGTGTCCTGGGATTTCAGTCCCATCTTTTTCAGGTTGCGGCCCCGCTCGAATCCTTCCATACCCCGCTCTACGAGGAACAGCGTCAAACCGTGGGATTTTTCCGGATGGGTACGGGCGGCGACGAGTACCACATCGGCATTGATTCCGTTGGAGATGTAGGTCTTGGAACCATTGAGAACCCAGTGGTCATCCTTCTCGACGGCGCGGGTCTTCATGCTCGACAGATCCGAGCCGGCATCCGGCTCGGTCATCGCAATGGCGAGAATCTTTTCGCCGCTGAGAATCCCGGGGTAAAAGCGCTGCTTCTGCTCCTCGGTGCCAAAATGCTCCAGGTAGGGCGCCACCAACCGGCTGTGCAGCCAGAAGAAGAAGCCCCTGTCGCCATGAAAGACGTTCTCTTCGATCAGTATCTGTTCGTAGCGGAAATCCTTCAGCCCCAGGCCGCCGTACTTCTCGTCCATCCAGATGCACAGGTAGCCCATCTCGCCGGCTTTGAGATAGGCCTCCCGGTCGACGATATTGGCTTCCCGCCAGCGTTCGCTGTGCGGCGCGATTTCACCCTGAAAGAACTTGCGGGCCGAGTCACGGAACATTTCCATCTCGGAATCGAAGGCTGTGCGTTTCATGGCGATCGGAACCTCTATTACTGGGGAAGGGGGTGGAAGCGCTGGCCGTTCTCGGCGGCTTCGCGCAGCTTGAGTGGCACCTCGAAGCGGCTGCCGAAGGCGGCCGCCAGCGCATCGCAGTGGGCAACAAAGCGGCTCGCGCCCTCGTTGTCGACGACCGACAGCGGACCTCCGAGGTAGGACGGGAAGGCCCAGCCCAGATGCGCACCGAGGTCGGCTTCGCGCGGATCGGCAATCACGCCGTCGGCCCAGCAGCGCATGGCCTCGACCACCTGCGCGTACAGCAGGCGCTCCTTGACCACCGCCACATCGGGCTGAACGGCAGCGCGGGGAAGCACGAAGTCGAACACCTTGGGCTGGCCGGCCGGATAAGCGTAGAAGCCATGCCCGGACTTGCGGCCGAAGCGCCCGGCCGTAAAGAGGCGGTCGATGAGCGGATTGACTTCTGCATGCTTGTCCTTCGCCCAAGCCCCGTTTTCACGGGAGTGGAAGAAGTGCGCGATGTGATGCAGCACGTCGATGCCGACTTCGTCCGCCAGGGTCAGCGGACCTACCGCCATGCCAAGGGCCACGCCACCATTTTCGATCAGCACCGGATTGACCCCGTCGGCCAAGAGGCGCGCGCCTTCGCGGATGTAGGCCTCGACGCAGCGGGTCGTGTAGAAGCCATAGCCGTCGCGCACGACGATGGGCGTCTTGCGAATCTGCTGGATGTAATCGAGCGCCCGCGCCAGGGTTTCGTCGGATGTGGCTTCGCCGACGATGACTTCCACCAGAGCCATGCGAGACACTGGGGAGAAGAAGTGCAGGCCGATAAAGTTCTGCGGATGCCGGCTCGCCCGGGCCAGATCGTCGATGGGCAGCGCCGAAGTGTTGCTGGCAAAAATTGCCTGCGCCGGCATGGCGTCTTCGGCGTCGAGCGTGACCCGTGCCTTGACCTCCACATCCTCGAGCACGGCCTCGATCACCAGATCACAGTGATGGAAGGCGCTGCAGCTTGCAGCCGGCTCGATTCGCCCGAGAATCCGGTCAGCGGTTTCACGGGTCAACCGGCCCTTCTCCACCTCGGTGTCGAGGCTCCGACCAATCCCGTCCCGACCGCGCTGGGCGGTAGCGAGATCACGGTCCACCAACACCACGTCGATGCCAACCGCGGCAGATACGTGGGCGATGCCGGCCCCCATGAATCCGGCGCCGACGATCCCCAGCGTCGTCACCTTCGACTTGGGCACACCGATCGGACGGCGGGCCAGCTTGTCGGCTGCCTGCTTGCCGAAGAACAGGGTCCGAATCATGTTTTGGGCGACCTGCCCCTGAACCAAGGTGACGAAGAGCTGCTGTTCCAGCTTCAGTCCCTTATCCATAGGCACCTTGGTGCCTTCGTAGATGGCCCGCAGGATGGCGTAGGACGCCGGGTAGTTGCCCTTGGTAACCGCATGCTCGGACGCGTTGGCGGCCACCAGTGCGTTGTTGTTGGCCGGAGAATAAGCATCGCCACCCGGCAGCTTGAAACCCTTTTCGTCCCATGGCGCTACGGCCTTGACCCGGCCTTCCTGCAGCGCCCTGACGGCGGCGTTGATGAGCTCCTCGGCCGGTACGACCTCCTGCAACAGGCCAAGCTTGAAGGCTGCCTGCGCATTCATCGGTTTGCCCTGAGTGAGAACCGGAATACTCGCGGCAATGCCAGCTAGGCGCGGCACCCGCTGGGTACCACCAGCGCCCGGAAGAAGCCCCAGGGTCACCTCTGGCAGGCCGAACTGGGCCTTGGGGTTGTCGGTAGCAATGCGGTAGTGGCAACTGAGAACAAGCTCGAGTCCGCCACCAAGCGCCGTACCGCTAACTGCCGCCACCACCGGCTTGCCGCAGGTTTCGATACGCCGGAACAGGCGGTTGTAGCGACCGATCAGTGCCATGCCCTGCTCCGGGCCAACACCAGGTTTGACGAAGTCGCTCATCTGCGCGAGGTCGGCGCCGGCGATAAAGCTGTCCTTGCCCGAGCGGATGACAATGCCGGTAACGGCTTCATCGGCCAGCAAACGGGTTAGGGAGGTATCCAGCAGGTCGGCAAGTTCGGTGGTGATGACATTCATCGAGCGATCCGGCATGTCGATGACGAGATGACCGATGGTGCCGTCAATTTGAGTCGTGATCATGGTGTCTTCCTTTATTCGCAGCGGTGCAAGTAGCCCGGGGCTCAGATGCGTTCGATGATCGTGGCGACACCCATACCGGCGCCGATGCACAGGGTGGCCAGAGCGGTGGATTTGCCGGTCCGCTCCAGCTCGTCCAGGGCGATGCCCAGGATCATTGCGCCGGTGGCGCCGAGGGGATGGCCCATGGCGATCGCGCCGCCATTGACGTTCACCTTGTCCGGATCAATGGCCAGGGCATCGATGAAGCGCAGCGCGACGGCCGCAAAGGCTTCGTTGATCTCGAACAGATCGATGTCTGAGGCCGTCATGCCTGCGCGCTTCAGGGCCTTTTCGGCAGCGAGGGACGGACCCGTGAGCATGATGGTCGGCTCCGAACCGATCTCTGCGAAGGCTCGTATGCGTGCCCGCGGCTTGAGACCGGCCGCTTCACCGGCCGCCGCAGAGCCAATCAGCACCGCGCAGGCGCCATCGACAATCCCCGACGAATTGCCGGCGTGATGGACATGGCGAATGCTTTCGACTTCGGGATAACGCTGGATGGCCAGGGCGTCAAAGCCAGCCTTCCGACCTAGCTCTGCAAACGAGGGCTTGAGTCCGGAAAGGTCTTCGAGCTTGCAGTTGGCGCGAATAGCCTCATCCCTGGCGAGCAGGATTTCCCCGAGGATGCCCATGACCGGCACAACAGAGCGATCGAAGCGGCCTTCTGCCCAGGCCCGGGCTGCCAGATGGTGACTGCGGATCGCAAAGGCATCCACGTCGTCCCGCGTGTAGTTCCAGATGGACGCCACGAGGTCGGCACTGATGCCCTGAGGAATGAAATTGGAGGTAAAGGCGCTCACCGGATCGACACTCCAGGCCCCGCCGTCGGAGAGAATCGGTACGCGCGACATGGATTCGGCACCGCCGGCAATCACGAAGCCCTCGACTCCTGCATGCACTTTGGAGGCGGCCATGTTGCAGGCCTCCAGCCCGGAACCACAGAAGCGGTTGATCTGCACGCCGGAGGCCTCCTGGGCATAGCCGGCCTGGAGCGCGGCGACCCGGGGCAGACATTGCCCCTGCTCCCCTACCGGCGCCACCACGCCGAAGATGATGTCCTCGACCTGACGAGTGTCCAGGTTGTTGCGGTCGCGCAGAGCGGCGAGCACAGTCGCGCCAAGATGCACTGCAGTTGCTTCATGCAGGGATCCGTCGGGTTTTCCGCGACCTCGCGGCGTCCGCACGTGGTCATAGATCAGGGGTGAGTTCATGACGATAGCTCCTGGCTTTGCTCGAAAAAAGGTAAAAGGGGGCCTTGGCAGTGCGCGAGAGCGCCCGCCGGTTTATCGATCTGCGTGTTGGAGAGCCGCTAGCGGACTACGCCATCGGCGGTCAGCGCCCTGATTTGATCAGCGCTGAACTGCCAGTCCCGAAGAATCTCCCGACTGTGTTCGCCCACTGCGGGCGGACGGACTGGTGTGCCGGTTGGGGTGCGGCTGAAGCGTGGCGCCGGTGCCGGCTGGGTGACACCGTCGATCTCGATGAAAGTTTGGCGGGCAACATTGTGGGGATGCCCGGGCGCCTCCTCCATATTGAGGACCGGCGCGAAGCACGCATCCGTTCCTTCAAGCATCCCGCACCATTCGGCACACGTGCGGGTCCTAAAAACATCGGCAAGCGTCTGCCGCAGGGCGGGCCAGCGGGAGGGCTCCATCTGCTCCTCGAAGGCGGGATCGGCGATCTCGCACAAAGCCAGCAGACGCTTGTAAAAATGAGGCTCCAGCGGGCCGATAGCGATGTATTTCCCGTCGAGGCAGGCGAAGCTGCCGTAGAAATGGGCACCACCATCCACCAGATTGGCCTGCCGCTCGTCACGCCACTGCCCGGCGGCTCGCAGGCCGTAAAACATGGCCATCAACAGAGCCGAGCCGTCGGTCATCGCCGCATCCACTACCTGCCCTTGCCCCGAACGCCGGGCCTCGAGCATGGCGCAGACCATTCCGAAAGCCAGCAGCATGCCGCCACCGCCCAGATCACCGACAAGGTTCAACGGTGGCGACGGCGGGTGGTCAGGATGACCCATGGCGGCCAACGCACCAGTGAGGGCGATGTAGTTGATATCGTGGCCAGGGGCCTGGGCCAGCGGCCCATCCTGTCCCCATCCCGTCATGCGGCCGAAGACCAGCTTTGAATTGCGGCCCAAGCAGACGTCCGGACCCAGCCCAAGGCGCTCCATCACGCCCGGCCGGAAGCCCTCGATCAGCGCATCAGCCTGATCGATGAGCTTCAACACGGTTTCAGGGCCGGCCGGGGCCTTGAGATTAACGGCGATGGAACGGCGCCCTCTGGCCTGGATATCGAAGCGCGTGTTGAGCGCGCTGTAGGCCGCCGGCAGCGGGCCGCTGCGGGGCTGATCGACACGAATCACCTCCGCGCCCATGTCGGCAAGGAGCATTGCACAAAAAGGCCCGGGGCCGATGCCCACCATTTCAACGACCTTCAACCCCGCCAGCGGCCCCATCACGACACGCTTTTTTTCGTCTGCCGTCTTCATCGCTTACGCCACCTGGCTGGCTTGAAGCTGCTTCAACACCTGCTCGCGCAGCACATGCTTCTGAAGCTTGCCGTAGGTGGCGCGGGGCAGGTCGTCCTGAATCAGCAGGTGGCTAAGGCGCTGATACTTCGAGAGCCGGGCATTGACCCATTGCATCAGCTCCTCGGCACCCACCGAAACATTCTGTTTGAGCACAACTACCGCGATCGGCGTTTCACTCCATTTCTCGTGAGGCAGTCCAATGACGGCTACTTCGCTGACCGCCGGGTGCTGAATAACTACCTGCTCGATATCCATGGCATAGATATTGATGCCGCCGGACTTGATCATGTCCTTGATCCGACCGCTGACGTAGAGGAATCCATCGGTGTCGAGGTGACCCAGGTCTCCGCTGCGCATATAGGTACGCCCGGCCGGACTGACCCAGGTGGCAGCCTCCGTCAGGTCAGGGCGTCCGTAGTAGCCCTTCATCATTCCCGGACCATAGGCAACGATCTCGCCCGTCTCGCCGGCTGGGAGTTCGTCGCCTTCATCGTCGATGATCCGGATGTCCTCCAGGAAGGCCGGCTTACCCACCGAGCCCCGCTTTCCACGTTTGATATCTTCGGGGATGGCCAGTGTGGAGAAGCCCTCGGTCATGCCGTAGATTTCATAGATGCCGGCTGCAGGAAACTCCTTGAGCAACGCATCGTAGGTGACATCGGCAATGGTCTGCCCTGCGGTAACCAATGCCTTGAGGGAACTGGTGTCGTACTTGTCGAGCGGCTGCTGCAGGAGGCCGATGTACTGGGTCGGCACCAGGAAGCTGTGTGTTCCACCTTCTCGCTGGACAGCTTCGAGAAAGGCCTCGGGGCTGTACTTCGGAATGAGGACAACGGTCCCGCCCCGGTACATGGTCGGGAACATGGTGATCCACGTTCCGGAAGCGTAGATTGGTGTGGCACAGATCGCCACCGAATAGCGGTTGATACCCAGCCCCATCCCGAATCCGAGCGGGTAATTGAGGCGACCAAAATGAGAATGCTCAATGCCCTTGGGCACACCGGTGGTGCCCGAAGTGAAGATGATTGTCATCGAATCGGAGGGTTCGATACGAACCTTCGGCGGCGTATCGGCAGCTGCATCGAACAGCGAAGCTGCGCTGGCCCAACCACCCTGATGCGGCCCAACCGTGAAGAAACGGTCCTGAGCGATCTTGCCCAGTTCAACACGCACTTCGTCCACAAGGGTCCAGGTGCTGTCATCGACGATGATGGCCTTGGCGTCCGATGCATTGGTCAGGCGGCCAAGGGCTGAGCCTTCGAGCATCGTGTTAAGGGTGACAACGACACACCCCGCTTTCACGACACCCCAGAAGAGCTCGAACAAGGCCAGCGAGTTCGGCATGAACAAGGCGACCTTGTCTCCCTTTTTCAAACCGAGCGCGTGCATGGCATTGGCGATTCGGTTGGTACGCGCTTCCAGCTCAGGCCAAGTAAGCCTCTGATTTTCACAAACCACCGCTACCCCATCGGCGAAGACCCTGGCGTTATGGGCAATGACGTCAGCGCACAAGTGATCGAACTCGTATTTCAGGCTCATTTCGACTCCAAAAAAATATGCCGTAACTGGAAAAACAGCGTGCAACTGCATTGCTACCCAGTGCGCACTCCACCCTCATCCATGGAAACCGGGTACTTCGAGCCTCAGATTACAGATGAGGCTGATGTTTGTACTTACGGTACAGGCCACACTTCATGCACAACCGTACCTACGACCTCCTGATCTATGGGGAAAGGCCGCTTTTGGTAAATATAAACGAGCAAGCGCTCGCACGCAATACATCCTAATTTAAATATTCTCGCCGCTTGTCGTCGGATCTGAAGTTCAGAGAGCTGGCAACCTCAAGCTCTACAAAATTTGCCAAAACAGCATAATATCTAGAATTTACGCTGGAGATCTGCTTTCGATAGCCACGCCTGTTGACTTCCAGACAGAGAAATGGCAACTTAGACAAATGCGAGCACTCACTCGCTAAAGTGCCGGACGAGCTAACTCCCGGATGCATCGAAAGAGGACTCAATGACAAATCTAAGTGGGAAGGTCGCAATCATCACGGGAGCCGCCAGTGGCCAGGGCGCAGCAGAAGCCCGTCAATTTGCTGCGCTCGGTGCCTTCGTCATCATCAGCGATGTAAACCCGGCGGGCCAGGGCGTTGCTGACGAGATCGGTGCTAACAAAGCCCTCTTCGTCCTGCATGACGTTTCGTCGTCCGAGGCATGGGACACGCTCGTCGGCACGTGCATCGAGCGCTTCGGACGGATCGACATCCTGATCAACAACGCCGCCATCGTGACCGAGCAACGCGTTCACGAAATAACGGACGAAATCTTCGACAGGACCGTGGCGATCAATCTGCGCGGCCCCTTCCTCGGCATGCGTTCCGTTATTCCGCACATGCGAGCCACAGGCGGCGGCTCGATCGTCAACATTGCGTCCCTGGCCGCAACACGCGGCATTGCCAGATTGCTGCCCTATTGCGCTTCCAAGTGGGGCTTGCGGGGCATGACGAAGGCTGCCGCTCTCGATCTGGCGAGGGATGGCATCCGCGTGAATTGCGTGCTTCCCGGCGTTATCGAGACGCCGATCCTCAACGACGTCAGCCCAGAAACCCGTGCGGCGCTGGCGACTGCCACGCCCCTCGGCTTCAATGGACAGCCGGACGACGTCGCCGGAATGGTGGTTTTTCTTTGTACTGACAAGGCCCGATTCATCACCGGTGCGGAGATTTCCGTCGACGGTGGTTTGGCTGCCACATGAAGCAGCACTGCCCTGCCGAACGCCAATCAACACTGAATTCAAGAAATGGAGACCTATTGTGACTCTCGTCTACGACCCCACCGATCCCGATATTCGGCGCAACCCTCACGAGCTCTTTGCGCGCTTGCGGGAAACCGAACCCGTGCATTGGAGCCCCAAGCTGTCTGGCTGGGTGGTCACGAACTATGAGCTGGCTACTGACGTACTCGTCACCAACTCAATTTATTCAGCTGATCGTTTCGTCCCCTTCCAGAAACACCTGAGCGAAGAGCGTCGTGCAACGGCGGCCGAAATCATGCGCTGGTTCAAGCACTGGATGGTCTTCCGCGACCCTCCGGATCACACCCGCCTGCGCCGTCACATGGCCAATATCCTGAATGTCCCAGTCTTCGACGCCAAAAGCGAGGCCATCACCTCCGTGGTGAATGAATTACTCGACAGGATTCCGGTTGGACAAGACGTGGACTTCTTTCAGGCGTTTTCTCTATGGATGCCGGGGATCATCGTGGCTGACCTTCTGGGCGTGGAGCGCGACAAGCTGCTTGAAGTGAAACAGTGGTCTGACGACATGATGACCTTCATCGGCAGCTCGCGCGGCGTACCGGACAAATACGAACGCGCCAGCCGCGGAGCCAACGCAATGGGCAACCACTTCCTCGAACTGATCGCCAAGCGTCGCGCCGACCCGCGTGACGATGCCGTGTCCATGCTGATTGCGTCCGAGGTCGATGGCGAGCGCCTCACCGATGATGAACTCGTTGGCTGCATGATGATGGTGCTGAATGGTGGTCACGAAACCACCGCGAACTTGCTTAACAACTCGATGCTGGCTCTCGTTTCACACCCTGAGGTGATGAAAGACCTGCGAGACAATCCGGGCAAGATGACGACGGCGGTTGATGAATTCCTTCGCTACGACAGTCCCGTTCTTTCACTGGGGCGGCTTGTCACCCAGGATACCGAGCTGGGAGAAAAAACACTCAAGGCCGGCGATCGGGTTTTTGTGATGTTGGTGGGCGCCAACCGGGACCCGGAAGTCTTCCGCAATCCGAACGACCTCAATATCACCCGTATGCCAAACCCCCACATGGCCTTTGGAAAAGGGGCGCATTTCTGTCTTGGCACCCCTCTCGCTCGCCTGGAGGGGCAAATTGCGCTGAACGCCATTCTGGAGCGCTTCCAGCGCATTGAGCTGTGCGAACCCGTGGAGTCGATCCCGTGGCTGAACTCCTTGGTCACCCGTGGTCCGACGCGCCTGCCCCTGCGCCTTCAGTAAAGCAGCCCGGACGCTACATTCTCAATCAAGTTACGCAGGGCTGACCTTGTGAACGCCCTGTTGTCGTCTCCGTCGAAAAGAGAATCCACAGTAAAAATGGCCAGCAATACAGGACAAGCCCTGAGTACCGACCCCGAACTCATCATCGAGTCCCTGGAGTGGATTGCCGAGCGGCACAGCGATCTTGTTCCCTTGGTATATCGGCGCTTCTATACACACTATCCCGACGCAAGAACGATGTTCGGGCGTGACGAGCATGGCGTACATCAAGGACACATGTTCAACGGAATGCTCATGGCAGTCATCGAGCATTCCGAGGGCCGCTGTGCGCCGGGAAGCATTGATGCCTGGGTGATCGATCACGATCTTTGGGGCGTCAAGAAAGCAATGTACCGGGCCATGTTCGACGCCCTGCACGAAACCATCCGCGAATGCATGGGCGAGCGCTGGAATACCTCGTTTTCGAAGGCCTGGCAAACCCACATCTATGGGCTGGCAGATGAGTTTGAACGGGCTTGTGACAAATCCAGGTTGGGCACCTGACAGGATTACTCCGTAGTGTCTTCACGACCGGCAGCAAGCAGACAGTCGTGCATCCTCCCTCTCCCCACGACTATCGCCGGTCGTTTCATGCCCCTTCGTGACCTTCAGTCACAAAGGGGCACCTTTTCATTTGCGCAAGCGACCAATAATCAGTTCCCAGTGTTCATCGAGAACAGATGATTGCTCGACGCCCCGGAACACCCATGATTTAAGTGCCCGCATCTGGGCCAGGAAAATCATTTCACTCGCGAGTATCCGCTCATCAGCCGCCCGAAATTCATCGCTGACGATTCCAGCTCTGATCAGGTCACCAAAGTACTCTGCGATCTTTATTTCTTGTTCACGATAACGCTGGCGGGCTTCGCTAGGTAGCGACTGCCACTCGCGATAGGCCGTCAGAATGGGGTCGGCAGAGTCCCAGCAAGTGTTCCAGTAAACCTGAAATGCGCTCAGTAGCTTTTGCTCTATTCCGCGTGCAGACGCCGCAGCCTCCACCATCCGTTCGTGCAAGCCCAAATTGATCTCGTCGCAAATCAACTCGAGCAAATCGCTCTTGGTCTTGATATATCGATAGAGGCCACCGATGCTCATTTCAGCGCGTTCGGCCAGTTCATTGACCGACAGCGAATCGAAGCCTTTCTCCCGCACCATCTTCATGGTCAGCTCCGCCAACTGGCGACGGCGGGCCTGAAAACGCTCAGTTTGCTTGGGTGACTTTTCTCTGGAGCGGGGAGATTTCGGCGGAGCTTGTTCAATGGAAGACATGAGTGGGTTCTAAGTTATACAATGCAGAGATACTGCATTGTATAACAGGGCTTTATAGGCAGTGCGAGCATTCACTCGCAATTTATACCAGAGCTAAATAGGTGCGAGTTACTTCGCGGTTGGCAGTGTTCCGAATGGCAAGCGTCCATATGCATCGATGCCGTTGTTCAACAACTGAACCGCTGAAGACCGCCGCCACTCAGGCCATCTGCCCGATAGCCTTCCGAAAGCGCGCCAGGGACAGCGAGAAGAGCACCGTACCAATCATCAGCAAGTAGGCGAACGGCTTCCACACCAGATCGAGCCCGGCGCCCCGGTAAAGGATGGCCTGGCTCAACTCTGTGTAGTGTGTGGTGGGCGCGAACAGCATCAGGTTCTGCACCAGTTCCGGCATGCTCTCCCGCGGGGTGAGGCTGCCGGAGAGGATCTGCAGCGGCATCAGGGTGAGCATCAGAAGCAAGCCGAACTGAGGCATGCTGCGCGCCAGCGTTGCCATGAAGATGCCCATCGAGGTGGTGGCGAACAGGTGCAAGGCCGTTCCAGCCAGAAACAGCAGCACAGAACCTTCGATCGGTACATGCAGCGCGCCGCGAATCACCAGGTTCAGCGACAGGGCCGCCGCCACTAGCACCACCAGTCCGCAGGCCCAGACCTTGGCGAACATGATCTCGGTCGGCGTGACCGGCATCACCAGCAGATGCTCGACGGTGCCGTGCTCCCGCTCGCGGATCAATGCGGCGCCGGTGAGAATGATCGACAGCATCGTCACGTTATTCACCACCTCCATCAGCCCACCGAACCAGGACTGCTCCAGCGCCGGATTGAAGCGCGCGCGCAGGGCCAGATCCACCGGCGGCACGGTGCTGCCCCGGTAACGCTGGACAAACTCGTTCAACTCCCCGATCACAATCTGCTGCACGTAGGCATTGCCGCTGAAAGCCTGGCTCATACGGGTGGCGTCCACGTTGAGCTGGATCTTTGGGGCGCGACCGGCCAGTACATCACGCTGGAAATTCGGCGGAATATCGAGCACGAAGGTGTAGCGGCCGGCATCGAGCCCCGGGTCAACCTCGTTCAGGCTGAGGCGCGCGAGCTGCGTAAAGCGCGGTGGGTAAAAGGCCGACGCAATCCGTGTCGACAGGGCCGAGCCGTCCTCGTCGACGATGGCGATCGGCGCGTTGTGCAGCGTCTCTGGCATGGTGGTGGCGGCCATGTAGATGGCCGCAGTGAAGGTCCAGGCAATCAGGAAGATCATCATTGGATCGCGGCGCAAGCTCCACAGCTCTTTTACGCCCAGGCGATAAATGTTCATCAGGTGATGGCGCACGTCAGGCCTCCTGTTTCTTCAGCAGCACCACCGATGCCCCAAGGATCACCGGCACGGCGATCAGCAGCGGCCAGAACGCACTATGCAGGTCGGCAAAGCCGAGCGCCTTGCTGAACACGCCGCGGCTGATCATGAACATGTGGCTAGCCGGATAGATCTCGCCAAGCAGGCGGCCGCCGCCTTCCAGCGACGACACCGGATTGATTAGGCCGGCAAACTGTATCGCCGGAAGCATGGTGCCGAGCATGGCCAGGAACATCGCGGCAATCTGGCTGCGCGTGACGGTCGAGGCCAGCAGGCCCATTCCGGTCGCACTCAGGCTGAACAGGAAGGCCCCGGCCAGCAAGGTCGGAAAGCTCCCGGTCACCGGCACGCCAAATACAGTCACTGCCAGCAGGCACATCAGGACAAAGTTGAGCATCGCCAGCGCCACATAGGGCGCCTGCTTGCCAAGCAGGAACTCGATGCGGGTGATCGGCGTGACATACAGGTTGATGATCGAACCCAGCTCCTTCTCGCGCACGACGGCCAGAGCGGTCAGCATGGCGGGCAACATCAGGAGCAGCAACGGGATCACCGCCGGCACCATGGCCGGCAGACTCTTCACGTCAGGGTTGTAGCGGTAGCGTGTCTCGATACCTGCCGTGCCCGGGCGCATCTGCCCTCCCCGCTCGCGCACCTGTTCGAGCAGCCATAACTGATGCATGCCCTGCACGTAGCCGCTCACCGTCTCGGCGCGCTGCGGCATCGCGCCGTCGATCCACGCGCCAATCTGCACCGCCCCGCCTCGCGCCACATCCCGCGCAAAACCTGGCGGGATCTCAAGCGCCAGCGACAACTCGCCACTGCGCATGCGCCGGTCGAGTTCGGCGTAGTCGGCAAGCGGCGGGCGCTCGCTGAAATAGCGCGAGCCGGCCAGGTTGAGGGCGTAGTTACGGCTCAGCGGAGTCTGGTCGCGGTCGAGCACCGCAAAGCGCAGGTTCTCCACGTCCATGCTGATCCCGAAGCCCATCACGAACATCAGCAGCAGCGAGCCGACCAGTGCCATGGTGGCACGCACCGGGTCGCGCTGCAGCTCAAGGCTTTCACGCCACACATAGCTGTAGATGCGGCCCAGACTCTGGTGAAAACGGCGCCCGCGAGTCGGCTTGGTGTGCGGTGTAACGCGGTTTTCTGCCGGCGCTGTGCGCTCTTCGGCAACTACGCCACCCACGCCGTCCGCCTCGATCAGGTAGTCGATAAAGGCATCTTCCAGCGTGGCCTTGCCACGCCGGGCGATCAGTGTGGCCGGCGTGTCGCTGTCAAGCACACGGCCGGCATGCATCATCGACATGCGGTCGCAACGCGCCGCCTCGTTCATGAAGTGCGTCGAGATGAAGATGGTCACCTTGTCGCGCCGCGCCAGCTCGATCATCAGGCGCCAGAAGTTGTCCCGGGCGATGGGATCGACGCCGGAGGTCGGTTCATCGAGGATCAGCAGCTCGGGCTTGTGCACCATCGCCACCGCCAGTGACAGGCGCTGGCGCATTCCCAGCGGCAGGCTCTCGGGCAAGGTGTCGAGTACGTCGGCTAGGCCAAAACGCCTGACCATCTCGTCCACCCGCGCCGGTACTTCGGGCTCCGGCACATGGAAGAGGCGCGCGTGCAGCACCAGGTTCTGACGCACGCTCAACTCGCCATACAGGGAGAAGGCCTGCGACATGTAGCCCACGCGCTGCCGCGTCGCCATGTCCTTCGGGTCGACGGGCTTGCCGAACAGCCACGCGTCCCCCTCGGTCGCGGCGAGCAGGCCGGTGAGCATCTTCATCGTGGTGGATTTGCCGCAGCCATTGGAACCCAGGAAGCCAAAGATCTCGCCCCGCCGGATGCGGAAATCCACGTGATCCACCGCCACAAAATCACCGAAGCGCATCGTCAAACCCCGCGCTTCGATGGCGATATCGGATTCGTCGGCGTCCTCCAGCGGCGGAATTTCAACCGCCGAATGGCCGCGCCGCTTTTCCTCCGGCAGTAAGGCAATGAAGGCCGCCTCAAGCGTCGCCGCGCCAGCATGGGCCATGAGCTCCTGCGGCTTGCCGGTCGCCAGCACCCGGCCGTCGTCCATGGCCACCAGCCAGTCGAAACGCTGGGCCTCGTCCATGTAAGCGGTAGCGACGATCACGCTCATGCCCGGGCGGCTCCGGCGAATGCGTGCAATCAAGTCCCAGAACTGGACACGGGCCAGCGGATCGACTCCGGTAGTCGGCTCGTCGAGAATCAGCAAATCCGGGTCGTGAATTAGCGCACAGCACAAACCCAGCTTTTGTTTCATGCCGCCCGAGAGCTTGCCCGACGGGCGATCGAGAAACGGGAACAGCCCGGTGCTGCGGGTCAGCGCATCGATGCGCCGGCGCCGCTCGGCCGTACCGTGGCCAAACAGTCGGGCAAAAAACTGCAGGTTTTCTTCCACCGACAAGGTCGGGTAAAGGTTCTTGCCCAGTCCCTGGGGCATGTAGGCGATGCGCGGGCAGACGAGATCCCGGTGGCGTTTGCTGCTCATGTCCCCACCCAGCGCCTCGACCTGCCCCTGCTGCATGGCCCGGGCGCCGGCGATCAGGGCCAGCAGGCTCGACTTGCCGACACCGTCGGGACCAATCAGGCCGACCATGCAGCCGGCCGGTACGTCCAGCGTCACCCCGTCAAGGGCGGCCGTCCTGCCATAGCGCAGGTGCACGCCCGCCAGACGGACCACCAGCGCAGCGGAGGTCATGGCACGACCTTCTTCTCCAGTGACACCGGCCACGCCGCCTGCGGATCGATCTTCACCCAGGCCACACCCGGCAAGCCCGTCTTGACCTGCTGCAGGTGCTTCATCAGCAGCTCGCGATCAATCTGCGCCTTGATGCGGAACATCAGTTTCTGGCGCTCGCTGACCGTTTCCACCGTCTTGGGGGTGAACTGGGCGGTGCTGGAGACAAACGAAACCCTGGCCGGAATCACGAACTGCGGCGCGGCATCGAGCACGATACGCACCTCGCTGCCCAGCGCCACTTTGCCAGCCACGGTTTCGGGCAGGAAGAAGCTCATGTAGACCTCGGTGAGATCCACCAGGTTGAGGAGCTTGCCGCCACCGCCCAGCACTTCGCCCGGCTGGGCGACCCGGTATTGCACCCGGCCGGCGCGCGGCGCCTTGAGCACGCTGTCGGAGAGGTCGGCATCGACGCGTGCGACGCTCGCCTTGGCGGCCGCCACGCTGGATTGGGCACCGGTAACCTGGGTACGCGCCGCGGTGATCGCCGCCCGCGCAGCCGCCACCTGGGCCTTGGTGGCCACCACCGCGGCCTGGGCACTGCGGGCCTTGGCGCGGTCATCGTCCAGCTCTTGCCCCGATGACGCCCCCTCTCCGGCCAGCGTTTCGGAACGCACCAGGCGACGCTGCGCCGCGTCGAGCTCACTTTCACGCTGCACCACCAGCGCCTGGGCCGCCTGATGATCGCTGTCGCGCAAGGCCACCTGCGCCTCGGCCCCGGCCACCGCCTGCAAGGCCTGCTGGTAGCGGGCCAGCGCCTCGTCCCGCTGGGCCTGCAAGTTGTCGATCTGCATACGGGCGAGAGGCTGACCGGCGCTGACGAAGTCGCCTTCACGCACCAGGACGTCCTCGACCCGGCCGGCCAGCTTGGTGGCCACATCGACTTCGGTCGCCTCGATACGGCCATTACCGCTGACCAGCCCCTCATTCGGCCCCTGGTTGCGCAGTACGTTCCAGGCGTAGTAGCCCAGCGCTACGGCAGCAACCAAGGCAAGGGCGGGAAGAAATTTCCTGACAGTGGGGTTCATGGTCTTGCCTGCGTGTCGTTCGTTCCATCGGTACAAGCGCCGGGCGTGCCACCGCCCAGCGCGGAATACAGCGCCACTTGCGCACTCAGCAGCGCCCGTCGCGTCTGCACCACCTGTTGCTCGACGGCCAGCAACTCGCGCTCGGCATCAAGCACTTCCAGGTAGCGCGCCGCGCCGCTGTCGTAGCGCAGCTTGGCCAGCCTCGCCCGCTCGGTCTGCACCGCAAGGCTGGCGCTCAGCGTACGCACCTGCTCACCGAGCCAGTGGCGCGCCGCCAGGGCATCGGCCACATCGCGGAAGGCCGCCTGGATAACCTGCTGATAACGCACCACGGCCTGTTCGCGCCGCACCCGGGCCAGGTCGAGGGCCGCCTCGCGACGCCCGCCATCAAAAATCGGCAGGGAGACACTCGGCGCGAAGGTCCACGCGGCGCTGCCATTGCGGAAAAGTCCATCCAGTTCGGCGCTGGCCGTGCCGAAAGACCCCGTCAATGCAATACGCGGAAAAAACGCCGCCCGCGCAGCACCAATATTGGCGCTCGCGGCTTTCAGGCTATGCTCGGCAGCCACGATGTCGGGTCGTGAAGTGAGCAGATCGGATGGAAGACCAGGCGCCAGCGCGCGAAAGGTGGCGTTCTCATCGAGATGATCGGCCGTCCGCAGCTGACCGGCATCCATGCCTGTCAGCAAGACCAGGGAGTTAGCCTGTGCGGCCCGCGCCTGTTCAAGCTGGGCCTGCAGCGTGGTGGCTTGCTGCCACAGGACTTCCACCTGCGTCAGCTCCAGTTTCGAGGTTGCGCCAAGCGCCACCCGGCGCCGGAAAATGCGCAGCGATTCGGCACGGCTGGCAACCGTGCGGCGGGTCAGGGCAAGGCGCTCGTCGAGTTCGCTCAAGCCAAAATAAGCGTTGCTCACTTGGGCGATAAGGCTCAGGGTGCTTGCCGCGTGCGCGGCGTCGGTGGCCAGATAAGTTTCGAGGGCGGCGGCCTCCAGGCTGCGGACGCGGCCCCAGAAATCTGCCTCCCAGCTATTGAAACCGACGCCCAGTTGGAACTGGCTGCCGATGACCCGCTCTCCGCTGACGCTCAGGTCGGCGGGAACCCGCGCGCGCGCCGCATCGAAGCCCATGGAGACCGCCGGAAAACGCTCCGCGCGCTGGATGCCATAAGCCGCGCGCGCCTCTTCGACGCGAAGCAGCGCACCACGCAAGTCCCGGTTGTTGACCAAGGCTTGGTCGACCACCGTGAGCAGGCGGGAATCGGTGAAGTAGTCGCGCCAGCAGATCTCCGCTGCCGGTGTCGTGCTGATCGCGGCACCTGCATCGGGATAGATTGCAGGCACCGGCAGCGGCGGCTGCTCGTGGGGTGGCGCCAGGCTTGCACAGCCGGCCAGCAAACCGGAGATCGCCAGCGGCAAAGCCCGCCGTAACCGGGGAAACATCGCTGTACTTGGCATTTTGAGCAAAACGCACGGAGGCCGCCGCCCACGACTGCCGAAACAATATCAGGGTCAATCCGCTTTCTGGACGGGAGCTGCGGATCGTTACCGACCAACTAGTCGTTAGTATATTCTCATGCCAGACTCCGGCGTGAAGATCTCGCTTCGGTTATCTTACGCACCCCACAAGCCCCCATCGGGCACCATCCCATGCCTACATCCGACAAACCGGCCGACGAAACAGAAACACGCACCCCGCGCCAACGCCTGTCGCCGGACACCCGCATCCCGCTGATTCTCGACGCGGCGCTGGTCGAGTTTTCGGCACGTGGTTACAACGCCACCCGCATCGATGACATCGCGGCGCGGGCCGGCCTGTCCAAGGGAGGGCTCTACGCGCACTTCTCCGGCAAGGACAAGGTTTTCGAGGCCCTGCTCAAGCGCTCGCTGGTGGCCCCGGTGCTGGAGATCGAGTCGCTCCTCGACCACTCCGCCGACATGCGTAGCCTCATCGAACATCTCGTCGATCTCCTTCATGCGCAACTGACCAATCCCGTGATGCGGGCCACCGCGCGCCTGCTGTTCTCCGAAGGCCATCGTCTTCCCGACGTGGTAGCGCTGTGGCGCCAAAACACCCTCGATGCCATGCACTTTCAGCTCGGTGTGCTGCTGCGCCGCTGTGTCGCCCAGGGCTTGTGCAAAGACAGCGCGGTGGTCAGGCATCCGTGGCTGATCCTGTCGCCGGTCGCCCATACGCTTATCCAGCAGCTCGCCTTCGGCACACTACCGCCCAAAGAGCTTCGACAGGCCAGGGACGCCCACGTGGACATGCTTTGCGAGCTGCTCCTTATGACCTGAAGACCGGCAGCCCCCAAGAACCATAAAAAGAACACTTATATTAGAAGTGTTCTTTTTTACGTACACAGGAAGCATTTTCGGCGCTTTTTTCTCTCTCTTCGTAAATTCATTGCCAGTTGACCTAGGTCAAATCAACCACTTTGGCCGAAGGGGATACTTTCCTTAAGTTAAACATTTTTATTAAAAGTGTTTACTTTTAAGTAGTGTAATCCCAAAGGAGGAGAAAGCAATGCAGAAGAATTCACAGCGCACGCTGGCCGACGGGACCCGCATTTCCGATCTGATCAATCTGGAAACCCGGGAGGTCGCCATGCGGACCCTGTCGGACCCGGAACTGTATGAACTGGAAATGGAGCGGATTTTCGCCAAGACCTGGGTCTTCCTGGGTCACGAGACCGAGATACCCAAGTCTGGCGATTTCATGGTGCGCGACCTGGGCTCGGATTCCGTGCTGGTGACACGGGACAAGGACGGCATCAATGTTTCACTGAACGTCTGTCCGCACCGGGGCATGAAGATTTCGACCCTCGACTGCGGCAACACCCAGGCCCACGTGTGCATCTACCACGGCTGGGCCTTCAAGCCAAACGGCGACTTCATTGGCGCCCCTGTCGAGAAGGAGTCCATGCACGGCAAGCTGCTGACCAAGGAGCAACTCGGACTCAAGAAGGCTCGCGTAGCCATCTACGGTGGCCTGATCTTTGCAACCTGGAACATCGACGGCCCGAGCTTTGACGAGTTCCTCGGTGATGCCAAGTGGTACTTCGACACGCTGTGGTGCCGCACTGACAAGGGTATGGAAGTACTCGGCCCCCCGCAGCGCTTCACCATCCGCGCCAACTGGAAAACCGCCTGCGAGCAATCGGCCTCCGATGGATTTCATGTGCTCACCCTGCACCGCTGGCTGTCTGAAGTCGGCCCCTACCGCAAGCCGGGCAGTGAAGGCGGCGGCGGCGATCTGACCCCGGAGATGTACGGCTCCGAGGTGTACACCGCCCACGCCCACACCATGCGCTGCATCGAGCTGGACAGGAAGATCCGCCGCCTCACCGGCAAGGACCCGTCCGAGCTGTCGGTCAAGGAAAAGCTCGAAGCCCTGCCGCCGCCGGGTGTCACCCAGGAAATGATTCCGGAACTGCTGCGCAACCTGAGTGAAGATCAGTTGAAGGTCATCACCTGGCGTCCGCCGCAGGTTGGCAACTTCTTCCCCAACGGCCTGTTCGAGTTTGTTTACATCCCGACCCCCGATGGCGTGGTCGGTGTGATGGCTCTGCATGCCTACGTGCCCAAGGGCCCGGACAAGCTGGAATTCGTGAACTGGATTCTCGCCGAGAAGGACACCCCGCCGGAACTCAAGGCCACCATGCTGCGCCTCGGCGTGCAGCTGCTGGGCACCTCCGGGATGGTTGAGCAGGACGACTCCGACACCTGGCCGCACCAGACCATTGCTGCCAAGGGCGCGGTCAGCAAGCACATCACCCTCAAGTACCAGGCCATGTACGAGACCGGCAAACCCGAAGGCTGGCCCGGCCCCGGCGATGTAGGTGACGGCTTCACAAAGGACGATACCCAGTGGCGCTGGTGGCAGTACTGGCACGAACTGATGACGGCCGAAAGCTGATCGACGCGCCAATCCAACCAGACCACATTCGGGAGACATCCATGCTGCAGAACCTTCTTGAACCCACCCCGCTGCCCCCGTCCGTGCGCGCCAACCGACTCGCCATCGGCAGCCCGGAATACAACGAGATTCTCGACTTCCTCTACGACGAGGCCGAGATGCTCGACAACCTGCGTCTTGCGGAATGGGGCGAACTGCTGACCCAGGACCTGGAATACAACGCCCCGCTGCGTCACACCCGGTCCACCGCCCAGTTCGATCAGACGTACATCCGCACCGTCCAGCACCTTCACGAGAGCTACGGCTCGATGCTGATGCGGATAAAGCGCATCACCGACACCAAGAGCGCCTGGGGCGAAGACCCCCCATCACGGGTCAAGCGCATGGTCAGCAACGTTCGCGTCTACAAGACCGACAAAACCGACGAATACAAGGTGGAAAGCTACCTGCTGGTCACCCGCAGCCGCTTCGACTTCGACTACTTCGACCTGATTCCCTGCGTGCGCTACGACATCCTGCGCCGGATCGAGGGCAGCCTGAAGCTGGCCCGCCGGGAAATCCTGCTGGACCAGGTGGTCATCGGCACGCCCAATCTGGGCATCATTCTCTGATCACGGCATAGACCGGAAAACCGCACACGCCGTCCCTCCCGGCATTGGGGGGCGACGGTCAGGAGACAAGACATGAAACTCGAAGACCTCATCCTCGTCAGCATCGACGACCACGCCATTGAGCCGCCCAACGCCTTCGCCCGCCACATGCCGGCGAAATTCAAGGGCCGCGAGCCGCACATCGAATCCCGTGGCGGACGAGACGTGTGGGTGTTTGAAGAGCGCGCCACCGGTTACATGGGCCTCAATTCGGTGGTCGGCCGCCCCAAGGAAGAGTACGGCATGGAGCCCCTCGGCTACGAGCACATGCGCCGCGGCACTTGGGACATCCAGGCCCGCGTGGACGACATGAACGCCAACGGCGTGCTCGGCTCGATCTGCTTTCCGACCTTCCCCGGCTTTGCCGGCCAGCGCTTCCAGACCTACCCCGATCGCGCCGTCTCCCTCGCCGCGATCCAGGCCTACAACGACTGGCATCTGCACGACTGGTGCAACGCCGCACCAGGCCGCTTCATTCCCCTGGCTATCGTACCCTGGTGGGACCCGGTCGCTGCCGCAGCCGAAATCAACCGCATGGCCAAGCTCGGCGTGCATGCCATCACCTTCTCCGACAACCCGGCCCTGCACGGATTTCCGTCCATCCACGACCCTTACTGGGACCCGATGTGGAAGGCCTGCGCCGACAACAGCGTGGTGATCAACTGCCACATCGGCACCGGCGCCAAGGCCGACCACGCCTCCGACCTGTCACCGATCGACGCCTGGATCACCTCGATGCCGATCTCCATCGCCAATTCGGCGGCCGACTGGATCTGGGCTCCCATGTGGAAGAAGTACCCGAACCTGAAGATGGCCCTGTCGGAAGGCGGCATCGGCTGGATTCCCTACCTGCTCGAACGCGCCGACTTCACCCATCGCCACCACAAGGCATGGACCAATGCCGACTTCGGCGGCCAGAAGCCCAGCGAAGTCTTCAAGAAGCACATCATCACCTGCTTCATCGAGGACGATTTCGGCCTGCAGAACCTCAAGCACATCGGCGAGGACATGGTCGGCTGGGAATGCGACTACCCCCACTCCGACTGCACCTGGCCGAACTCGCCCGAGGTCGTATGGGAAAGTTTCAAGCATCTGGCGGACGAGACCATCAACAAGGTCACCCACCTGAACGTGATGCGCGAATACAACTACGCCCCCTTCGCCCTCCTCGGTCGCGAAAACTGCACCGTCGGCGCTCTGCGTGCCCAGGCCAAAGCCAAGGGTGTGAACACCGCGCCAGCCCTCGGCATGGGCGGTGCCGCACCGAAGCGCGAGGCCGGCAAGCCGGTCACTTCGGGCGACATTAACGCCATGTTCAAGCAGGCCGACGCCGAGACGGCACTCTAAGCCCCACTTCCGCAAGCCGCGGCCCCCTTCATGCCATCGGCGTCCCGCCGTGGCAGGGGCCGGCTTGCGCCCAAGAATTGACCCGGGAGATTCCCAATCATGAGCGAAACATTCGATATCGTCGTGGCCGGTGGCGGCCATAACGGGCTGGTTGCCGCCTGCTACCTGCAAAAGGCCGGCCTCAAGGTGTGTGTTGTAGAGAAGAACGACAAGGTCGGCGGCGGCGTCATGACCCGCGAACTGACGGTACCGGGCTTCAAGCACGACGTCTGTTCAGTGGCCCATACCCTGCTGCAGGCCAACCCGCTGCTGCGCAACGACGAACTGGAACTCAAATCGAAGTTCGGGCTGAAGTACATCAACCCGGACAAGATGACCGCCATCTTTTACGACGACGGCACGACGCTCGAGTTCTACACCGATCTGGAACGCACCTGCCAGGCCATCGCCAAGTTCTCGGCCAAGGACGCCGAAGCCTACCGGCGCTTCAACCATCAGGTCTTCCAGAACCTCGACATGATGGTCATGGGCATGTTCCATTCGCCCCCCAGTGCCAGCACCCAGGCGGTAATGATGGAACAGAGCGCCGTCGGCCAAGACCTGATGCGCACCCAGGCCATGAGTGCCTGGGATGTCATCTGCGAATGGTTCGAGAACGACAAGGTCAAAATTGCCCTCGCCCGCTACGCCTCCGAAGCCATGATGAACCCGTTCAACAACGGAACCGGTTTCGGCTTCTACATCATCCTGCCCTTCATGCACCGCTACGGCGTGGGCATTCCGGTCGGTGGCTCGGGTGCCTTCGCCGACGCGCTGCGCGCCTGCCTCGAATCCCACGGCGGCGTGGTCCGAACCTCGGCACCTGTGAAGCAGATGCGCATGCAGGGCAGCAAGGTGACCGGCGTGGTGCTGGAGTCCGGCGAGGAGATCGTTGCCACCCGTGCGGTGATCTCGACCATGCACGTCAAGCAGGTCTTCCCCGACATGGTGCCCGGAGCCAGCCTGCCGGAAGGCTTCGAGCCACGTATCCGCGGCCTCAAGCACAACAGCTTCCAGCCCTTCAACCTGCACCTGGCCTTGCACGAAGCGCCTCAGTACAAGGTTGGCCCGGCAGTGGACGACTTCTTCTGGGTCGAGCGCTCCCATTCCAACTGGGAAGACTTTGCCCGTGCCTTCTCCGACCTCGAGTTCGGCATCCCGCGCCGCGACTTCATCGCCTACGTCATGCAGGACGTCTACGACAAGACCCGCGCGCCGGACGGCAAGCGTGTGCTCAACATGTACGCCTTCGCCCCCTACAACGTGAAGGGTGGCCCGCAGAAATGGGACGAAATCGGCAAGGAAGTCGCCCACGGCTTCCTGGATGACCTGCGCAAGCTCACCACCAACATGAGTGACGACAACATCATCGGCTTCTCGTGGATGACGCCGCTGGACATCGAGCGCCACAACAACGCCATGATCGGGGCCGACATTCTTCACTTCGGCTCCTACAACTGGCAGATCGGCGGCAACCGCCCGGCCCCCGGCTACGGCCAGTACAAGTCGCCGGTCGATGGCCTCTACATGGCCGGCGCCAGCACCCATCCGGGCGGCGGTGTCACCGCATCATCGGGCCGCAACGTGGCGCGAGTGCTGATGGAGGAGTTCAACTTGGATTTCGACAAGCTGGTCGACGCCTGACTGGCAAGGAGGGGCCAAACCATGAAGATGTTCAGCAAGGAAGGGATCGAGATGATGGAAGTCAAATCGATCCAGCAGGATGGCGACAATCTCGTCATGAAGGGCAAGGTCATGGGCTCGATGTCTACCGTGATCCTCATCAAACCGGAGGACTGCTGGCAGGCCGTCAAGCTGCTCGGCTGGCGAACGCTGCTGCACATGCCGCTGATTCTGTTCAAAGGCTATTGGCAGGCGAAAAAGTCGGCTGAGGGCAAGGTGGCCAAGGCTTGATTCATCCTGCGCTGCCGGCGGCACGATCCCTCACTTCGAGAGTCGGGCCGCCAGCAGCACACCAAGCCCGGCGCACAGGCACAGGCCAGCGGCACCCAGAGCAAGGCTCAGCAACGACCCCCACAACAATGGCGCCAGCACGGCAGCGATAAGCGCATTGAAGGCTGTCTGGACGAATAACTGCACCGACGAGGCCATGCCCCGGCGCTCCGGCACGCAATCGAGCCCGCGTACGGTCAGGGTCGGAATGGCCAGCGACATGCCGAGGTTGAAGACGAAGATGTGGATCACGTACCAGGCGACGCCAGCAGGTGCGATGAAGCACACGGCGATGTCGTAGCACATCGCACACCCCATGATCAGAAAGGCGCACTTGAGGGTTGTGGGCAGCGACCAGCGCTGGGCAACCCGCCCGGCCAGTGCAGAACCCAGCATCAGGCCACCGGTAGCCGGGCCGAACAGCCACAGGAAATCCGTCTCGCCGAGTCCCAGGTGCTGCATCAGGAACACCGGCGCCGACAGCACATACAGAAAGAAGCCGCCGAACATGCACGCGTAGGCCATTGCCCAGGTCATGAAAGGCAGACTGCCGAAGACCCCCGCATAGCCCCGCACCAGTGCAGAAAAATTGAAAGGCTGGCGTTTCTCCGGTGGCAGCGTTTCGGGCAGTCGCATGGCCACGGCCACAAAGAGGCTGAGGGCCAGCAGGCACAGAAAGATGAACACGGAACGCCAGCCAAACGCCGCCTGCAGCCAGCCCCCAACCAGTGGTGCGATGGCGGGCGCCAACCCGAACATCATCACCACGTGGGACATCATGCGCTGGGCCAGTGGCCCCTCGTGCAAGTCGCGGACCACAGCGCGGCCGATGACAATGCCAGCCCCCGCCGAGAAGCCCTGAAAGGCGCGCAGCACCCACAACTGCTCGACACGGGTGGCCAGCGCACAGCCGAAGGAGGCAAGCGCATACACCGCAAGCCCCACCAGTACCACCCGACGGCGTCCCAGCGAATCGGAAATCGACCCGTGCCACAGGGCCATGAAGGCGAAGGAGGCAAAATAGATCGACACCGTCTGCTGGAGGGCGGTCCGGTCGGTGCCCAGCACCACCGCCATCTCGCCGAAGGACGGCAGGTAGGTATTGATCGAGAACGGCCCAACCATGGCCAGTCCGGCCAGAATCACCGTGGTACCGAGGTAGCCCGCCCGGGAAGGATGCCGCTGCGGCAGAAGCTCAGCCATCCATGTCGAGCACAGCCGAAATATCGGCACTCGGGTCGGCGTCGGCGGCGTCGAAGTAGCGCTCGTCTTGCGGGCGCAACACGGCATTGCCCCGGGGCTGGATCACGTAGGAAATGCGTGGCATCAGCCGCGGATTCGGGCCGTGATCTTGGCGTGCGGGCCATCCACCTGGGCGGCCCACGCATCCGCGGCCTGATCGAGGCTGTAGTCCACGTAATCGACGACGATGTTCTGTTCGCGGGCGATGACCAGCAGACGCTCCCAGATGGCCCGGCGATCGGCCGGCGGACGCTGGCCGGTGCCCACGCAGGACAGGCTACGGAACAACAGATCAGCAATATCCAGGTTCAGCTGGCGGCCTGCTCCGGTGCCTATGGTCAGGATGCGCGCCCCCCAGCGGGTAGCCTTGAGGGCGTTGAGCATGGGCTGTCCGCACACCAGATCAAGCACCACGTCGAAGCCGTCGCCGGAGACCGCCTTGAGGGCCGCCACGTCGTCATCACCACCGAGTTGCACCGTCGCATCGGCAATGCCGCGCTCGCTCAGCCGGGCCAATGCAGTGCCGTTGCGCGCAGCGGCGACCACCCGACCAGCGCCCAGGTAGCGGGCCAGTTGCAGGGCGATCTGGCCGAGGGTGCCGGTGGCCCCGAGGATCAGCACGTTCTCGCCCGCCTTGATGTTGGCCTGCTCCAGCGGCACCAGTGCACCGGTGGCGGCGATACCCATCGCAATCGCTGTCCGGTCGTCCACGCCGTCGGGCACGTCCCACACCTCCTCGGCCGGCACCAGGGTCTGCTCGGCCCAGGCGCCGTAGGGCAGCACCGAGCGCTCGCCGAAATACACCCGGCGTCCGTCCGGCGCCCGACCGACACCCTCGCCGCGAATTACGCAGGGGTATTCCACCCCCAGACGATAGGCCCCGAGCACGTCCCAGCCACCCAGGCCGGCGGTGTCCACATCAATCAGGATGCAAGCCTCCCGCGCCTGGGGCGCCGGAAAATCGCGGATGACCGGGGCCGCGCCCCGTTCGGTAATCACAGCTGCACGCATGGCTCGCCCTTTACATCTTGTTGCTGCCGGACTGGGCGAACAGCGCTTTCATGCCCACCATCGACGGTGTATGGCTCCCGAAACCGCCATCGGCGACGATGGTCGTGCCGGTGATGAAGGACGACTCGTCCGAAGCCAGGAAGGCCACCACATCGGCGATCTGTCGTGGGGTGCCGAGTTCCGGTGTCAGGTGGTTCTCGCGGATGATGTTGAGTAGCGCGGCGGGCATTGTCTCGTGGGCGTTTTCTGCCGGCGCGAGGCCGATCTGGAGCGCGTTGGAGCGCACGCCCTGCTTGCCGTACTGGGCTGCGACGGACTTGGCCAGCATCATCAGTCCGGCCTTGGAAGCGGCGTAGGCCGACAGGGTCACGTCGCCCTGGGCACCGAGGCCGGAGGTGGCGAAAATCACCGATCCACGGCCGAGCTTGAGCATCTCGGGAATGGCGTGCTTGCAGCACAGCATGGCGCCACGCAGATTCACCGCCATTGCCCGGTCCCAGGCGTCCACGTCCATGTTGATGACGTCCCGGTCCTTCTGGCGCTGCTCCATGTTGAGGAGGGCCGCATTGTTGTGCAGCACGTCGATGTGCCCGAAGTGGGCCACCACGGTCTCGACCATCGCCTTGACGTCGGCCTCCTGCGACACATCGGTGCTCACCCCAATGGCTTTGCCGCCGCTGGCGCGGATGCTCTCGGCCACGACTTCGGCAGCCGCGCTGTTGATATCCACCACCGCCACGCCGGCCCCGTGGGAAGCCAGCACGCGCGCACACTCGGCGCCGAGACCACCGCCTGCACCGGTAATGATCGCCACGCGCCCTTCAAGTTTTCCTGCCATGTCTGTTCTCCGTCCAATCCTGTTGTGATGAATACGCTCGGGCCTCAGCGACCGGAGAAACGGGGTTCGCGTTTTTCACGGAAGGCCTGGGCAGCCTCCTTGACGTCCGACGTCGGGGCCAGCATTGCAAACAAGTCCAGCTCCAGGTCGAGACCCTTCTTCAGGTCCAGGTCCAGCGCCGCCCGGGCCGCCCGCTTCACGTAAAGCGTGGCCAGCGGTGGCTTCACTGCGATGCGCGTGGCGAATTCGGCGACCTCCTGCAGCAGGGTTTCGGCACTGCTGGCAATGCGCGTCACCAGGCCGATATCCCGCGCCTGTTCGGCGGTATAGCGCTCGCCGGTGAGTAATGCGTCCATCGCCCTCCCTGGCCCGATCACCCGGGCCAGGCGCTGGGTACCTCCGCCGCCGGGAATCAGGCCAAGCCCGGTCTCCGGCAGGGCGAAAATGGCTTCCGGCGCGGCAAAGCGAATGTCGCAAGCCAACGCCAGCTCCATGCCCCCGCCCATGCAGTAGCCGTGGAGGGCTGCGATGACGGGTTTCTCGATCCTGTCGAGGGCCTCGATCCAGCGCGCCCGCTCCATGCGCCGGCGTACTTCAATCGACGATTCGGGGCCCCGCGACTCCTTGATGTCGGCCCCGGCGCAAAAACCCCGCAGGCCTTCACCGCGAAAGATGATCACGCGAATCTGCGGATCGGCGTCGAGGGCCGCCAGGGCCGTCGGCACACCACTGCGAATGTCGTCGTTGATGGCATTGATCTGCCCCGGCCGGTTGAGCACCACCCAGCCGATGCCGCCTTCCCGCACCAGCATGACGGCGGGGTTGATCACCTCCGTTACTGCGGCGCCCACTGCAGTCGATTCGCCCATTTCAGCACTCCTCGAATTCGAAGATCTGACCGTTCAGTTCGGCAGGATCGATCTTGATCAGCGAACCGCCGCCAACCGCTTCCGATTCCTGCACCCAGGTGAATTTCACGCCGCGCGCACGCAGGTCTTCTGCCTTGGCGGCGAGGCCGTTCACCGCAATCCGGATGTAGTACGGGCCGGGGCCCCAACTGTTCAGATAGAGGCCGGCCTCGCTGTCCCAGCGGGTCGCTTCGATCACATCGAGAGACGCGCTGTTCTGCAGGGTCAGGCCCATGGTGGCGCGGCGGTAACCTTCCCGATGCAGGACCTCGACTTCGCCGACGGGCTCCCAGTCCAGGTTGCTGGAGCAGCAGCGCAGGGTGTGGTCCAGATCCCGCACCAGGAAGCCGCGGGCAGTCACGCGGACCATGTCGCCCGGCTTCGGGTCGCGGGGCTGCGGGGCCGGCGTGGCAAAGGTGTCGGCGGGCATCTGCAGCGGCTCCATCGGCATCACCTCGATGCACAGACCACCGTCCACCACCGGACGGTAGCGCGGATCTTCCGGCGTCACGCCAAGCCACAGGCGGTCAAAGGGCATCTCGGGGGTGCGCTGGGCCATGCGGAACGGCAGGCGGCGACGCATCAGCTTGTCCACCAGGGCGTCGAACTTGGGGCCCTGGCAGGCCAGCACGATGGAGTGCGTCAGCATCGGGCGATGCCGACCCTGGTAGGCCATCAGGCTTTCGAGGAAGTCGTGGAACAACGGGTCGCCAGGGTTCGGACGGTCGAGGTGCCACTGGGGCTCGACTCGTGTCGGTGACACCGCCAGGGACTTGTGCACCCGCAGGAAGTGGGCGATGTAAGGGTGGTTGTCAAAGGCCTGGCGCCAGTTGGGGTGAGAATGGATTCCCAGTTTTTTGACCAGCAGATCCGCCATCGCATCGGGATCCGGAACCATCATGTCGGCGCTCATCAACAGGTCGAACATTGCTTTTGTCTCCTTCTATTTGCGCGCACCGGTCCCTGACCGGAACGAATCCGGCCGGTCGGTGTGCCTATCGGTAATCGGGTTGTGAGGGCTGGGGCGCGTCTCAGGCGGTGGCCAGGGCGACCCTAGGCTTCGGGTTGAGCAGGAAATGCGACAGGGCCGGGATCAGCACCAGGGCGCCGAGCATGTTCCACAGGAACATGAAGGTCAGCAGGATGCCCATGTCGGCCTGGAACTTGATGGGCGACCAGGCCCAGGTGATCACCCCCGCGGCCATCGTCATGCCCACCAGGGCGACGACCTTGCCGGTAAAGTCCAGCGAACGTCGGTAGGCCATGCGCAGGGTGTCACCACGGCGCTGTACGGCGATCTGCACCGACAGCAGGTAGAGGGCGTAATCGACCCCTACTCCCACGCCGACAGCGATCACCGGCAGGGTGGCCACCTTCAGGCCGATGCCCAGCCACACCATCAGCGCCTTGCAGATGATGGTGGTCATCACCAGCGGAATCAGCGCGACGATAGTGGCGCGAATGCTCCTGAAGGTGATCAGGCATAACAGCGCAGTGGCCCCATACACCGCGAGGTACATGGTGACGATGCTCTTTTGAACCTCGATATTGGTGGCCGCCTCGATGCCGGCGCTACCCGCTGCGAGCAGGAACTCGACGGGCTGCTCGGTGCTGTCCGAGGCGGTCTGTTGCAGCTTGAAGTCCTCGGCGATCTTCAGCACCCGGCTCAGGGTATCCGCCTTGTGGTCGGCCAGGTAGGCGACCAGCGGCGACACGGAGCAACCCTGGTTGGTGATGTCCGGCGTCGCAATCATCGCGGCCGACACCGATGCGTCGACGATGGCTTGGTTGCGGCTCAGGGCCAGCCACTTGGGGTTGCCTTCGAACATCGCCGACGACACCGAGCGGACGGATTCGGCCAGTGAGGTGGTGGTCTGCACGCCCGGGTCCTGGCGCAGCGCCCAGGCCAGGTCGTCCATCTGGCGCAGGGAATCGTAAAGTCGGCAGCCCTCTGCCCCTGTTTTCATGATGACCACGAACTGGTCGCTGGACAGGCCGTAGTTGGCGGTGATGTAGGCGTTGTCCTGGTTGTAGCGGGACTCCGGACGCAGTTCGGGGGCGCCGGAATCCAGGTCGCCGATGCGCAGATCCTTCATTACCACGGTGCTGACGGCGGTGATCAGCACGGCCACGGAGATCATGCCGATAGCCCAGTTACGCTCGGTCAACACGTCAAGCCGTGCCCACAGACGGCCGATCACGGTGCGCGGCGCCACCGTGCCCGACTCTTCCTCGACGGCCCGACGAGCGGCCGATTCGCTGACACCAATATAGGACAGAGTCACCGGGATCAGCACCAGCTTGGTAAACACCAGCACCGATACGCCGACGCAGGTGGTGATCGCCAGATCACGAATCACCGGAATGTCGATGATGACCAGTACCGCAAAGCCGACGATATTGGCCAACAGCGCAGTCAGCCCGGCCATGAACAGGCGCCGGAAGGTGTAGCGCGCTGCCACGTATTTATGGGTACCACGGCCGATGTCCTGAATGATGCCATTCATCTTCTGGGCCCCGTGGGACAGGCCGATGGCAAAGATCAGGAAAGGCACCAGGATTGAATACGGGTCGAGTTCGTAGCCCAGCAACTGCATGAGGCCGAGCAGCCAGACCACACCAATGACAGCCACCGTCACCAGCAGCACGGTGCTGCGCAGGCAGCGGGTGTAGAGGTAGACAAAGACAGCTGCCACGGCCACCGACACGGCGAAGAACATCATGACTTCGCGCAGACCGGCAATCAGGTCGCCGACAACCTTGGCGAAGCCGACGATGTGGATACCGATCCGGTCGTTCTCGAGCACACGGATCTTCTGTTCAAGATCGTCGGCAAAGACGCCATAGTTCAGCGGCTCGCCGGTCTGGGGATTCACGTCGAGCATCGGCGTGACGATCATGCTGGAGCGCAGATCCTTGGACACCAGCTTGCCGACGATGCCGGCCTTGGCCACGTTGGCCCGCAGGGCCTCCACGGTTGCCGGGCTGCCGTTGTAGTTGGCGGGCATCACGGCGCCGCCGGTGATGCCGTCCTCGGTCACTTCGCGCCAGCGCACGATGGGCATCCACAGGGACTTCATCCACGAACGATCAACGCCAGGAATCAGGTAAAGGGTGTCATTGACCTTGCGCAGCACTTCCAGGTATTCGGGGTCGTAGATGTCGCCCTTCTTGTTCTCGACGACGATGCGGATGGTGTTGCCCAGACCCGGCAGCTCCTTCTTGTTTTCCAGGTAGTTCTGGATGTAGGGGCTGCCGAGGGGAATCATCCGCTCGAAGTTGGCATTGACGTGGATGCGCGTCGCCGCAAAACCGAGAAAAACCGTGGCAATCAGGCAGGCCACGAGGAAGATCACCCGGTTGTTGAAGATGAAACGCTCGAGGATGTTCCCGGACTGCCGATCGAAATCGGCCGCGTCCCGGACCACGGGCATCGCACTGTTCTCTTTATGGCCGGCCATGATTGTCTCTTGTCGTTGTTATGCGTGGCGCTGTCAGCGGGCGGCAGGCAGCGTGACCAGGTTGACCCCGCCATGCCGTGTCAGCGCCAGATCATTGACGCCCACCAGCGCAGCGGCGAGCACTTCACCCTGGCGTGGCACTGGCAGCGCCGCCAAAGTGCGGCCGCCGTCCGTGGTCGAAAAAACATGTCCGGCCTGCGAAACCAGAATCAGGCGCATGCCACCGGCAGGCAGCACGGCGATGATGCTGGCTTCTACGCCGGTTTCAATCTTGCGCCAGCTGGCACCGCCATCTTCGCTGGCCCAGGCGTTGCCGCGCAGGCCATAGGCGAGCAGCAGGCCGGGTGCCGCATGCACGCCGAAGAAGGTGCCGTTGTAAGGCGTCTCGATGGTCGTGAAATGATCGGCGCCCTTGTCGAGGCGCCGCAGCAGCCCCTGTTCGCCGGCAAAATAGAGCGTTGCGCCGTCGGTTGCCGCTGCGTAGAAATGCAGGCGGCGGTCGTTCTCGGCCCGCTCGATCCAAGGCTCCCAGCTCTTGCCACCATCCCGGGTACGCAGAACAAGGCCGAAGGCACCGATCAAGAAGCCCTCACTGGCGTCACTGAAGAGCACGTCGAGAAAGGGGTTGGGCATCACATCGGGGCTGGCCGACTGGGCCATCAGGCGTTCGATCTCGCCCTTCACGCGGGCCGCCACGGTGTCGCCAGCCGCTGCCCGTGCTTCATAGCTGCGATTGAGGATTTCGAGCACCGAACGGCCATCGAGGACGCGCGTCCAGCTTTCGCCACCGTTATCGGTGCGCAGCACCACCCCGTCATGCCCGACGGCCCAGCCGTTGCGCGCATCCCGTAGGTGCACCGCGGTCAGGTCGGCACGCACCGGCACCGTGGCCTGGCGCCAGTCCTTGCCCCCGTTGGACGAGAACAGGATGTAGCCCCGCGGCCCGACGGCAACAACACGCGCGCCCTGGCTGGCAATGCTGACCATCGGGCTGCGCAGGGCCAGCGCGGTAATCGGCGCACCGCTGGCGAGGGGGTCGGCTGACGCCCCGGCAACAGACGCAGAGGCAAGCGCCAGGACCACAGGCAGCGTGGCGACACGCACCAGACCGGCCAGAATGGATCGTTTTTTCACAGCAAAGTCCCCAGTCACCATGAATCGTGGCCGCTGCCGGCACGCTCATCGCGGAGCGCGCCGGCCCGGCTGGACCGCCAGCTCACCCGAAGGTCAGCGGGCAGTTTCCCGCGCCACGACTGCCTCGGGGTTCAAATCCCGGTTGGCCATCGGCTTGTCGAGCACGCCATAACCACCTTCGAGGCCGTCATTGACCAGGGCGTACATGCCCTTGTTGAAGTCATAGATGACGTTCTTGACGGTGTAGGGCGCGGTCACGTCGTAGAGCTGGACCATGGAGTTGAACAGGGAACGGTAAAGCTTGCCGCTCTGGTCGTAGGCGTCAAAGAGGCCGGCGCCGTAGGTGTCTTCGTCCAAGTAGTAAGTACGCTTGGCATAGACGTGACGGTTACCCGGCTTGAGCGTCGCTTCCACCACCCACACCCGGTGCAGCTCCCAGCGCCAGCATTGCGGGTTGGCGTGGGAGGGCATGAACTGGTCCTCGGTCTTGCAGCCGAAGTACAGCTTGTAGGCGTTGTAGGGAATGTACATTTCCTTCTTGCCGACGAGCTTGAAGTCGAAGCGGTCCATCATTCCGGAGAACACGAACAGCTCGTCGAACAGCGTCACCCCGCCCATGCTCGACACCGGGGTGTCGTAGGAGAACTCCGGCGCCAGTTTCACGCGGCGCTGGCCAGGAGTGTAGCTCCAGGCACGCCGGGGCTTTTCGGTCGGATCGAGATAATCCACGATGCCCGTGGCTTCACCCGCCTTGCGCACCGGCGACTGGGTGATGGAGTGAGTGCGCCAGTACATCAGCGGATCACGGCCATCCAGGTCGGCATGGTAGTACGGTGTTTCTTCCAGGGTCTGCTGCTGGGCGGTCATCACGGCCTTGCCGGACGAATCCACCACCCACGAACGGGACGACTTGGTGGTGGTGTCGGCCTTGTAGCGCAGCTGCAGGTTCCACATCACCTCGTAGCCCGTCTTGGGGATCGGGAAAGGCAGGCCACCGCGACAGTCGGCTTCCACTGCCAGGCCGTTCTTGAGCGTCTTGCAGGTGGTGGCATTGCGCACCGTGGCGTCCAGCACCTTGGCCGGAATGGCCGCCGTGCGGTGGCTGGGGTAGACGTCCATGTAGTAGGTCGGATACTTCTTCAGCAGGGTCTTCTGACCCTCGCTGAGCTTGTCCGCGTACTGGTCGACGTTCTTGCCGTCGATGCGCAGAACGGCCTTTTCATCCTTGAAGGGGTCGGCCCAGAAGCCGCTCTTCGGCTTGAAGTCGGCCGGGGCTTTGGTGAGGCCACCGGTGTATTCGGGGATGGTGCCTTCCTTGTTGCCGGCCTTGATGGCGCCGTACTTGGTCAGTGACTTGCCGAGCTCCTTGGCCTCATCCGCGCTGACGGCTGCCAGACCGTGGGCCGAAACGCTTGCCAGGGCCAAAAGTGCGATTGCGTGCTTTTTCATGTTCCTCGTCTCCTGGTTGCGGCCTTCAAAAGGCCGTCTTGAATGTGAAGGTAAGCCAGCCACGGTCCGTTGCGCCAACGGCGCTGCTCAGTCCGTTGCCGCCGAGTGCCGTGGTGCCGGCCGCGTTGTAGATCGTTGCGGCCGCCATGTCTGCGTACCGCAGGGTGAACTCGTAGCGTGAAGCGTAGGTCATCTTGACCCCCATCGACCAGCTCATCAGGCGTTCAAAACCGCCACCGCCACTGGGCGCGTTGCCGCTCAGGCCGTAATTCACGGTCAGCGGAACATCCATATCCCAGGACGGGAAGATGTTCAGGTACTGGGGGGTGAAGTTGATCGCAATCTGGGCAAAATCATCGGTCGAACAACCATCCATCTTGTTGCCGAGCTTGTTGCCCGCTGCACCGCCAACCTTGGCGCAGTTATAGCCGACGGCCTTGTACAGTTCCGGATTCTTGGTGACCTGATCGAGTCGGCTATAGGCCAGTTCGGCAATCAGGGTGCCGGTATCCCAGAATGACGTTTTGGGCAGCATGTAGACGCCGTTGACGATCGCGTGCCAAGTATCGCCGCGGGCACCGGTGTTGTTCGCGGCGCTGACGCCGGTCGAATTCAAGTGACCGTTTTTGCGCAAGGACAACTCGGAACCGAAGCTCACCGGGCCGATCACCCGTGCAAAACTCAAGCCCAGCAGTCGCACGCCTTCAGGATAGACGAAGCGGAAAGGGCCAGCGGCGCCGAGGTACTGCACACCAGTTTCCGGCGCATAGTCGTTGAACTCCCGGTAGTAGGCGCCGAAGGTCGATTCGATTTCCTCGACGTTCAGCTTGGCCGCAACGCCCCAGTTGCCGTCACCGCCGGGCTTTTTCGACTGGGCACGGGCCCAGTTGTTCGGCAGGCGGTCCACCGTCGGTGCCGTATCGGCACCCATCAGATAGGTACCGGCATGGGGAACCCGGGTGGGTTCCCATTCGTAGAAATACTGGCCGGCAATGGACAGCCGGTCGGTGACCTGGGCCTTGCCGGACACCTGGCCGACAGGGAGAAAGACTTCCTTGGTCTCGATGCCCGGGCTGGTTACGGCCTTCACACCATCGACGGGCGACTGCGAATACGAAATGGCGTGACCGCCGATCAACAGGCCTTCACCCCAGATGTTGGTGTGGCGGCCGACCTTGACGTTCAGCGGCACGGCACCGATGTCCATGTTGGCCCAAACGAAGGCGTCGAGCAGCTCGCCGGACGGACCATTGACGTAGCGTTTTACGGTCGAGCTGTACTCGCTGTTGCGATAGCTGGTGAGCGCGCCGCCGGGGGCGGTGGTGTGCACCGAGTGATCATCGTAGGCATTGTCGTACCACGCAGCACCGGTCACCCGGGCACCGAACTGGCCGCGGTAGCTCAGATCGAGTTCGCTCAGCCAGTCGACCCGGTTGGTGACGACGCTCCCCTTGCCGAACTTGCTGTCCGACTCGTCATAGTTGGGGTTGTTCAGGAGTCGGCGATCCTGCCCTTCCATGCGCATCCCGAGGTTGTAGCGCACGGTGTTGTCCCAGCGCATCCGCAGATCGGGGTTACCCGTATCCAGCTCGATCGCCATGGCACTGCCAGCCCAGCCAATTGCAAGGGCTGCTGCCACACCGTGCAGCGGGAACCGTGCACGACCCAATCCATTGTTTCTGATCATTTATTGTGTCTCCTCAGATACGACGATGACGATCATGGCCACCCATGATCCCGATGCTCCGGCCCCCTGCCCTGCGGAATTCCGAAACACCATCGACTCCTCATCCTTCGAAGCGCTGCAGGACTTTTCTGTCCTATCGACGCTCACTGCATTGTACTGAGCATTTCTTTAAAATTCTATAGTCCGATTAAAGTTCTAAATACAGAATACAAACTAACTTCCATCCTTCCTGCCCAAAGCCCCCTCAGCCGGCTCGACCCGCATCCGCATGGCGGGCACAACAGCCAGCAAAAAGACCAGGCCGACAACCATGAAACACACGCTGAACGCGTTTCCCGTGGCAGCCGCCGTATCGAGCCCCTGCTCCCGCCCTCCCGCATCCAGCCAACTGAAAAAAATCGTCAGCACATTCACGCCGATTGCCCCACCCAACTGGCGAATGAAATTCAGCGTTCCGGAGGCCTGGGCCAGTTGAGGCGATTCGACCAACTGCAAAGCACCTAGGTTGAGGGACGGAATCGTCATCCCCAGGCCAATTCGTCCCAAGGCAATCAGGACGGCCAGCACGGCAAACGAACGCACCACCACGCCCGACCCGATGAGCAGGAAGGAAACCGCAAAACACAGCAGACCAACGACGATCAAGCTGTGCGCAGCAAAGCGGTCGAGCAGACGGCCAGCCGCGGTAATGCTCAGCGCCATCGCCAGTCCTCCGGGCAGCAGCAGGAGCCCCGACAGACCGGCGTCGTAGTGCAGAACGGTCTGCACATAGAGCGGCAGCAGGTAGGTGGAACCGTAAAGGCCCAGTCCGTAAGCAAAGGCCACCATCGCCGAGGCCGCAAAGCGTCGGTTGTAAAACAGTCGTAACTGCAGCAGCGGATGGGGAATCCGCATCTCCCAGATGACCAGCGCCACCGTAACGGCCAGCCCGACGCCGAGACGCATCAGAAAGGCTGGCGCCGTCCAGCCGTCGGAATGCCCGACCGCAAAGCCGGTCAGCAGACAGAAGATAAACAGCGCCATCAGCACCAGGCCGGGCACATCGAAGCTTTGCTGCGTGCTGCTGGTGTCTCGCTCGGGGAGGTAGCGCAGACTCAGGAAGACGCCGGCCACGCACAGCGGCAGGGTGACGAAGAAGATCGCCCGCCAGCTCGCCAGATCGACCAGATAGCCCCCCAGCGCCGGTCCGATGGCGGGTGCCAGCACGACACCCAGCCCAAAGGCCGACATGGCTCGCCCCCGCTCGGAGGGCGCAAAAACGCGGAAGATCACCACCAGGCCGAGCGGCTGGATCAGACCCGATATCGCGCCCTGGGCAATACGTGCGGCGATCAGCAGCGGCATGCTGTCGGCCAGGCCACCGGCCAGCGAGGCGAGGCTGAACAGCACCAGCGCTCCGGCATAGGTGAGCCGTGGGCCGAAGCGCCGTTCGAACCACGCAGCCAGCAGCATGGTGGTGACCATCGCCCCAAGAAAGCCCGTGGACAACCACTGGGCGTCCTCGGTGCTGATGGAAAACTGCCGCATGATGGCGGGGATGGCCACATTGATGATGGTCGCCTCGACCACCATCGAGCCGGTCGCCAGCACCACGGTCAGGATCACCAGCAGGCGATAACGGGCTGAGGAAATGCCGTCGTTCACGATGGCAGAGCCACGGGGCAGCCGACAGATGTCCGTCGCCACGCTATGCCCTCCTTCCGGACGCTCAGACTGCCCCGCCGGTCGCGGCAGCACGCGCCCGGACCGAGGCTTCGAAATCGCGCTTCAGCGTGGGGTAGTAGGCAATCTGCCCACCCATTCCCCCGGCGATGTCGATGGACGCAGCACTAATGAAGCTGGCGTAGTCGCTGGCCAGGAACAAGGCCATGCCGGCAACGTCCTCGGGCTTGCCGTAGCGGCCCACCGGCACCACCTTCATCACCATCGCGTCAAACTCCTCACGGCTTACGCCCGGCCCCATTTCTTTGTAATGGCGGTCCCACTGGCCGGTATCGATCCAGCCCATGTTCAGCGTATTGACCAGGATGTTGTCCTTCGCCAGCGACATGCCCAGGGACTTGGCCAGGGCAATGCACGACGCCCGGTTGATCACCGACGGAATGCCGTCCGGCGTGGGGATGGTGCCGGCCAGCGCGTTGATTTCGATGATGCGGCCCCATCGCTGCTTGCGCATGTGCGGCACTACTGCCTGGATGAAGCGGAAGTGGCCCATCTGCAGAATATTGGCGTGCTCAAGGATGGCTTCCGGGGTCAGCGTGTCCAGATTGCCGCCCTTGCCCTGCCCGGCGTTGTTTACCAGTACATCCACGCCGCCCCACTCGGCGGCGACGTCATCGACGAATTTGCGCACGCCTGCGGTGTCAGTCACATCCACGGCGCGGGCGATCACTGCACTGGCGGTCTTTGCCAGCTCGACACCGGTTGCTTCAACGGCTTCTGCCGTGCGGGCGCAGATGGCAACCCGGGCGCCTTCGGCGGCGAAAGCCCGGGCAATTGCACGGCCGATACCCCGGGACGCCCCGGTGACGATGACACGCTTGTTGCTCAGATCGATATTCATGCTGTACCCGCCTTCTCTGTTGCTACTTCAGCCCGCTTGGTTCACAAGCGCTCGATGATTGTTGCCGTGCCCATCCCACCCGCACAGCAGATCGCCTGCAGCCCGTAACGGCCAC
>JAOAUC010000049.1 GCA_030157785.1 Zoogloea oleivorans
GATCGGATCAGACATGCTCATCTTCGACCCCTTACCAGCTTGCCTTGGTCATGCCGGGAACCTCACCGCGGAAGGCAACTTCGCGCAGCTTGTTACGACACAGACCGAATTTACGGAAAACGCCACGCGGACGACCGGTTTGCTCGCAGCGGTTACGCTGACGGCTCGGGCTCGAGTTGCGCGGCAGTTGCTGCAGCTTGAGACGCGCAGCCATGCGCTCCTCATCAGACAGCTTGGCGTTGTTGATCTGTTCGAACAGAGCGGCACGCTTGGCTGCAAACTTTGCAACAGTCTTAGCGCGCTTTTCTTCGCGATTGATCAGAGACAGTTTCGCCATAAAACCCTCAGTTCTTGAACGGGAACTTGAACGCGGCGAGCAGAGCGCGCGCCTCGTCGTCCGACTTAGCAGTCGTCGTAATGCTGATATTCATCCCGCGGAGAGCATCGATCTTGTCGTACTCAATTTCCGGGAAAATAATCTGCTCTTTGACGCCCAGGTTGTAATTGCCGCGGCCGTCAAAGCCTTTACCAGCAATACCACGAAAGTCACGAATACGCGGCATGGCGATCGTAACGAGGCGATCAAGAAACTCGAACATCCGCGGACCGCGCAGCGTCACCATACAACCAATGGGATAACCGTCGCGAATCTTGAAACCCGCGATAGACTTCTTGGCCTTGGTGGTCACCGGCTTTTGGCCAGCAATCTTCTGAAGATCGCCAACTGCGTAGTCCAGAACCTTCTTGTCACCAACAGCCTCACCAACACCCATGTTCAGGGTGATCTTGGTGATCCGGGGAACTTCCATAACCGACTTGTAGCCAAACTTCTGAAGAAGCTCCGGCGAGACGGTCTCTTTGTAGAATTCTTGCAGGCGCGCCATGACTATCCCTTACGCATCCACTACTTCGCCATTGGACTTGAAGACCCGCACCTTGCGGCCATCCTCAAGAACCTTGAAGCCCACGCGATCAGCCTTTTGAGTAGCAGCGTTGAACAACGCCACATTCGAAACCTGAATCGGCATTTCCTTTTCAACGATGCCGCCAACCTGGCCCTTCATCGGATTAGGACGCACGTGCTTCTTGACGCGATTAATACCTTCAACCAAAACGACGTCACCATCGTTACGCAGAACGGTACCCCGCTTACCCTTATCCTTGCCCGTAAGGACGGCGACTTCATCGCCTTTGCGAATCTTATTCACAACAACTCCTTAGAGAACTTCAGGCGCCAGGGAAACGATCTTCATGAACTTTTCAGTACGCAATTCACGCGTAACAGGTCCGAAGATACGCGTACCGATAGGCTCGCCTTTGTTGTTAAGCAGAACCGCCGCATTGCGGTCAAACTTGATAAGCGAGCCATCCGGACGACGAACACCCTTGGCAGTACGAACCACCACAGCGCTATATACATCGCCCTTCTTGACGCGACCACGAGGAGCGGCGTCTTTAATACTCACCTTGATGATGTCACCAACACCGGCGTAACGACGCTTGGAGCCGCCCAACACCTTGATGCACATCACGTAACGCGCGCCGGTATTATCGGCGACGTCCAGTATCGTTTGCATTTGGATCATTTAAACTCTCCAACTTAACACGCTTGCGCGGCCAGTTTTGGATCCCGTTCGGGTTGATTGGACTTGCGCCGGAAACGGTGCAAGAGCAAAGACGACAATAATAATGGCTTGCCAATCACTTGGCAAGCCATTTATACAAGCAGACCTACTTAAACTGCCACTACCGACTCAAGCACCTTCGTAACGCGCCAGGTCTTGGTCTTCGAGATCGGGCGGGTCTCTTCGATTTCGACGAGATCACCTTCCTTCGCAATACCACTTTCAACGTGAGCGTGATACTTGGCAGTGCGAGTCATCACCTTACCGTACAGGGGATGCTTTACGCGACGCTCAACCAGCACGGTAACCGTGTTGGTCATCTTATCGCTCACAACGCGACCAACTTCTACGCGCTTGTTCTTCTTAACTTGATCGTTCATTTCGCACCCGCCTTCTCGCGAAGAATGGTTCTTACCCGAGCGATGTCCTTGCGAACCTTGCCGAGTTGCGAAGTGTTGCTCAGCTGCTGAGTCGCGATCTGCATGCGAAGACTGAATTGAGCCTTCAGCAATTCGATCAGTTCAGCGTTGAGCTGGCCGGCGTCCTTCGCCCGCATTTCCGAAGCATTCATGATTTACCCCACCATCCGGACAACGAAGACGGTTTCGATCGGAAGCTTGGCAGCAGCAAGGCGGAAAGCCTCGCGAGCCAGCGTTTCGTCGACTCCATCCATCTCGTATAGAACCTTGCCCGGCTGGATCTCGGCAACCCAGTATTCCGGGCTACCCTTACCGTTACCCATCCGCACTTCCGCCGGTTTCTGAGAGATCGGCTTGTCCGGGAAAACGCGAATCCAAATACGACCGCCACGCTTGATGTGACGCGTCATTGCACGACGAGCAGACTCGATCTGACGAGCAGTAAGACGACCACGCCCAACCGCCTTCAGACCGTACTCGCCAAAGCTTACCTTGGCGCCGCGGGTGGCGAGACCCTTATTGCGGCCCTTCTGCTCCTTACGATACTTCCTTCTCGACGGCTGCAGCATCATTCACTCCTGCTTCTTTCTTGATCCGTTTTGCGCCATCAGCCTGCTCGCCGCCAGTACGGCGTGCGGGCCGCTTGGCACCCGGCTTGTTGTCGGCACCCTCATTGCGACGACGACCGCGACGGTTGTCGCCTTCGTTATCCGTCGCTGCGGGCTGCTCGTTACGAGCAAGCGCCTCACCCTTGTACACCCACACCTTGATGCCGATAACACCATAGGTGGTATGCGCCTCAGAAACACCATAATCGATGTCTGCACGCAAGGTGTGCAAAGGCACTCGCCCTTCGCGATACCATTCTGTACGGGCAATCTCAGCACCGTTCAGACGCCCGGAACTCATGATCTTGATACCCTGCGCACCAAGGCGCATTGCATTCTGCATGGCACGCTTCATCGCACGACGGAACATGATCCGCTTGACGAGCTGCTGAGAAATGGAGTCTGCGATCAACTGCGCATCAGTCTCGGGCTTGCGAACTTCTTCGATATTCACATGAACCGGAACGCCCATGATGCTTTGGAGTTCGGCCTTCAGCTTTTCGATGTCCTCACCCTTCTTGCCGATAACAACACCCGGACGGGCGCTGAAAACGGTAATCCGGGCGTTTTTAGCAGGGCGTTCGATGACCACACGGCTAACGGACGCGTGGGCAAGCTTTTTCTTCAAATGCGCACGGACCTTCAGGTCCTCATTGAGCATCGTGGCGAAATCGCTACCCGTAGCGAACCAGCGCGAGCCCCAGTTACGCGTTACCGCCAGGCGAAAGCCAGTCGGATGGATTTTCTGTCCCATAGGATCCCCTTACTCTCCGACCGTCACATAAATATGGCAGGTCGGCTTGCTGATGCGATTTCCACGGCCTTTTGCGCGGGCGGTGAAACGCTTCAACGTCGTACCTTGCTCAACGTAGATTGTCTTGACGCGCAGGGCATCAATATCAGCACCATCGTTGTGCTCGGCATTGGCGATAGCTGACTCAACCACCTTCTTGATGATCTTCGCACCCTTCTTGGGGCTGAAGGTCAAGATGTTGAGAGCTTGCTCAACGGTCTTGCCACGAACGAGGTCCGCAACAAGTCGACCCTTTTGTTCCGACAGGCGAACGCCGCGGAGAATGGCTTTAGTTTCCATCGTCATTCCTCCTTAGCGCTTGGCCTTCTTGCTCGCCGCGTGACCCTTGAACGTCCGGGTCAGCGCAAATTCGCCGAGCTTGTGACCAACCATGTTTTCGGAAACGTACACCGGAATGTGTTGACGGCCGTTATGAACAGCGATCGTAAGGCCCACGAAATCCGGAAGCACAGTAGAGCGGCGCGACCAAGTCTTGATCGGGCGCTTGTCATTCGAGACCCGAGCGGCGTCCACCTTCTTAAGGAGGTGAGCGTCGATAAAGGGGCCCTTCTTAATAGAACGTGCCATGTCTTACCTCTTATCGCTTGTGCCGACGCTGAACAATCATCGAGTCGGTACGCTTGACGCTGCGTGTACGATAACCCTTGGCAGGCTGACCCCACGGGCTAACGGGCACACGACCTTCGCCGGTACGGCCTTCACCACCACCATGCGGGTGATCGACCGGGTTCATCGCCACACCGCGAACGGTCGGGCGAATACCACGCCAGCGATTTGCGCCAGCCTTGCCGATCTTGCGCAGACTGTGCTCTTCATTACCCACTTCACCGATCGTCGCGCGGCACTCAACGTGCACACGGCGAATTTCGCCGGAGCGCAGACGAACCTGCGCGTAGATACCTTCGCGAGCAAGCAGCTGAACCGAAGTTCCCGCCGCACGAGCAAGCTGAGCACCCTTGCCGGGCATCATCTCGACGCAGTGAAGCGTAGTACCAACCGGAATATTCCGGATCGGCAGAGCATTGCCAGCCTTGATCGGAGCCTCGGAACCGCTGATCACGGTCTGGCCAACAACTAGGCCCTTCGGCGCGATAATGTAACGACGCTCACCATCGAGATAGCAAAGCAGCGCAATATTGGCGGAACGGTTCGGGTCATACTCGAGACGCTCAACCTTCGCTACGATGCCATCCTTGTTGCGACGAAAATCGACAACACGGTAATGCTGTTTGTGACCACCGCCCTTGTGACGGGTAGTGATGTGGCCGTTGTTGTTACGACCGGCAGTCTTGGACTGCGGCTCAACCAAAGATGCGACAGGCGCACCCTTGTGAAGATTCGGACTCACAACCTTTACAACGGCGCGGCGGCCAGCAGAAGTCGGTTTAACTTTAACGAGTGCCATCTTCCTTACTCCCCGGCCGCAAAGTTGATTTCTTGGCCCGGCTTGAGGCAAACATAAGCCTTCTTCCAGCCCTTCCGGCGCCCGGTCATCTTGCCAAAGCGCTTTTCTTTGCCCTTGACGTTAGACACCTGAACAGCCTTCACCTCAACCTTGAAGAGAAGCTCGACAGCAGCCTTCACTTCCGGCTTGGTCGCGTCGCTGGCGACGCGAAAGACGACTTGCTCGTGCTTGTCGGCGATGTAAGTTGCCTTCTCCGAGATCTGCGGGGCGAGCAGCACCTGCATCAGACGCTCTTCCTTGAATGCGCTCATTGCCACATCTCCTCCATCTTGGCGACAGCACCCTTCGTAACGATCACGTTGGGGAAGCGCACCAGGGATACCGGATCGGTCTCGCTAACTTCGAGAACGAGAACGTTCGGAAGATTGCGCGACGACAGGTACAGATTCTCATCAAAAGAATCGGTAATGAGCAGCACTGACTCCAGCCCCATGCCCTTCAACTTCTGGGCAAGCAACTTGGTCTTCGGCGCATCAACACCAAAACCTTCAACCACGGCCAGACGGCCATCACGAGCGAGCTGCGACAGAATCGCGGCAACGCCTGCGCGGTACATCTTCCGGTTCACCTTATGGGAGAAGTTCTCATCCGGCGAATTCGGGAAAGCGCGACCGCCTCCACGCCAGATCGGGCTCGAGCTCATACCCGAACGGGCACGACCGGTACCTTTTTGACGCCACGGCTTGTGGGTCGTATGAGCAACTTCGTCGCGCCCCTTCTGGGCACGATTTCCAGAGCGGGCATTGGCCATGTAAGCCACAACGACCTGATGAATCAGGGCTTCGTTGTACTCACGGCCAAACAGCGCGTCGGACGCCTGAAGGGTCGCAGACGTCTGGCCCTGTTCGTTCAACAGATTCAGTTCCATCACGCCTCCAGTCAGCTGCCAGCCTTGACGGCAGGGCGAACAATAACGTCGCCACCATCATGACCAGGCACGCCGCCCTTGATCAACAAAAGGCCGCGCTCAACATCAACACGAACCACTTCAAGGTTCTGCACGGTACACTTGGCCGCACCGAGGTGACCGGTCATGCGCTTACCCGGAAAAACCCGACCCGGATCCTGCGCCATACCGATAGAACCCGGCACATTGTGGCTACGCGAGTTACCGTGAGTGGCACGACCGGAAGCAAAGTTGTGGCGCTTGATGGTACCGGCGTAACCCTTACCGAGAGACACACCACTCACGTCAACTTTCTGACCGACAGCGAAGATATCAACGCCAACAACATCACCCGCCTTCAAAGAAGACAGACGATCAGCGTCAACACGGAATTCCCTGAAAACGTGACCTGCCTCGACACCAGCCTTGGCAAGATGGCCAGCAGCAGCCTTATTGACACGACTTGCACGCCGAACACCGAATGTCACCTGGACGGCGGAATAGCCATCCAATTCAGCCGTTTTAATCTGGGTCACGCGGTTATTGGACACATCCAGCACAGTTACCGGAATGGATTGACCATCCTCGGCAAAAATGCGAGTCATGCCCACCTTGCGCCCGACAAGGCCTAGACTCATTTTATTCTCCTTACCCTGGTTGCGATTGACCAGGACCGATTGTCATTACAAACTGCGCCAAAAAGCGCAAGGGCCGGATTATATCGGCCCTTGCCCCCATAACGCAATAGCTTTGAGTTACTGCAGCTTGATTTCGACGTCAACGCCCGCCGGAAGGTCGAGTTTCATAAGAGCATCGACAGTCTTGTCGGTCGGATCCACGATGTCCATCAGGCGCAGATGGGTACGGATCTCGAACTGATCGCGGGAGGTCTTGTTAACGTGGGGGGAGCGGAGCAGATCGAAACGCTCGATGCGGGTCGGCAGGGGAACGGGCCCACGAACCACAGCGCCAGTACGCTTCGCGGTATCCACGATCTCTTGAGCAGACTGATCGATAAGCTTGTAATCGAAAGCCTTGAGGCGGATACGGATTTTCTGGTTTTGCATGTTATTTCCCAAAGAGCAGTCGGCGCGACACCCCATGTGTCGCGCCCAGACAAATATTACTCGATAACCTTGGCAACGACGCCGGCGCCGACGGTACGACCGCCTTC
>JAOAUC010000050.1 GCA_030157785.1 Zoogloea oleivorans
ACCGCCGACATTCGCCTTGTAAGGGCGACGCTCTACCAACTGAGCTAAGCACCCGCTCTATCGCTCAAGATTCTGCGAAAGCAACAGCCAATTATAATAGCGCATCTTTCAGCGCTTTACCAGGCCTAAATTTAGGAATTTTCGCTGACTTGATCTTGATGGCCGCTCCGGTACGCGGATTGCGTCCGGTTCGGGCTGCCCGCTTGCCTACGTGGAAAGTACCAAATCCAACGAGCGTTACAGTCCCGCCTTTTTTCAGCTCCAGCTTGACCGCAGCGACAGCGGCATCAAGCGCACGCCCCGCAGCAGCTTTCGACATATCAGCTTCAACAGCAATCTGGTCAATCAATTCGGATTTATTCACACCAGCCCCCTCGTTATAGAAATTAACAAACAGGAAACTCTGACATCCAATGCTGACGCAATATTTCGCCAGCGCAAGAGCGCAAATAATTTATTGGTTATATAACGCGCTAAAAATCAGGATGTCAAGGGACTGTGCTGCAACCGAATGCTGACAAAGTGCCGGCGAGAATGCTTATGCATGTCGCGGTTGTGGATAGCAGATGTCCGCGACCAGAAACAAATGCGCGACCACCGAACATAACGTGAAACGGGGTCGCTTGAGCGACCCCGTTTCTGGACCTTGCCAATCCGCCTTTCTCACTGCAACAGCGAGGAAGGCAGGAGACTAAGATCAGGCAGCCACAGCACCCATCGCCTTGATGGCGGAGGAGAGACGGCTCTTGTGGCGTGCAGCCTTGTTCTTGTGAATGATTTTCTTGTCAGCGATGCTGTCGATCGTGCGCTGGGAAGCGACGAAAACTTGCTGAGCGACTTGCTTGTCGCCACCATCAACCGCTTTACGAACAGCCTTGATGGCAGTACGCAGGCGCGAACGCAGACTCATGTTAAGGGCGCGAGCCTTGACAGCTTGGCGGGCGCGCTTACGGGCTTGTGCCGAATTGGCCATCTTTTAGTAATCCTGAAAGGAATGCAATGAAGCCAAGGATTCTAGGGGAAATCCCATTCCCTTGGCAAGTGATTTATCGACTTTATTACAGCTTCTTGGACGTCAACGAAAAAGCCCTGCCATTTGGCAGGGCTTTTGTCTAACGAGAACAGGATCTTAGATGCGCTCAAAAATGGTCGCAATACCTTGACCACCGCCGATGCACATCGTCACCAGCGCATAACGGCCGCCAGTACGATGCAGTTCGTAGATTGCTTTGGTGGCGATGAAGGCACCTGAGCAGCCAACCGGGTGACCCAGAGCAATTGCACCGCCGTTCGGGTTGGTCTTGAGCGGATCAAGGCCAAGCACACGGGAAACGGACAGAGCCTGGGCTGCAAAGGCTTCGTTGGATTCGATTACGTCCATCTGATCCAGCGTCAGGCCGGCCTTCTTGAGCGCCAAGCGGGAGGCCGGAATCGGACCCTCACCCATGATGTCGTTCGGCACACCGGCAACAGCGTAGGACACCAGGCGAGCCATCGGCTTGTAGCCGGCATTCACCGCGGTGGAGCCATCGGCGAGCACAAAGAAAGCAGCGCCATCATTGATGCCCGACGCGTTGCCTGCCGTGACCGTACCGTCCTTCTTGAAGGCCGGCTTCATCTTGGCAAGGGACTCCATGGAGGTGCCGCGCTTCAGATGCTCGTCGGTATCGAAAACGACATCGCCCTTACGGGTTTGCTTGACGATGGGAACGATCTGAGACTTGAAGCGCCCTTCGTCAATGGCGAAGGCAGCACGACGCTGGGACTCGACAGCAAAGGCGTCCTGCTCTTCACGGGTAATGCCATGCTTGGCAGCCAGGTTCTCGGCAGTGATACCCATGTGGCCAATGCCGAAGGGATCCGTCAGCACGGCGACCATGCTGTCGATTGCCTTGGTATCACCCATGCGGGCGCCGTTACGCAATGCGGGCAGCAGGTAAGCAGCCTTGGACATGACCTCAACGCCACCGCCGATACCGTAATCGGCATCGCCCAGCAGAATGTTCTGGGCCGTCGTCACGATACCTTGCAGACCGGAGGAGCACAGACGGCTCACCTGCATGGCAACGGACTCCATCGGTAGGCCAGCCTGGATCGATGCGACGCGGGAAACATATGCGTAACGGCCATCGGTCGGCATACAGTTGCCAACGGTGATGTAATTGATCAGCTGAGGATCCACTCCGGAGCGGGCAACCGACTCCTTCATGACGATACCGGCAAGTTCGCTGGCATCGAAGTCAGCCAATGCACCACCAAAGGCACCAATAGCGGAACGTACTGCGCTCAAAACCACTACTTCACGACTAGCCATCTGAACTCCTCCTCTGAATTGCTACGGTTAATTACCAACCCACCCTGCGACGCCAAGCAGTGCCAGCAGCAAGAAAACCAGCACGAGCGTACGCCAGACCAGGCCGATAGTACTCTGCATGAAATCGGCATCGGCATCGTCTCCGATACCCATCTCGGGACGTTCAACCACTTCACCCGATTCGTGGATCGGCATGCCAAGCCGAACGCCCAAGGCCCCGCCACCACTGGAAAGTAGTATACCGGAAGCCTTGTCTTTCCATTGGTTTGCCTGCGCTCGCCAGCAATACACGCCATCTTCGAAATCACCGACAACCGAGAATGCGGCGGCAGTCAGACGCACAGGAATCCAATCGATGGCAGCGAAAGCCTTTTGGGCAAAATCACCGAAGTCGCCGAAATCTGCCGTCCCGCGGCGGCGCCCCCACTCCTCGTCGAAAAAGCGCGACAAACGATAAAGCACGGCGCCGCTCGGCCCGGGAAGAAGGATGAACCAGAAGGCGACGCCAAATACGTTACGGTGGGCAGAAAGCAGTGCCTCCTCGATGGCCAGGCGCGCAACCTCGCTTGAGCCGGACGCATCATGGGTACGACCCCGCCATTCACCAATCAGCTGGCGTGCCCTCGGGAGTTCGCCCATCCGGAGGGCAAGTTGAATATCGGTAAAGAAATGGCTGACTTGGCGAAAGCCCATCGTCAAGTAGAGCACTAGCACGTTGAACCCCAGGGCGAGTGCTGGGTGAACGTGCCAGAGAACGAAGTAGATCAGCGCAGAGGCGAAGCACGCGGTAAGAATGGCGACCCACCAGGCAACGGCGCCGTGGCGAGCTTCGCCATCGTTGAAGCGATTCTCGAGAAAGCGGGCGAAAGCCTTGAGTGGCGCCTGGACGAAACGCCCTACGGGTAGTGGGCGAAGTTGCTCTATGAGCAGTGCGACTATCAGCGAAAACAAGGTCATGCGGCGGGGGGCCTTGGAGAGCCCTCATGGTTCAAGCCTATCGGGGGTGCTTCAAGATACCATCAAACGAGCACAATACAAACGCCGTTTACTCAACGCGACACGAATCGATGAAGGCTGACGATCATGCCGGCTGTCGCCCCCCAGATGAAGTGATCACCGTAGGGCATTGCGTAATATTCACGTAGCTGCCCACGCACTTCAACCCTGTGCCGCTGATGATTGGCCGGGTCGAGTAGAAAAGCGAGAGGGACCTCGAATACCTCGGCGACCTCGAAGGAGTCGGGCGTCAGCTCGAAAGGTGGCGTGACGAGGCCAATCACCGGCGTAACCTCGAAGCCTGTCCCTGTCCGGTACAGCGGAAGGCTGCCAAGCAGCTCGATGTGCCGGCGATTCAGGCTGATCTCTTCTTCGGTCTCGCGCAGAGCGGTGTCGACCGGGGAAGCATCCTGCTTCTCGACACGCCCCCCCGGAAAACTGACCTGTCCGGGATGGTGATGGAGATGATCTGTACGACGCGTCAGCAGTACCGTGGGTTCAGGATCACGCAGGACAATGGGAAACAACACAGCAGCCGGCGTGAGAGGGCCGGTCGGCACCCCCTCCTCCACTGGCGACGAAACCGGGATGTGGGACAAAAAACACGTGCGAAGCCATTCGACGGTATTGGAACAAAGCGGTGCGGAAACCGGTTTCATCAATTCTTCTGATCAATAACGTTGGCGCAACTGAAGGATCGTACCGTCACGACGCATTTCCATCCGGTTAAGGAAGCTCATGCCCAGCAATGCAACAGGCAAGTCCGTGCCGTGAACGACGCCCTCGATATTGCGCAGGGTCACGTCTCCGACACGTACAGCATCCAGACGCACTTTCCAGGCGCGGACAACACCATTGGCCGTTTGCATCGTTGCTGGCTCGCCCTTGGTAATGTCTATGCCAGCCTTCAGCGCGTCACTCCGCCCGATGGACACAAAAGTCGCTCCGGTATCGACGATGAAACGCATTGACGCACCGTTGATAGACCCCATTGTATTGAACTGCCCTCCACTGTCAGCATGGATGCTGACAGTTTGCGAACTTCCGGAGCCACCCTTGCCGGTAACGTTAAGCGCCTGCTGCCCGACAAAAAGCTTGTGACGACGTCCATCGAAATCGACTGTTGCACTCTCCGCATCGACGGCAAGGATTCGAACACCTTCCGGCGTGGTGGTTCCCACCCCTGCCGCGCGAGGAGCAGCCCCGTTGATGACCATCAAAGCCTTGCCGGGAAAAACGCCAGCCAACGCCACATCGGTAGCCTCTGCCGACATACCTAGGCACGCCATCATCACCCCGATACACTGAAGCAAACGAACAACACAGGATTTTTTCATGAAACCGGTAGCAATCATTCGCCATAGCCTTACGGAGGGTCCGGGGCATTTTGCCACATTCCTCGAACACAACTCGCTACCTTGGGAGCTAATCCGGATCGACGCTGGCGATTCACTACCCACGGCACCAGACCGTTTTTCAGGTCTATGCTTGATGGGCGGGCCCATGAGCGTCAATGACGAACTGCCCTGGATCTCTCCCCTGCTCGACTTGATCCGCCAGACGATGGCCTCTAACCGGCCCGTCATCGGCCATTGCCTGGGGGGGCAACTAATGAGCAAGGCGCTCGGCGGACACGTAACGCGCAACCCGGTAAAGGAGATCGGCTGGCACGCCGTCTCGGTTGTCGAGTCTCCTGACGCGCAGCAATGGTTTGGAGACATGACGGGATTCGAGAGCTTCCATTGGCACGGAGAGACATTCGCCATCCCTGCAGGCGCAACGCGCATTCTGCAAAGCGTAGCCTGCACGAATCAGGCCTTTGTCCTCGGCAAGCACCTTGGAATGCAATGTCACGTGGAGATGACTGCCGGGATGATTCGGGAGTGGTGTCGAAGCGGCGCCGAGGAGATAGAAGCCTGCGGACTCCAGGCGACCGTCCAGCGGCCCGAAGAGATGGAAGTCGGCATCGAAGCGCGCCTCAAAGCGCTCAACAAAGCCGCCGAGCGCCTCTACACTCACTGGATCCAGGGTCTGGTTCACGACTGAAGGCCAAAAGAAAAAACCAGCTGCAAGCTGGTTTTTTCTTTAACGCTAACCTCGGCTCACGCGAAGGTATCTATATTGCGCCCGACAGTTGCTCCCGGATCCGGCGCCTGGACCGGCTGTGGCAGCGAGGCAATCATCTGTGCCGCATTAGCCTGTTGCTGATCCAGTGATTTCCTCAGCATCGCAACCGAAACCGCGTCCTGAGTCTGGACTTGCGAAGTAGACGTGACAGCCGAGAGATTCATCGCTCAATCCCTGAAGTTTCCGTACTGCAAAGGATAGTCGGTGACTTCCTTGCGCACCAGGGCAATACAGTCTTGCAGGAGATCACGCTTTGCGCCGCTAACCCGTACCGCCTCGCCCTGAATGCTGGCCTGCACCTTGAGCTTGCTATCCTTGATGAGCTTGACGATTCTTTTCGACTCGTCCTGCTCGATGCCGACACGCACCTTCAGCTCTTGCTTGACCTTGTTTCCGCCAACCTTCTGTATGTCGCCATGATCGAGGCAACGCACATCGATCTTCTTGGAGGTCATCTCGGGCAGCAGAAGCGCCAGCATCTGCTCAAGCTGGAAGTCGTTGTCACCAAACAGGGTCAACAGCTTTTCGGCCTGCTCGACGCGGGCATCGGAGCCCTTGAAGTCGTAACGGCCGGAAATTTTGCGATTGGTGCCTTCAACTGCATTACGCAGCGCAACCATATCGACTTCTGACGTAATGTCGAACGACGGCATGGTCTGGTTCCTTGTCAGGCAAAGTGGCAAACATAGTGGTAGGCATCGCCAACCACTTCAATATCAAAGCTGGAGTCGCCCGGCACATTGAAGGACTCACCAGCACCGTAGGTCTTCCACTCGGTTTCACCTTTGAGGCGCACGCGGCAGCTGCCGGCGACACCCTCCATGATTTCGGGAACACCGGTATTGAAGGTCAGCGCCGAGGGCAGGATTACGCCAACGGATTTCTTGACCCCGTCAGCAAGAACGATGGAGTGGCTCACGCACTTGCCGTCGAAGTAGACGTTGGCTTTCTTGACAACGGAAACGGCGTCGAATTGGGCGGATTGAGTCATTTTTCAGTTCAAGTCAAAAGTTATTCAATGCCAAGCAGCTTCTGAATGAGCGACTTGGCGATAAACCCGATGAAACCCACACCGAGCCCCACGAACATCCAGATCGCGCCGTATTTTCCCGCCTTGGACTCCCAGGCGAGATGGCCGATGATGAAAATCATGTAGGTGATCAGGCCGCCCACACAGAGTTTGAGGGAAATATCCTCGAATTCTGCAACGGTCAGCCCGAACAGCAAGGGCGCAGTGGGGTCCATGCTTTGGTATCAGCCCCGCTTGGTTTTTGCGTTGGCCGCGATGCGCATGCGCAGGGCATTCAAGCGGATAAAACCATGGGCGTCCTTCTGGTTGTAGGCACCCTGGTCATCTTCAAAAGTGGCGATGGTCGGATCGAACAGGGAATCAGTCTTCGAATCCCGGGCAACGACGATCACATTACCCTTGTAGAGCTTGACGCGAACCCAGCCATTTACCGTCTGCTGCGTGTTGTCGATCAGTGCCTGCAGGGCCAGACGTTCCGGCGACCACCAGTACCCCGTGTAGATCATGCTGGCGTAACGGGGCATCAGGTCGTCCTTCAGGTGGGCAACTTCCCGGTCAAGGGTGATGGACTCGATAGCCCGGTGGGCACGCAGCAGGATGGTTCCGCCCGGAGTCTCGTAGCAGCCACGCGACTTCATGCCCACATAGCGGTTTTCGACCAGATCCAGACGCCCAATCCCGTGCTTGCCACCCACCTCGTTGAGCTTGGCCAGCAGTTCATGCGCCTTCATCCTGGTGCCGTTGATCGAGACAAGATCGCCCTTCTCGAACTCCAGATCCAGATACTCGGCCGCATCCGGAGCCGCTTCCGGCGATACGGTCCAGCGCCACATGGATTCTTCGGCTTCGGCAGCCGGGTTCTCCAGGTGGCGACCTTCGAAGGAGATATGCAGCAGGTTGGCATCCATGGAGTACGGGGAGCCACCCTGCTTGTGCTTCATCTCGATGGGAATGCCATTCTTTTCTGCATAAGCCAGCAGCTTTTCGCGGGACAGCAGATCCCACTCGCGCCACGGGGCAATCACCTTCACGTTCGGCATCAGCGCGTAGTAACCGAGCTCGAAGCGAACCTGATCGTTACCCTTGCCGGTCGCGCCGTGGGACACCGCTTCTGCACCGGTCGCCCGGGCGATCTCGATCTGGCGCTTGGCAATCAGCGGACGGGCGATGGAGGTGCCGAGCAGGTACTCGCCTTCGTAAACCGCATTACAGCGGAACATCGGAAACACGAAGTCCCGGACGAACTCCTCGCGTAGATCGTCAATGAAAATATTTTCCGGCTTGATGCCGAACTGCAGCGCCTTCGCACGAGCCGGCTCGAGTTCTTCACCCTGGCCCAGGTCGGCGGTAAAAGTGACGACTTCACACTGATAGGTGTCCTGCAGCCACTTGAGAATCACCGATGTATCCAGCCCGCCCGAGTAGGCAAGCACAACCTTCTTAACGTCGCTCATGTCCCGCTTCCGCAATTTAGTAATTGAGTCTTGAACCAATCGACTGCATCAAATGCAGTCACCCTCGATCTTGCCGATCAGCAGGTATTCCATTAGCGCCTTCTGCGCGTGCAAACGGTTTTCTGCCTCGTCCCACACTACTGACTGAGGGCCGTCGATGACTTCAGCGGAGACTTCCTCTCCACGATGGGCCGGCAGGCAATGCATGAAGACGGCGCCCGGATTGGCGATCTTCATCATGTCTTCGTCCACTTGCCAGTCGGCGAAGTCGCGCATCCGCTCTTCGTTTTCGGCCTCGAAGCCCATGCTGGTCCACACATCGGTGGTAACCAGATCGGCGCCGCGGCAGGCCTCCATCGGATCGTCGAAGTGCGCGAAGTGCCCGGTACCGTAGAGCCCTGCCCTTTCGGGCTCGACTTCATAACCCGGCGGTGTGGATACACGCACCTGGAAGTCCAGCACCTCGGCAGCCTGCAACCAGGTATTGCAGACATTGTTCGAGTCCCCCACCCAGGCCACCGTTTTGCCCTGGATCGGACCGCGATGCTCGATGAAGGTGAAAATATCAGCCAGGATCTGGCAGGGGTGATATTCGTTCGTCAGGCCGTTGATTACCGGCACACGGGAGTATTCCGCAAAGCGCTCGATGATCGACTGCTCGAAAGTGCGAATCATGACGACATCGCTCATCCGCGATATCACCTGCGCCGCATCCTCCACCGGCTCACCACGCCCCAGCTGGGAGTCGCGGGTATTGAGGTAGATCGCCGAACCGCCCAGCTGCTGTATGCCCGCTTCAAAAGACAGGCGTGTACGCGTGCTGGCCTTCTCGAAAATCATCACCAGTGTCCGATCGAACAGGGGGTGATGAGGTTCGTAGCGTTTGAACTTGTCCTTGATCCAGCGTGTGCGGGAAAAAAGATAGTCGTACTCGGCGCGAGATAGGTCTTTGAATTGTAGGTAGTGTCTCGGTGCGTTCATGGCACTCGTTCTTGGTTATTGTGCTGCAAGAAATTCCTTGATCAACGGCGCCAGCCCCTCAACCAGCGTCGCAGCGTCAGCGTCGCTGAAGTTCAGCGGCGGCAGAAGCCGGATGACCTTGTCGGCCGTGACGTTGATCAGATAACCAGCCTCGAGCGCTTGCGCCACCAAAGCGCCGCAAGGGCGATCCAGTTCGATGCCGATCATCAGCCCCGCACCACGGATGTTCACCACCCCGGCCACGCCCTCAAGCGCCTTGGAGAACCCTGTTCGGATGGCTTGGCCAATCCTGGCCGCATTGACAAGCAGATCGTCTTCCTCGACAACCGCAAGGGTCGTCAGCGCCGCAGCGCAAGCCAGCGGATTGCCACCAAACGTGGAGCCGTGATTGCCGGGCTTGAAAACGCCCGCAGCCCTGCCGGCAGCCAGACAGGCACCAATGGGCACACCGGAACCTAGGCCCTTTGCCAGGGACATGACATCCGGCTTTACATCAGCATTCTGGTGTCCAAACCACTTGCCCGTACGCCCGACACCGCACTGGACCTCGTCGAACATCAGAAGCCACTCACGCTCGTCGCAAAGCTTGCGTAGTGCGTGCAGGTATTCCTGATGAGCAATGTGAATGCCGCCTTCGCCCTGAACAGGCTCGACGAGGATGGCCACAATATCAGTCCGGCCTGCAGCAAGTTGCTCCAGCGCAGCGAGATCATCGAAGGGTGCGCGAAGAAAACCGCTAACCAGAGGCCCGAAGCCGATCTGGACCTTCTTGTTACCAGTCGCGGAGAGCGTTGCCAGCGTACGACCGTGAAAGGACTGGTCCATCACGATGATGCAGGGTTCGGCAATGCCACGCCCGCTTCCGTAAAGCCTTGCCAGCTTGATCGCGGCCTCATTGGCCTCACAACCGGAATTACAGAAAAACACCTCTTCCATTCCGGAAACTGCAGCGAGCTTGTCCGACAAAGCTTCCTGCAGTGGAATCCCGTACAGATTGGAAGTGTGAATGACGCGAGCGGCCTGGTCAGCGATGGCGCGGACAAGGCGGGGATGATTGTGGCCCAGCGTTGATACGGCAATTCCTGCCAGGGCATCGAGATAGCGCTTGCCGGACAGGTCGTACAACCAGGAGCCTTCGCCGTGGCTGAACGCCACCGGAAGCCGCCCGTAAGTATTCATCAAGTGAGACATGAAGCAACCTTGTTCGTTGTTCGCCCCGCGTAGCGCCACCCTCGTACGGCAAGCGCCAGAAAGGCGAAACGGCGACTTTCGCCGCCGTTAGGTACAAAAAACTGCTCTTGTATCGTAATCCAAAACCGTCTGCTTGTACAGGCGGGCCAGTCGGCCTAGTTCTGCGGCCGTTCAGCCTTCTGTGCTTCGTCCGCCTTGACCTCTTCTGCCACAGGCACAGCCACCGGGTCCTTCCACTTGCCTGCTCGCTTGAGCTTGTCGCGCAAACCGGGAAGGGGGAAACCCATCTGGTATGCCTTGTGCGCACTTGCCAGGGCCTTGTCGTAATGCCCTACATCCATATAAGCGAGCCCAAGATTGTAGTAGACGTTGGGGCTTTCCGTTCCTGAGTCACGCGCCTCCTCAAGCTTGGCAATAGCTTGCGCGTTACGGCCCTGGTTGAGCAGATGGATGCCGTAGATAACCTTGACCATCATGTCGTCGGGCCGGAAGGTCTCTGCACGACGCAGAAAACACTCCACCGAATAGCCGGTCCCGGTGGGCTTGACCGATTTTTCCTTCACACTGAACCTGATTAGAGACATGAGGGCTCGGTGGTGGTTGGGGAAAGCCCGCAGCGTGTAATTCAGATCCTGGCCGGGACCGGAAGTCGATAGTCCTCTGCGCAACTGCTCCACGTCGGAATTGAAGTGAAAGTTCTCGACCGTAGGGCGCTTGTCGATATTTGTCCGGTAATCGAAGGGGCCAAACGCATTGGTCAGGGAACCACATTCCGGAGGCAACTCATCCGCCCACCCGGAACCGGAACCCATGGCAAACAAAGCGAACCCAAGAAACAGCAAGCGACGACCCATATTTACCTAACTCCAAATTCTGCAATCAACGACACGAGTCGCCAGGGAGTACCGAAGAAACATTAAGGCAACCCCGCTATCAATGGGAGACCAATGGACGCACCGCGCCTGCCTTCGTCGATGTAGCATCCTCAACGGTGTCGATCACGGCACCAGGTGCCTGGTCCGCATTCTTGACATGCCTTTCAAGCAACCAGCGATGACCCACCACGACAATAACCATGATGTTGTACGGCAAATCAAAATAAGCAAGGCTAAGAAACGCTCCTCCAACTGCATAACCCACAAGCGCAACCTGCGACATGCCGGCGAGGTGGAAAAGCCACTCCAGATCCTTGCGATTCCGGGTTTTGGTACGGATTTTCCCCGCGATGCGAAGAGTATGCACCCACAGGAGGAGGAACAGGAATAGCCCGACATACCCATGTTCGCCCAGGACCGAGAAATAGATACTGTGGGCAACGTGAATATCAGCTGGGTTCGGCGCAAAAGCGGCAAAGGTCTCCGGCGTGTATGCCTCAAACCCGGCCCCGGTGATCCGCTTGTTTGCAATATTGAATGCGAGCCACCATGCATTGATACGCCCCATGGCCGAACCGTCTTCCTCATACTCCTTGATCGTGTTCATCCGCTCCTCCCACGAAGCCGGCATGAAGGCCACCAGGAGCACACCCACAAGAGCAACCACAACACCCATCGCAAACTTCTTGTCAGAACGAACCCACAGCACCGCAACCATTCCCAGCAAGGCCAGCAAGGCCCCCCGGGACTGAGTACCCAAAGCGGCAACGGCCGTCAGAACCATCATTGAGCTCAGACCAATCTTTACCCATTTATGGCTCGTCACAAGGCGAAGGTAATTCATTAACGGGATCGACATGATGAGGGCAACGGCGATCTCGTTGTTTCCCTCGATGAAGCCCCCTGGCGGCCCCCACACGCGATAGCCACCGCCTGTCATGATCGTGAAAATCCCGCACTTTATCCCGTAGAAACCAATCGACAACACGTTCACCCAGATGAACATCTCGATATGACGGCGCTCTTGCAGGGCAGCCAGCGCAATCAGGGTCATCAACTGGATCTTGATGACCTTCTTGAGCTGAACGAAAGACTCATCCGGGTAAAAGGCCGCCATCGTGGTGATCGTCATCCACATGACGAAGCAGATAAGTACGACAACAGGCGCCTCCTTGGGAAGCTTGAGTTTGTCCTTGGTGACGATCAACGATACCAGGGCGGCAACCGCTGCAACCATTGCAAACGGTGCATCGTTTGCAAAGCCGTATGCCAGCTTGTGGGGATTCATGATGCTGATCCAGGTCCACAGGAGAACCGCCACATAGGTGTGCTTGAACGCAAACGGTAGCGTCCCGAGCAACATCAGGATCAGGAGTAAATCACGCACGGGGGCTCTCCGCGATCAATACGCACATCGGCGCCAGTACCCGGTGAAGCTCATTCGACATCTTTGTGCACCACGAATGTGTAAGGCAATGGAGAGGATTCACGCGGCAAGGCTGCCTGACAGCAACTGCCGGGAGTGGCCTCTGAAGTAATTGTGGGCCAGACGGAGGGAGAATCGCCACAGAGGCCTGTCCCAGGGGGTAAAGCGTGGCAACTCGAAGGCTCCGGACTCCGGCCCCACCGATCCGAAAGACGTCGTAAAAGCGGCTTCGTAGCCCACTTCGCGAACAATGTCGGCGTGCACGGCCTTGTAATCACTGTCCGGCCGGCCATTCGGGTAGGCAAAGAAACGGGGGGCGTAACCGAGCAGTTCAGTCAAGCGCGCCCGGTCCTCGGCAATCTGCCTGCGAGCCTCGGCCTCGGGTAATACGGCAAGAATCGGATGGCTGGAGGTATGTCCGCCGATCTCCATGCCGGCATCCCGCAGACCACGCAGCTGGGCCGTCGACAGCATCAGATCTCTGGGGATGATCGACCCGGTTTGCTCGAGGATTCTGGCCAACCCCTCCTTGCGGCCTTCCAGGCTCCGGTACTTGAGCTTCAACAGAAGCTCCTCGACAAGCACCTGACGCTCGCTGTCGGTTGCGACGGATCGCTGCCCCAGGTCAAGCCATTCAAGATCAATCCGGTCACCCTTGTAGGCGCGCAGCGCCTCCCGGGCAACATCGTTCCACATGATGCCGCCATCGAGAAAACCACTGGCAACGAAGAAAGTCGCCTTCACGCCGTGCTTGACGAGAATCGGGCAGGCAATGGTGTAATTGTCCGCGTAACCATCGTCGAAAGTGATGGCAAGGGCCCGCGGTGGCAGGCTGCCCTTGCGCCAGCAGGCCAGCGCTTCATCCATGGGGAGCACGTTGAAGAACCTGACAAGCATCGCCACCAGGGCATCAAAACGCTCTGCGTACATTTCACCGGGCGCCAGAGGATCCGGTCGGGGCAGTACACGGTGAAAGATCAGCACCGTAAGGCGTTTGCTGTTACCACTGACCAGCGAAGCAATTCCTTCGGTGGCGAGCGACAGGGTCTTGTTGAGTGATGCCATCTATTCCTCTGCGATTGCGGCACATGCCGCAGCTAAGCTGTTGCGGCGCCCCCGCAAGACCCGCCTTTCAGCGTTTCACGTGGCTCACAACATAACGATTCTTGCCCGATTTTTCACGTGGAATTTCAGGCACTTCGTTAATTTCCACCTGAACGCCGTCACCCAACCGGGCGGCGAAGTCACGACGGATGCGTAGGCGTTCGCCATCACCGAAACGCTTGTCGGCCACCACCATGACTTCGGTACGCTCAAGGCTGTGCTGAATGATCTTGAAGCGTTGAACCCCGGGAAGATCACGAACCGTGTAAATCAACGCCAGGGCGTGAATCACCGTGCCGTCAGATGCCACCACGAAATCGGTTGTCCGGCCCTGCACCTCGGCCAGCACCGGCAGCTTGATCCCGCAACTGCACTCTTCGGTGCCAAGCACCCCCACATCCCCCGTACGGTAGCGCACAAAGGGAAAATCACGCGTAGCCGCATGCGTGATGACGATTTCCCCCGGCTTGCCGTGGCCAACCGGGCGCCCGTCAGCATCGATGGTTTCCACAACAATGTCTTCGGCGGAAATGTGCAGGCGGCCGTGGGAACACTGATGGGCAATGAAGCCGGCATCACGGGCCCCGTAGCCGTTGGCAACAGGGCAGCCGAAGATCTCTGAAATGGACTTCTTCTGGTGGTCGTACAACATTTCCGAGGTAACGAACGCCACCTTGATGCCCAGATCGTTCATCGGCATGTTCCACGTACGCGCCTTCTCGGCAATGTGGGCCAGCGCCGAGGGGTAACCGAACAACATTTTCGGACGTACAGCGCGGATTTGCGCCAGCATTTCCCGGACCTTGTCGTCCGACATCTCGAAGGCCGGCAGCAACCAAGAACGCAACAGGCGATCACGAATGGCCTTGACCCGATCCTGGGCGCCAAGCTCGATGGGCGAGCCCCACAAGACGATTTCAGGATCGCCGATATCCACGCCCGACCAGCGGGTCGCGCGCCATTTCGAAGCCACATCGTGACTCTTGCGCGCCTTGCCGATATAGAAAATCAGGGGCTCGCCGCTCGAACCGCCGGTGTTGTAGCGGGTCAGCGGACCGGCATCGTCCGCCTTCAATGCATCCACGTTGTCGCGGATGACCGACTTGGTCATGAAGGGCAGACGCTGGAGATCTTCTGCACTGCGGCAGCTTGCCGGATCAAAGCCCGTCTGCTTGAACAGATCGCGAAAATACGGAACGTGGGTTCCGATATCCACGAGAAAATCCTTCAGGTTCTTCGTCTGGATGGCTTCGATCTGCGGCCTCGGCAGGTACTGACTCTTCTCGAGTTCCTGAAGCCGCGCCACGGAATCGTGTGACTTGAGTTTCTCGTGCAGGGGGAAGATCACACCCGAGCAAAAACGCGTATACAAGCCCATCTGTCTCAACCCTGCTGACTTATCGCACGATGATAGGCCGAGCACCATTTCGCCCCGATCACCTGCCATGCGTACTGTTTGACTTCTTCCAGAGCCGCTTCCGACATGCGGCACGCCTTGTCCTTGTGCACGAGCAAATCAAGCATTGCCTCAGCCATCCGGCCGGGATCCCTGGCGGGGACCAGCAAGGCGGTACGGCCGTGTTCCGCAATGAAAGGAACACCCCCGACATCGGTCGACACCACCGGAACACGACTCGCAAAGGCCTCGAGAATCGAGATCGGCATGTTGTCGACAGTACTGGGATTGATCATCAGATCGGCCGAAGCATAGAGGGCCGGAATCTGCTCGTTATCGATTCGCCCGGCGAAATGCACGGCATCCGCGATCTTCAATTCAGCCGCCAGAGCCTGCAGGCGGGCAAGCTCGGGTCCGCTGCCGGCAATTGTCAGACGAGCACCCGGGAGCTGCGGAAGAATCTGCGAAAACGCCTTCAGGACAGTGGGAATGTCGTAAATCGGCTCAAGGTTCCGCGTCACCACCACGTGCGGTGGCGCATCTGCCTTCCCGCTCTTGGGCAAACCGAAGCGCTCAAGATTGATGATATTCGGCACGATGACCGGCTGGAACCCGAAGCCACGAAAAACGCCGTCGAGATAAGCCGACGGCACCACCAGCATGCTGGCCGACGCAAGGGTGCGATGAACCCAGCGAGGCGCCGCGGCAAAGAAAGGCTGTGCTTCGCCGCCCCGGTAGTTGACGATCACCGGAGTACCACGCAAGCGCGCAATCCAGACGGCTGGCGCGGCAAACAGATGCCAGGCCCAACCCGAATTGGCCAGCACATGCATGACCTGGCAACGGCCGGCAGCCCGCCACAGCGCAAACAGATACGGCACCAGGCGGAACAGGGCCCGCAGGCCCGGCAGCTTACCGGCCCAGGCTGGTTGATAGGGAGCATTGGTACGCACCAGTTCAACCTGGGCGCCCTCCCCTTCAAGCAGGCCGATCAGCTGCTTGCACTGATTGGCCATGCCTCCGGAGGGGGGCGGCAAGGGGCCGACGACAGCCAGGCGCAGGCCCTTGTATCCTTCAACAGCCATTGCAGCGATTCCTCGATTCCTGCCGGACAAGGCGCTCCCCGCAATCGGGGAGCTGCCACTGTTGCATCACCAGCAAAGACCTTCGACATCGCCCTTAAGCTTGATCGAAGCCGGCAGACTGACCAGATCGAGCACCTTCTGATCCGCACGCACCAGACCGACAAGAGCTTCCGCCACCTCCTTGCCGGACAGGCCAAGCACCAGCACTTCGGACTCAGCCACGACCTGCTCGATCTCCGGCTTCAGCAACTCGCCGATGTGCGGGACATGGCGCTCGATGAAGCTTTTGTTGGCGCCCAGAAGACGGGACAGATGCACTTCCGGATCGTAGATGGAGAGCTGCATGCCCTTGCCGAGCAGTTGCTCAGCCAGCGAAACCAGCGGGCTTTCACGCAGGTCATCGGTACCGGTCTTGAAGGACAGGCCGATGAAGCCGATCTTGCGCTTGCCGGTCTCCAGGATCTTCTGCACGGCCAGATCCACATGGCTGCGATTGGACTGCATGATGCCGGCGAGCATCGGGATTTCCACGTCGTGCTTCTTGGCCAGATAGGTCGTGGCACGCAGATCCTTGGGCAGGCAGGAGCCACCGAAGGCGAAGCCGGGCTTCAGGTAGGCCGGGGAAATATTGAGCTGCTTGTCCTGGCAGACCAGATCCATGACCTCGAAGGGATTCACGCCGAGGGCTTCGCACAGGCGCGCAGTCTCGTTGGCGAAGGTGATCTTGAGAGCGTGGAAGTTGTTGCAGCAGTACTTCATCATCTCGGCCGAACGCACCGAGGTTTGCAGGAAGTTGCACGGCAGGTGGCCGAACAGCTCCTTCAGGCGATCGATCGGGTAGTCGTGATTGGCACCGACCACCGTGAACGGCGGCTTGTCGTAGTCACGAATCGAGGACCCTTCACGCAGGAACTCGGGCTGGAAGCACAGGTGGAAGCCTTCCCCGTCCTTCTTGCCGGAGCCAGCTTCGATGATCGGACGCAGCACGTCTTCCACAGTGCCCGGCACCAGGGTCGAACGAAACACCACCACGTGCGGTGCAGATTTCTCGCGAATCGCCAGTGCCATGCTTTCGGCCAGACGCAGCACGGCGCCCTGATCCTGGCTGCCGTTGGCGGCAGACGGCGTACCCACGCAGACAAGGGAGATGTCGCTGTTCATGACCGCATGCAGCGTGTCGGTGGTGACCGTGACGCGGCCATTTGCCACCACGCTCTTCATCAGGTCGACCATGCCTTCTTCAACAACCGGGGTCTTGCCCTCGCGGATCAGGTCAAGCTTGTTGCTGTCGATATCGACACCGATCACTTCGTGACCATCACGGGCCAGACAGGCGAGCGATACAGCGCCAACGTAACCCAGGCCAAAAATGCTGATCTTCATTTACGTTTTCCCTTGTTTTTCTGAAACTGTTTGACGCATCGCTCGATGATTCCATCGAGGCGCTCCATGGATCGCGGCCATGCGTGATGGCTCAACATGCGCGCCCTGCCGGCTTCTGCCAGCCGCTGCCGTTCCGCCGGATTCGAGGTGATGCGAAGAATTTCGCGAGCATAGGCCTCCGGCGTATCAGCGACGAGGAAATGCTTCTCGGATTGCGCGTCAACGCCACCCGCTGCGATGGTGCTGGTGACAACCGGCACGCCCATCGCCATCGCTTCGAGGATCTTGTTCTGCGTTCCCCGGGCAATGTTGAGCGGCGCCACCATCAGTGCCGAGCTGCGCACATAAGGGCGCACGTCCGGCACCGAGCCTGTCACCGTCACACCGTCCAGCTCGCCGAGCTTGCGCACCGCCGGCGTCGGATCGGCCCCGACGATGAGGAGCTTCATTTGCGGGCGGGCAGCCTTGATCAACGGCCAGATCTGCTCGCAGAAGCGGAACATGCATTCCTGGTTCGGGTAATAGTCCATCCGGCCGATGAAGCTGATCGTATCCGGATCGTAGGGCGAACCATCGGGACTGAAGAAACCGGCATCCACCCCGTTGGGAAACCAGTCGGTCTTGAGGCCGGTTTTGTAGCCGTCCAGTGTTTCCCACTCGGCCCGCGTGGTGGCCGTGCCCATATCGAACTTCTTCGCCAGACGCTTCTCGGCGGCGAGCATCTTGGTGCCTTCAAGCCGATAGCCGAGAGACAGTGGGAAAGGCTTGTAATTGGCGTACTCCAGCCACTTCTGGGAGTCCATGTCGCCGTAGTCCAGAATTTTGGGCACATCGGTGACGTGCTCGACGTACTGGGCGACGGAAGAGCAATGGACGAAGATCAGATCCCACTTCTGGGTCGCGAGCAGATGATCGACCTTGCCCTTCAGCTCCGGCGAATAGAAAAAGCCCATCGACGACGGGGTAAGCAGCGGCAGCCGGGCCACCATTCGCGCAGCCTGGATTGGATTCTTGACCATGCCGATCTCGAAAGCGGCGCAATGCGGTGCAATGCCCCTACCCTCCTCGGCTTCCGCCGGCGCACGCGCCAGCGAGCACACGGTGACCTTGTGCCCCTTTTCCGTCAGGTGGCGGATCATGTTGAAAGGACGGATCTTTCCACCCCGTTTCGGGGGGAACGGAAAACGGTGACAGACGTAGAGAATGTTCATTTGACGTAGCTCTTCAGCTCGGCCGCGACATCATCGGGCTCGCGCCGATCGAGGTAGATCCGGCTCCAGATTTCCAGGTTCATCAGCGACAGCAACGAATCCGTACCATCGGAACGGTTGGACTCATGATCGGCCATCAGGCGGGCAATGACGTCGTGGCGGAAGAGTCCGCGCTGCGCAACGGTCTCCTTCGACAGCAGCTGACGCAGCACCGGCGCAAGATCGCGCTTCAGCCATGCGCCCATCGGGGTGCCGAAACCGCGCTTCTTGCGGTCAAGGATGTCGGGCGGCAGCAGATCGGACAGGCTCTCCTTCATCAGGTGCTTGAGGCGACCGCCACGCACCTTGAGCGACGCCGGGATCGACGCGGCAAGCTCCACCAACTCGTGGTCAAGCAAGGGCACCCGGCATTCGAGCGACACCGCCATGCTCATCTTGTCGGTGAGCATCAGCAGATCGTCCGGTAGCTGGGTTTCCGCGTCCACCGCGAACATGCGGTTAAGCTCATCGGTGTTGCCAGCGCTGGCGAAAGCCTGAGCCAGAGGGTCAACGCCTCCCCGACCGCCATCGAGCAACAATTCCGAAACCGCTTCGCGCCCGAGCACCTGCAGATAACTGCGATAACGGTCGTCCGGATTCATTTCAGCCGAGGCGATGAAGCCCTTGGCCAGACGCAGCGTATTGAGCAGGCCCGAGTGGCGGTCGCTGGGCAGGCGATTAGCCACCGCCGCCGCCACGCTGCGCACAAAACCCGGCAAACGATGGAAACGCTCGGCGTAATGACCGCCCAGGTAACGCCGGTAGCCACCGAAGAGCTCGTCGCCGCCTACGCCGGAGAGGATCACCTTGACGTCCTGACGGGCGAACTCGGACACCAGAAAAGTCGTGATAAAGGCCGTGTCGGCAATCGGCTCGTCCATGTGCCACAGCAGCTTGGGCAGCAGCGAAACCACGTCCGGCTTGACGACGATTTCCCGGTGCTGGGTGCCGAACATCTTGGCCACCTGGGCCGCGTAAGGCAGTTCGTTGTAGAGCGTTTCCGCCTCGCCACCCTCGAAACCGATGGCGTAGGTGCGGATCGGATGATCCGAATGGCGCGCCATGAAGCCGACCACCGCACTCGAATCCACACCACCGGACAGGAAGGCGCCTATGGGTACATCGCTGACCATCTGCATGCGCACAGACTCCTCGAGCCGGGCGCGAATGCGCGACACCCACTCGGCTTCGGAGACCGAATGCTCAATGGCCGTCGGCAGACGCCAGTAGCGCCATTCCTTGACCTGCCCGTTCTCGATGGCCAACAGGGTTGCCGGCGGCAGCTTGCGGATGCCCTTCAGCATGGAGCCGGGCGCTGCCACGTAACCCAGGTGCAGGTAGCTCGACAACTGCTCGCGGTCGAGTTCTGCGCTAACGCCCGGCAGGGCCAGCAAAGCCTTGGCTTCGGTGGCGAAGGCCAGGCGCTTGGCGTCTTGCAGGATGTACAGGGGCTTTACGCCGATGCGGTCGCGGCCGATCAGCAGCCGGTTGCGGCGCCGGTCCCACAGGGCAAAGTCGAACATGCCGTTGAGACGATGGACGAATTCATCGCCAAAGGCCGCGTAGGCATGGAGCAACACTTCGCTGTCCGAGCCCGTCTTGAAGCGGAAGCCCAGGCCCTGAAGCTCGGCGCGCAGTTCGCGAAAGTTGTAGATCTCGCCATTGCACACCAGCCACAGACTGTCGTCGGCGTTGGAAATGGGTTGATGGCCGCCGGCCAGGTCGATGATCGACAGGCGGCGCATGGCGATGCCGCAGGGCCCGTCGATGTACTGGCCCTCGTCGTCCGGGCCGCGATGCACGGTCCGGTCGCCCATGGCCGTAAGCATGGCGGGTTCAACCCGCTGACCGTCAAATCGGAAAAGTCCGTGAATGCCACACACGTTGCAACCTCAGAAAGTAAGAACGCGGCCGCGGCTGGCCAGGGCACGCCGATAGACTTCGCGGTAACGGGAAACGCTGTTCGCCCAAGTGCGCTCCACCTCGACGAAACGTCGGGCTTCTGCACGCACGGCGGGCCACAAATCGCGTCGGGAGAGCACATCGTCGATGGACTTTGCCAAGGCATCCACATCGCCAGCACGGAACAGGAAACCGGTTTCACCGTGGCGGATGAGCTCCTTGTGGCCGCCCACATCGGAGGCCACAAACATGCGCCCCTGGGCCATGGCTTCCAGCGGCTTGAGCGGCGTGACCAGTTCGGTCAGGCGGATCGGCAGACGCGGGTAGGCCAGCACGTCGATCAACTCGTAATAGCGTTGAACCTCGGCGTGAGGCACGCGGCCGGTGAAAATGACCCGATCCGTGAGCCCCAGGCGGGCCACCTGTGCCTTCAGGTTGGCATCCTGCGGACCACCGCCAACCAGCAGCACGCGCAACTCGGGGTGCGCTGGCACCAGCTTGTGAGCAGCATCGATCAGAAGGTCGAGGCCTTCGTAACCGTAGAAGGAACCGGCAAAACCCAGCACCGTCTTGCCATCAAGGCCGAGGGCCGTGCGCAGCGCCGGATCGGGCTCGGCACCGAAGGCGAAGGTGGTGACATCGACGGCATTGGGTATTACCGTAACCCGCTCGTCAGGCACACCACGCGACTGAATATCCTTCCGCAGCCCCTCGCAAATCGTCGTCACCTGATCAGCCCGGCGCAGCGCAAAGCTCTCGAGTCCGCGGGAAATCCGGTAGCGCAGGCTGCCTTCGCTGGTCGTGCCGTGATCGACGGCGGCGTCCTCCCAGGAGGCGCGCATCTCGTACACCACCGGAATCTTGTGCTTGCGACCGACCCACAGAGCCGGCAGCGCATTGAGCACCGGAGAGTGGGGATGAATGATGTCGGGCTTGATCTCGCGCACCAGTTCGTCGAGCCGGGCGGCGGTAAGGCGCATCTGCGCCACCAGACCATCCTGCTCGGTACTCGGAGTGCGATAAAACGTCCAGCCGTCGGCCTCCTCCTTCAGCGCCGTGCCGACGCCCTGCTTCGGCGTCGTGACGTGAAAGGTCTCCCAGCCCAGCTTGCGCTGCTCACGCAGGATGGATGCCGTGCGGAAGGTATAACCGCTGTGCAGCGGCAGGGAATGATCGAGAACGTGAAGAACCCGCAGCGTCATGCAACCCTCGCGATCGGCGAGGTTTGGGCACCCAACTGGCTGTTGCGCAGAAAGGCTTCAAACATGAGCAAGGTCCACAAGGGCGCGCTGCAATCCCGCGCACCACTCTGGTGGGCGTCGACCAGATGCTGGAGATAGTCACGGTTGAAGAGCCCGGTGCTGGCCAGGGTTTCGCCGAGCAAAGCCTTTTGCACCCGATCTTTCAGCGGGCCGCGGAACCAGCGCGCCAGGGGCACCGAAAAGCCCATCTTCGGGCGATACAGCACATCGTTCGGCAACATCGGCTCCAGGGCTTTCTTGAAGATGAACTTGCCCTCCTGCCCATTTATCTTGAGGTTGGTAGGCAGGCTGGCGAGCCATTCGACCAGCGGATGGTCCATCAGCGGCTCGCGAACCTCGAGGGAATGGGCCATGCTGGCCCGGTCCACCTTGGTATTGATGTCGCCAACCAGGTAGGTCTTGATGTCGAGGTACTGGACAAGGGCCAGATCATCATCCGTGCCGGCCTTGGCTGCATGGCGACGGAACACCTCGAGGGCGTTGTAGCCCCCCAGTTGACTACGGAAGCTCGACGAAAACAGCTGGCGACGCATGTCGTCCCGCAGGATCGACACAGAATGGAAGTAGGCCTGAACGGAATCCCGGGCCAGGGCCTGGAAGGTGGTCTTGGCGCGGAACACTCGCGGTGCCCAGTCTGCCTTGGGATAAAGCCGGCCAAGCAGGCCGAAAACCGGCTTGCGCACCGCGTGCGGCAGGCCGCCGCGCATCTTTTCTTCCATCATGTGGAAGCGATAGCGGCGATAGCCGCCCATGTTTTCGTCGCCACCGTCACCCGACAGGGCCACGGTAACGTGCTTGCGCGCCAGCTGACAGACCCGGTAGGTCGGGATCGCTGAGCTGTCGGCATAAGGCTCGTCGTACAGGGCCGCCAGGGTATCGATCAAGTCGAAATCATCGGACTTGACCGTTTCTACCCGGTGATTTGTGTGGTAGCGGTCAGCCACCATCTGCGCAAACGCAGATTCATTGAAGGCCGGATCGTCAAAAGCGATCGAGCAGGTGTTCACCGGCTCCGGGGAGATGCCAGCCATGGCCGCAACCACTGCGCTCGAATCCACGCCCCCCGACAGGAAGGCGCCCAGCGGCACTTCGGCAACCATGCGCATGCGCACCGACTCGCGCAGCCGCTCGACAAGCTCGGCCGACGCGTCGGCGATGCTCATGTGGTTGTCGAGGCTGAAATTCACATCCCAGTATTGCTTGGGCTCCGGCAGGGGCTGGCCATGGCGAATGGTCAGCGAAAAGCCGGGCTCCAGCTTGCGGGCACCGGCGAAGATGGTCCGCGGCTCGGCCACATAGCCCAGTGCGAAGTATTCTTCGATAGCGTGCGGGTCCATGGTCTTGTCGAGACCCGGATGCTGCATCAGCACCTTCAGCTCGGAACCGAACATCAGCGTGCCGTCACGAAGCACCGCGTAATACATGGGCTTCACGCCCATCCGGTCACGGGCCATGAAGAAAGTCTGGCGGTTGCGGTCCCACAGGGCAAAGGCAAACATGCCGCGGAAGCGCTTGACGCACTCCTCGCCCCAGGACTCCCAGGCGTGGACGATGACTTCGGTATCGCTGCGGGTATGGAACTGGTGACCGAGGGCCGTGAGCTCGGGAATCAGCTCCTGGTAGGTGTAGATCTCGCCAGTGAAGACCACCACCACGGAGCCATCTTCATTGAAGAGCGGCTGCTGGCCGGTCGAGATGTCGATAATGGACAAGCGACGGTGACCAAGGGCGACACCCGGTTCGAAGTGATAGCCCCCTTCGTCCGGCCCGCGGTGCAACTGACTGTCGTTCATGCGCTGCATCAGCTCGCGCGAGAACATCTCTTTGCTTCTTGTAGCGAAAAGCCCGGCAATGCCGCACATAGTTTCTTACCTTTTAACAGTCGCCTTGCCGGGACAAATACGCCGTCAGGACCACAGTGCTCTTACTTCCGTACATCGCCAGCGATAACTTGCCTGGAGAGCGGTACACACCGGTTTCGGAGCACGTTCTGGATAGTTTTTGTGGTTGCGAGAATAGGACAAAACAGTCGAACCGGGGCATGACCTTCGGCACACACCGCCGCGTTATCCAGCCTTCGCAGGCCGCCGACAAGCAAGCGCAGCCCGCTTCTTGAGCAATGCCGCCAAAAAAGCCGATAAGGCGTAAAAAAGCAACGCGAAAAATGCACAGGGAATTGCTGCAGCGCCGCGCATTCTACCTCTGCCTGCCTTACCGCCGAACGGTCGGCAACATCACTTTTTGTTAGATGTGTCACCAACTGCGGCAATCAAGAATTCTCGATCCCCTGCCCGATCAGGGCAGGGGTGTTTCATCAGGGCGCGGCAACCGCAGACAGCATGTCGATCAGCGCCTGAGCATTGCTGCGATGGAAGGCCTCGAGGACGCTCGTCGCACCAGCCTCATCCGGTCCGGCAGCCAGGATCGCGATATAAGCAGATCTATCGGCATGCCCTTGCAGTCTCTCAAGAGCCATCAATCCCTTGGCAATGTAATCGCTGGTCACCAGGCGCCCATTGATCCAGTAGCCAGACCACACGACAAGCGGTGCAGCCCCCCCGGAAAGCAGTGAGCTGTGCCAGGTTCCAGCGCTGGAATCGGCGCCCTGGCCTTCATGAAGCCTGCTCCAGGCCGTATCAGCCGGCTGCAGGAGCATGTTTTCACTTTGCACCAGTTCCCTCCCGGGCGACTGCTGGGCATAGGTCGCCACATAAACCGCCACCCTGCTCTTGCCATCCGAATAATGCCGGAAGCTCTCGCTGCGAAAGCCATGGAAAGAAGGCTTGAAGGTCGTTGCCGGTTCTGCGGTCTCGGCCCAGGGCGCAGCCACGAGCAGCGGCTTGATATCGGCAGGCGCCGACGCTTCCACGGACTCGGCACGCTCCAGATACTGCAAAGCCACCGGCCAGATCGCGACAGCAAAGGCCAGGGGCAGGAGCCGGGCAATCAGCGCAGAGGGCTGGAGCGGCGTGGAAGGCGCCACATGAACCACAGGCAGCGGCGCATCCAGGTCCTCGCGCCAGCGACCGCCGATCCAGAACATCAGCACGATGACGATACCGAAAAACACCCACCCATATAGCAGGTGATCGACCCCGGTACCGAGGCGGTTGTCGCTGAAATAACCGAGCATCACGATCATGAAGGCCCGCAGCCAGTTGGCGACAACCGGTACGACTATCGCGAAACCGACGAAAATCAGTCGGCGCTTCAGGCTTCGATAACTGAGATAAGCGTAGAGCGTCCCGACCATCAGGGAGGCGATCAGGTAACGGACACCGCTACAGGCTTCAACCACCGACCAGCGGCCGTTCGGGATGACGAAATGGAGCCCTTCCTGATACACGGGAATGCCGCACAAGCGCACAACCGCAACGGTGAAGATCGCCGTGTACTTCATCATGATCGGGAGCATGAACTCGCCGATGGGCACGCCGAACAGCAGGAAGAGAATCGGAAAGGCCAGCGGCCGCGCCAGTTTCAACCCAAGCATGCCAACAAGGCTGAAGATCAGCAGGAATGCGAGAGCGGCATGGGACACCGAGGCAACGCTGGCCAGCTCACCAAGCAGCCACACAAGCCCTGTGAGCAGGAGCGGAACGGCCATCAGCGGCACAGGCTCCAGGTTCGGGCCGTAAAGTCGTTCGCGATTGCGCCAGGACAGCCAGACGAACATCGGCAGCACCAGCAGGCCGTGGGCAAAGGTGTCAGAACGCCACCAGATCGAAGCAACCTCTGCTGCGGTGGCGTAATACCAGCCAATTACCCAGAAAAACACAGCGCCAATAGCGGCGCTGACGCGGATCATCGGATTCATGAAATCTCCACACAAGGCGTGGATCGAGGAACAGTACGATCCGGGCGGTTGAAACCGGTAATAGCCGGCGTGTCATGAGTCACGACATTCAGCGGATTCGAGCCAACATCGTTCATCCCAGATTCCGCACAATGACCGGGCCAAGTGCGTTGGCCACGCCGATCGGCAGCTTGCGCCACAGGGCAATGAAAGCGCGGTACTTGGGATTCATCGGATTGTTCTGGGGAACGGCGTCCCGCTTGAACAAACGATATTCATAGGCTAGGGGCATCGGCTCGAAGCCCCAGTTTTTCTTGAAATTGTAAGGACCGGTGCCAATCTTGCTGCGCCCGTAGTCGAAAATCCGGCATCCGCGGGCACAGGCGTGACGCATGAGCTCCCAGTACTTGAAATCGTTGGCGGCCAGGTCACGGGCCGCCATGTCGTCGCCGGCGTAATACGGCAGAATCTCTTCCCGGAAATAGAAACTGAGAACACTGGAAAGGAGCCGGCCGTCCGCGGTGGTAACGGTAAGAATCTCGCAGTCCTTTCCGAAAACGGACAGCAGCGTCTCGAAGAACTTCTTGGACAGCGCCGGCGTTCCGTGACGAAGCACATTGTCGGAATACAGGGCAAAGAAGCGATCCGCATTCGTGTCGACGGTGCTCACCAGGCCGTTCTTGATTCCCTTGCGCACCATGGCGCGCTGCTTGCGGGGAATCGCCAACATGTTGGCCTCCTCGTCCGGCAGGATTTCCTTGCGGAAAGTGACGTAAAGCTCCTGGCGAGGCCAGTCAGCATGACGCTCGGTGAGGTTGCGATATTCGAGATGCTGCACGCCGGCCTTGCGGGCCACTTCTTCAGCTGCTGCTTCGAGCGCAGCGACGGCCTCTTCGTCATCGCCGGCGATTCCGCCATAGACGGCAAACGGCAGGGACGTCAGGGCATGCCCGAAAAGCCGGCTCTTGACTTCCGCCAGGGGCAGGACGGCCACGATCCGTCCGTCGCGTTCGGCAAGAAGGTAATGGGTGCGATGACGAAACACCCCCTCCATGATCTCCCGCCATTCGATCCGGTGAAAAAAAGTGGCGCCCTGACAGGCGAAGACGAATTCATTCCAGCGCGCAGCATCACCCGCTGCGTAAGGACGCACATTGACGACGGAAACCATGCTTGAAACCCTAGACTGACTGTTTTGCAGCTTGAAGAAACACCTCGTCCATCCGTCCCCAGGCAAAATCCTGAAGAAGACGGTCGAGTCGGGCTTCGGTGCGCTCCAGATTCACGTAATGCCGGAAACGGGTCTTGGCGCTCGCCTCCTGGACAACCGGCTGGCCCGGGTCGATTTCCCATGGATGGAAATAGAAAATCGCCGGCCTGCGGTCTTCCTTATTGACCTTCGCGATACCCCACGCCGAGAGGGAGTAAGGTAGAAGACGGAAATACCCGCCTCCGCCCACCGGCCAGTTTCGCCCCAGCCGACGAACGGTGGTAATCGGAATTTCGATAAGCGTTTCGCCGACCGGATAGGGAAACCGGGGGGCATCGGGAACCCCGTAGTGATCATGCTTTACCGGGTAGACGCTCGAACTGTAGGCGTAGCCGGCCGTCTCGATGCAACTATGGGCCCACGGGTTGGACAAGCCAACCGAGAAGCTCGGCGCACGATAGCCCTTCACCGGGCAACCGGCGATATCTTCGAGAACCACCTTGGCCAGCGTGATATCCGCAAGAAAGGCTTCCGGTGTCTGCTCGCTGGCGCGCTGATGACCATAGCCATGGCTGGCCAGCTCATGGCCCTCCATGACAATCAGGCGTACCAGTTTCGGATAACGCTCGGCGATCCAGCCCAGGGTGAAAAACGTGCCCTTGGCCTCGCGCTCGTGCAGCATCTCGAGGATCCGGTGTACGTTCTTCTCGACCCTGCACGGCGTGTCGTTCCAGACGTCTTTCGGAAAATGGGGTGCCAATGCCGAAACCTGGAAATAGTCTTCTACATCGATCGTCAGTGCATTGACGATCCCTGTGCCATTCGAGCCGGGCTTGGTCATTTGGTGGAAGCTCCGCTCTCCGACCCGGCAGCCTGTTGCTGTGCGGCGCCGATCAGTTGACTGATCGCATTCAGCGTCGTGGACAACGTTCGTTCGAGAAGGGCGAGGCGCTCCTCAAAACGCACGGCATCAAAACCCTGCCCGGCCGCAGCAAGGGTTTTGGCGGCATCCGGATCGGCCAGCAAGCGCTGGAGATCGGCAACCCCTGCCACTGCACCAAGACTGGCAGACGGAAATGCGGGAGAAGGCCTGGACATCACGCTCTCGGGAACCACATGCTCCTCACGCATTTCAGCGGCAATCTGGTCGACCATGTCAGCAGTGACACGGCGATTCTCACCAAGGAAGGCAGCGAGCATCACCCGGTCGGCAAGGGCGTTGATACGGCGAGGGATGCCCTGGCTGAAGGTGAACATTCCCTTCATAGACTCCGGGTCAAAAGCCGGGTTGCCTTTCCATCCCACGCAGGTCAGACGGTGCTCGATATAGGCCTGGGTCTCGGCAGCATCAAGCGGCCCAAGATGGTAGGAGGCGATGACCCGCTGCCGCAACTGCACCATCTCCGGACTCTGCATGATCGACCGGAATTCGGGCTGCCCGACGAGAAAACTCTGCAGCAATGCATGATCTTCAAGCTGGAAGTTGGAAAGCATGCGCAGCTCTTCGACCGCCCGTTGCGTCAGGTTCTGCGCTTCGTCGACGATCAGGAGGGCGCGCTTTCCAGCGGCAGTTGTCGATACGAGGAAGGCCTCGATCGCAAGCAGCAAGTCGCTCTTTGAAAGGTTCTTGCTCGGAATGCCGAAAGAAGCAGCCACCAGCCGAAGAATATCGTCTGCATCGATCTGGGTGCTCACCAGGTTGGCGGCAACGATCTTCGCCGGGTCGAGCTTTTCCAGCAGACTGCGCACGAGAAGGGTCTTGCCTGCCCCCACCTCGCCGGTGATGACAATAAACCCTTCATTCTGGTGCAGGCCATATTCGAGATAGGCCATGGCGCGGCGATGACCGCGGCTTCCGTAAAAAAAGGAGGGATCAGGATTAAGCTGAAAAGGCTTTCCCCGCAGGCCGAAATAGGCTTCGTACATAAGCGTTCTCAGAAACGTAAGGAGACGCTGCCGATCACTGCGTTCTCCGTATAGGACGTCGTGCTCTCACCCCGGTTGTTCCGGAAACTGAGGGTGCCACTGGCTTGCGGCGTGAACTTGGTCGTCAAGGCTGCAGTGAAAATGCGCGATCGGTTGGACGTAATGGCAGACGTGCTGGTGCTGTCCCGGTGACTGCGCAGCATGGTCAAACCAAAATTGGCCGAGGTAATCGGCGTCAGTCGGTGACTTACGATGGCGGATCCACCGGTCTCGGTAAGCCGGTCGGTTTGCTGGAAATCACCACCAAGGGAAAAGCTCTGGTCGGTCAGGCTGTTTCTTTCCGAGCGATAGCCAGAAAGAAGAAGTGAATTGCGATCGCCGGTAATCGACACCCCGAACCGGAGACGTCGATCGAGAAACATGCCATTGGAAAGAACGGCCTGGCTTGCACCGAAGCGATCCGGCAACTGACGGCTGGTTATGTAATTGCGGACCTGCGCAGCACGCTCAACTTCATTGGGATACTGGCTCTGCAGGGCAGTCATCAGAAAGTCGTAGGTGCTGAACATCATGGTTCCGTTCAGCGACTGACTGGTGGTGCTCACATCCTTCGAGTAACTGCCGGTAAAGAGCAGGAATCCGCGGCGGTGCTCGGCAGAAAACAGATAGCCGGGACCAAAGAAACGGTCCTCCCACAAGCCGGAGACCTTCGTCTGCGGACTGATCGACCAGTCTGCACCGATACCCATGATGGTAGAACGGGTGACCTGATCGGAGCGGTAGTTGTTAGCCTCCGACCCCACCACAAGACGCACAAGAACCTGGGGATCAAGCTGAAGCAAGCCGGTTGCGCGAATATTCTGGGTCTTCAGGTCACGACGATTCGTTGTCTGGTCGATGCTGTCCATGAAGACCAGCGACCAGCCTGATGCACCGAAGGCCCTCGGGTCGGTAAGATTGACCGAGATGGCATTGCGCTGCATCTTCTGGATGCTCGAATTGCTGGCATCCGTTTCGTTGAAGGTGTAGCGCAGGTCAGCCTTGCCTGTCGAGCCAAAACGCCCGGTCAGATAAGGGCTGATCAGGAAAGAACGGACATCCCCCTGATTACTGGCGCCAGTTACGGTGTCGCCTGACTGGGGACCCAGTGCAGACAGGGCCTCCCGGGAAACCGACGCATTCAGATCGACAAAGCCGCGCTTCTCCCAGGCCTCTATCCGCCCGGTACCGCGCAGGGTCAGGTAACCCTTGTTCTGCTCATTGCCGTTCGCGTAAAACATGCCGTTGAGCGAAGCCTGCAAGTTGCCTTCGACACGCCCTCCCCTTGAGCTCGCCAAAATGCTGGGGCTGAGCAGGGTAACCATGTCCGACTGAGCGTCCGCCGAGCGCTTCAGGCCAACGTTATCGGTGATGGTCTCGGTAACAACGACCGACGGAACAAATTGCGTCTGCTGGGCAAAGGCAATGCTCCCGATCGATGCAGACAGAACAGCCAGACACCAGTGCGGAAGCGACCGATCTCTCCGGGGATGGTGACGGATTCTCACGCGTTGTCCCTCGGCGCATGCCCATAGCCGTACCCGTAGCCATAGCCGTATCCGTATCCATAGGAACCGCTGCCTGACTGTTGGGACTTGTTCAGCAGCATCAACCTCACCGGGCAGGCATCAATGGTCGACAAGGCCTGCTTTACGGCAGCCTGGGTGGTCTTGTTCGACTCGACGACCATGACGACCTGGCCCATATGGGTCGCCAGAACACGCGACTCGGTGGTGACGATCAAGGGCGGGGAATCGAAAATGATGATCCGGTCTGAATACCGGTCAGCCAACTCGGCCAGCAGAGTGTTCATCGAATCGCTGGCGAGCAGTTCGGTCGCCCGTGGATGAGGGGTTCCGGCTGGCAGGAGACTGAGCTTCTCGATGTTTGTCTTGAGCAGAACATCGCCCAGCTCGATGTCGTTGGAGGTCAGCACATCCATCAAGCCCTTCCGCGGCGGGAGGCCAAGGATGTTCAGGACCCACGGCCTCGACACGTCAGCGTCGATCAGCAATACGGTGTGGTCAAGCTCCATCGCCATGCTGATGGCGAGGTTGATCGAACTGAAACTCTTGCCCTCACCCGGCAACGAACTCGTCACCATGATCAGGTTTGCGTTCTTGACCGCCGACGCGCCCTTGCCCTGCACGTTACGCAGCAGCGGACGCTTGATGATCCGGTACTCGTCGCCAATCAGGGAACGGGCGGCGTTCGGCGTAACGATGCCAACCGAGTTCAGACGATCCAGATCGATCTCGACAAATCTGTCGGGATTGGGCGCGACGGCGGGTGCAGGTGCGGGGGCTACCGCGACGGCGGGCTCTTCGGCAGCGGCCTTGACGACAGGAGCCTCTTCCCGCACCGGCGCGACGGTGAGAATCTCGCCCTGAGGCTCTTCACGCTGCGACACATCTGCAGCACCGCTGGCCCTTTGGAGTTGTTCGAGCCGCTCGACGGCCTTTTCAATAATGCTCATGTTCGAACCTCAAGCAATCCTGGCCAGCATCAGCCAGACAGTCATCGCGCTAAACAAGCCGACCAGGGCACCGATCCCTCCAAGGAACACGATTTTTCCGCGTCGCAGATTCCGCAATCGATCGGGATCTCCCAGCATGCTGACAGCACCGAGTACCGCCAGCCCTGTCACCTCGCGAAGCACCTGTGTATCCGAGAATGTGGGACGAATCTGGCTGATCAGGAAGCTGACAGCGGCGCCGAGCAAAAGCGCGGCAAAACCTGCAGCGGGCATCAGCAAGAGACGATTCGGCGCAGCCGGCTTGCTCGGAACGGTCGGCGGATCAATCAGGCGGAAATCAGCGACGCCCGAAGTGGCACCCATCTCGACAGCCATGGTGGCCGATTCACGTCGTGCAACCAGCGCATCGTAGTTCCGCTTATTGACGTCGTAGTCCCGGTTCAGCTGGGTGAACTCGGCTTCGATCTGCGGCAACATCCGCGATGAAGCACTGAGCGACTGAACGCGGCTCTCATACTCGGAAACCCGCGCACGCAGGGAGGCGACATTGGCCTCGGCTTCGGCCAGCGACATCTTCAATTGCTGGAAAACCGGGTTCGCGTTGATGGAGCTCGCGATACCGCTGCCGCCGCTCGGAGCCGCCTTGCGCCGCGCCTGGATCTCCTGAACCTTCTGGGCTTCCAGGTTCTCGATTTGCTTGCGGGTGCCGACAACGTCGGGGTGTTGATCGGTAAAACGCTGAAGCAGCCCGTCGAGGGACTTCTTCAAGGCTTCGATACGGCCGTCCAGTTCAGGAACGGAAACGGTCGCGAGCGTTGCGCTGGAAGGGTTCTCGGGCAGCAGGACAGGCTCTTCACCAGTGAGCTGCCGCTTGAGGGCGTCACGGGAGTTCTCGGCTTCACGCAAGGCGAGCTTGGCCTGATTGAGCTGCTCACCCGTTTCGTTCATCTTCGAGAAGTAGTCGCGCCCACCCGTACCGACGGTACTCAGATTGCGCAGTTTGTATTCCTTGAGGCGATTCTCGGCTTCCTCGAGCTTTTGCTCGTAGGCCTTGATCTGCTCCTCGATGAACTTGCGCGCGGTATCGGAGTCCTTGCGCTTGTCGCCCAGGCCCGATTCGACAAACATCGAAACCAGCGACTGCACAACGCGCTTCGCACGCTCAGCGTCGGTGTCCGTGTAAGCCAGCGTATACAGGTTGTCCCGGCCGGCAACCCGGATCTCGAGGGCCTTGGTCACACTGGCGATCAGGGCTTCGCGGTCTTCTTTGCTTTTCACCGACAGATCGAGGTCTGCCATGCGAATCAACTTTTCGACGTTCGGGCGGCTGATCAGGGTACGGCTGAGAATGTTGATCTGTTGATCCACGTTCGGCTGTACGGCCAGGCCTGACATCAGCGGCTTCAGGATGGACTGGGTGTCCACATAGACCCGTGCCGAAGACTCATAGCGGTCGGGCAGCAAGTAGACCGTAGCAGCAGCGATCGGACCCACGATCCAGGCAGCAGCCAAACCCCACCAGCGATAGAGCCACATGCCGCGGAGAATCACCGACAGCTGTCTTAATATGTCTTCCATTAGGAAATTCCGAAAGCGTCTCCCCTGGACAACCAGGGGAGGAGATCAAGAAGAGAGGTCAGAACCAGCTTTGGGGGATGATCAGAACGTCACCCGGCTTCACTTCCACGTTGGCGGAAACGTCACCTCGCTTGATGAGATCTCGCAGACGAACCGAATATTGCTTGTTGCCCTCGGATGTGCGCAGGAGCGTCGCCCGATTGCCGTCGGCAAAATCGGTCATGCCCCCAACAGCGATCATCACGTCCAGAAGTGACATTTGCTGCTTGAAGGAGAGGGTTTGCGGCTTGGCAGCCTCGCCAACCACGCGCACCTGCTCGGAGTAAGGACCAACGAAGGTCGTCACGATCACGGTCACGACCGGATCGCGGATGTACTTTGCCAGCGCCTTTTCAATATCCCGGGCCAGCGTCGTTGCGTCACGACCGGCAGCCGGCAGATCCTCGACAAGCGGGGTCGTGATTTTGCCGTCCGGCCGTACAGGTACCGACATCGACAATTCGGGGTTTCGCCACACCACGATATTGATGGTGTCACCTGCGCCCACCAGGTAGTTGTATTCGGAGGTCGAGGCCGTAGGCGGTGCCGGCGGGTAGGTCGTCGCGCAGCCCGTCAAGCCGGCTACAGCACATGCCAACACACCCATCGCAAATAAATGTTTCATAAGGTACTTCCCCTTAAACGGCCGACATTCAGCCTTCGAATGATAACAAGCGGATATTACGGCAGCCCACGCATGGGCCCGGAGAAAAACATCACGGCGCCCTCAAAAGCGCCCATGATTTTGCCATCTGCATGGCTCGAGACCCTCGCCGGCAAGCAACGCTGACAGGGCCTCCAGGCAGATATCACTAAAAAGACCAGCGCGCCTCTGTGTAGACACGATCCCGGTCGTCATAGCGACCAAACAAGCCCGTCGGCTTTCCACCCAGCACATCGACCCCGAAGACAACTCTCCAGCTCCGACTCGCCGACCAGGTCACTTTTGGCCGGAACATGTAGTCGGTGCGGTTCAGCATGGAAACGAGGAGCGCCTCGGCATCCCACGACCGCGTGAGCTTCGTGCCCAGCAAAATGCTGGCGCCACCTTCAGTACGGTCCTGACCAGTGCCGGCATCATGATCAAAAGCCCTGCGCGCAAAGTACTGCACGTTGACTCGTCCGTCGTTGAACGCCGGTATGTCGACGCCGATCACGTAGTCGAGGGTGTCCTGACCCACCAGGCCGTTGGGTGCCGGCATATTGTTGGTGAAGGTCGTGGTGTTGAACTTTCTTCCGCGGGTATGAACCACCTCCCCCTTCAGAACGAAGTCACCAAAATCCTTGGCCAGAGTTCCGCCCAGCTGCGAGATCCGCTCATGACGTGGCTGGAACTCGTTGGCGCCGACAACATAGAAGGTGGGCGCGACATCGAGGCTGCGGTAATAAAAGCCCGACAGATCCCAGCCCCCGACAAGCCGTGACAGGCGCCCGCCCCAGTTGGTGTTGCCAAGCGACGAGTCCGGTTTGACTTCACCACGAACATTGGCCCCCCTGGGTAGCGGATAGAACTCCGACCCGGGCTTACCGATGTTGTCGTAACTGGGAACAGGAATCCAGACCAGTTCTGCGTGCGTTTCGCCAAAGTAATACTCGGCACGCGCCGCCCACTGGGGGATCCGAAGCTGCTCAAAATCGGGCAGATAGAATGAGCGAAGATCACGGGCCGACACGACGTCAGCGAAGAACAAACCGACCATTTCCCCCCAGACAATGTGCTGGCGGCCGATTCTGAAGTCTATCTCTCCGGCGGAGAAGTCAACAAAGGTTTCCCGTACCTGGAACTGATACTGCTGGTCCCTGCGCACCGCATCAGGATAAAAGCCGGAATCGATCGCGAAGACCGCATCAGCATCAGCCCGTCCGGACACTTTCCACTTGAGACTTTCGCTGCCACCTTGGGCGAATACTTCAGCACGGGCGCGAGCCATGGACCAGTGTTCGGGTTTGGCATAAGTGCGCGCCACATCAAACTGAAGCTGACCACCGGTCTTGACTGCGCCGGCCTCCTTATCGTCTAGATCAAGATCCAGATCCGCATCGCCGGCCGCTGCAGCGACGCCGCAGAAAGCCAGGGACGAGAACGCAAGCGCTAACCGGCGAAGCCCCGAATTGAAACTGTCCATCTTTTCCTCGTATCTTTCAAAAACCAATCAAATGTCAGGATCGTCTCCCGGCGTACGTCGATCCTGAACAAAAATCCAGGCGCCATCACGCCTCAGGCCCAACGCCGTAATTTTTCCGTCCTCCATCCTTACCAGACGATCTGCACGATTCATGACCCGCTTGTCGTGGGTCGAGAAGACGAATGTAGTGCCGGAGTTCTGATTGATGTCACGCATCAGGTTCAGAATGCTCTCCCCTGTGCGCCGGTCGAGGTTAGCCGTGGGCTCGTCGGCGAGGACGACCCGGGAGTTGGTAACGAGCGCGCGAGCGATGGCCACGCGCTGACGTTGCCCGCCGGACAGCTGGTTCGGTCGATGGCGCGCATACTTGCTCAATCCCACCATGGACAGGTTGCGTGCAACCCTTTCCGTGCGCTCTTCCCGGGATATCTCCGGCATCTGCAGAAGCGGATACTCGACGTTTTCTTCCGCAGACAGGACGGGCAGCAGATTAAAGGTCTGGAAAATGAAGCCGATGGTTCTGGCACGCACATCGGCCAGCTCATCGGGTGTCTGCCCGGACACATCCTTCCCTTCAATTTCCACTCGACCCTTGCTTGGCGTATCGATGCACCCCATGATATTCAACAACGTCGATTTGCCGCTTCCGGAAGGTCCTGCAATCGCCATGAACACACCGGGCTCAACGGTCAGGGACACGCCTTCGAGGGCTGTGACATCCTGATCACCGAGTCGATATATCTTGCTTACGTTATCAATACGAATAATTGGCATCGGTGCACTGATCTTCGTTGTTTGCTTTCCAAGGATAACATTATGAGCCTTAACTTTTATCGCCCAAGCTCTCGCGCCCGCTGCTTCGGTCTTCTCCTTGCTGCCGCAACTCTTTGTTCCAGCGGCTTTGCCCGTGCGGATGATGCGGAAACCGCACGCACAGTTGTAGCAAAGGCTGATGAGGTCCGCTTCCCCAACGACGGCTTTCAGGTCGTCATCGACATCAACTCCTCCAGTCCGGGGGAGCAGTTGGATCAACGGAAATACAGGATTCTTTCCAAGGGCAACGAAAACACGATCGTTCAGATTCTCGAGCCGGAATCCGATCGGGGACAGGCGATGCTGATGAGGGGGCGGGACCTTTGGGTATTCATGCCAAACATCTCCCAGCCGGTCAGACTCTCACTGGCGCAACGGCTGACCGGTCAGGTAGCCAACGGGGATCTGGCGCGCGCAAACTTCTCCGGCGATTACGAGCCGAAGATCCTCCGCACCGAAACAATCGACGGCGAAAAGATGTACGTCCTCGAACTTGCCGCGGTGGATCGGGGTGTCACTTACGCAAAGGTGCTTTACTGGGTCCGGCAGTCCAATAACTGGCCCCACAAGGCAGAGTTCTATTCCCTGTCCGACCGCCTGCTGAAGGTCTGCCGTTACGAGAAGTTCCAGAACCTGGGGGGGCGCATCCGGCCAACCCAGCTGGTCATGGAAGATGCCCTCAAGAAAGGCGATGTTTCCATCCTCCGCTACTCCCAGATGACGGCCAAAGACCTTCCCGACCGGGTGTTTACCAAGCAGTACATGGACAAGCTCAACCGGGTGAACTGAATCTAGGCCAGATTCGAGCAGCCGTCGCCGGGGGAAAAATCCTCCATATGGCTTAACAAGGCTTCGGCTGCCGCATGAAGTGCCTCAAGGGTCAGACTCACAGGACGCAAGTCGAAACGACGAAAGTTGCCGCAGATGCTTGTATCCAGGCCTTCAAAATCCAGTCCCAGCAAGGACACGCCAACAGGCGTCAGGCCCTCAAGGGCAGCCACCAACTCCTGCTCGGCGGCCGCATCGAGAACAGCCGGAGGATTCATTGCGTCGGCCCACCCCATCCGGGCAAACCCTCCGATAAAGCGCACCCTCTCTGGCGCCATCCGGAAAAAACGGAAATCGCCCAGGGCCAGATAATCTGATGATTCAGGGCTGTAGCGTAGGTAGCGAGCAACAGCAGCTTCGCTCAGGCTCATCGGCTTGACCGTTCCGACCAGTGTGAGCCTGGCCTGTTGCAGCGCCCCCCCCTCCCCGTCAGCCACCAGAAAACTGGCGCGGGAGTCGGCAAGAAGATTACGGGTGTGCTCGGCGAGCCCGCTCAACAGGAACAAGGGCCGACATGCCTCGTCAAGCACATAGGGAAGCAGCGTAACGAAGGGGTAGCCCGGTGCCGTAACGGAGTGGGACCCGAGAGCCCCGCTCCTGCTTTGCCGGAGAAGCTTGCGCGCCTCGGCGTAGTCCACCTTCATGCTCAGGCTTGCGGGCCACGCTGACGCCGCGCTTCAAAAAGGCAAAGGCCGCTGGCAACAGAGACGTTAAGGCTTTCCACACTCCCATACATCGGAATACGCACCAGCTCGTCACAAGTTTCGCGCGTCAGCCGGCGCAGGCCGTCACCTTCGGCACCGAGAACCCAGGCGATGGCCCCCGTCTGGTCAACGGTGTACAAGGACTTCTCTGCCTCACCCGCTGCACCGAGGATCCACACACCAGCTTCCTGCATTTCCCGCAAGGCCCGGGCCAGATTCGTCACCGTCACGTAAGGAACCGTATCGGCGGCGCCACTGGCAACCTTGACAGCAGTGGCGTTCAGGCCGACAGCCTTGTCTTTCGGGGCGATGACGGCGTGCGCGCCTGCAGCGTCAGCGACGCGCAGACAGGCCCCCAGGTTGTGCGGATCCTGAATTCCATCAAGAACCAGGAACAAGGCCGGCTCCGTCAGACCATCCAGCACATCGGGCAACTTCAATTCCTTGCGGCGGCCGTCGATCCTGGCAACGACACCCTGATGCCGGCGGGTGCCGACCATTTTGTCGAGACGCTCTCCCTCGGACGGGATAATACGCATGCCCAGTTGTTCTGCATGGCGAACGAGGTCGCGCGCCCGGGCGTCGTTACGCTGGGCGTCGGTAAAGATCTCGAAGATGCCCTCGGGATCGTGGCGGAGCTTGGCAAGTACGGCGTGAAAACCGTAAATAAGACGGGAACTGGCGCTATCAGACACGGACTTTTGCTTTCTTCTTTACACCGCCAACCGCGCTTTTGCTTGGTTTGGCGGTCTTTGCTGCCTTGGGTGATTTGGAGGTTTTTACCTTGCCGGGCTTAGGCGTTGTCGCAAGCTTGGGTTTATCCGTTCGAACGGGAACCACGGCTTCGCTGGCAAGCTGCTTGTCGCGCGCAGTCTTGCCCACTCTCTCCGTTGCCCGCTGAGGCCCTTGAACAAGCCGGAAGTCGATCTTGCTGGCCTCCATGTTTACTCGCACGAGTTGCACGCGGATACGGTCGGACAGGCGATAACGCTCACCCGTTCGTTCGCCAACCAGCGTGTGGTGGGCATCGTCAAAGTGGAAATAATCGGTGCCCAGATCCGAGATATGCACAAGCCCTTCGACAAAAACATCGTCGAGCGCGACAAAGAGGCCGAACGGTACCACCGACGAAACGCTTCCGTCGAACTCCTCACCGATACGGTCGCGCATGTAGAAGCACTTGAGCCAGTTCTCGACATCCCGGTCGGCCTCATCGGCGCGGCGCTCGGTCATTGAGCAATGCACACCGATGGCACTCCAGTCGCCGGCATCCTGAGCGGGCTTGTAATGCTCACCGGTCAAAACCGCCTTGATGGCGCGATGCACAAGGAGATCCGGGTAGCGCCGGATTGGCGACGTGAAGTGAGTATAAGCCTCGTAGGCCAGACCGAAGTGGCCGAGGTTGTCCGGGCTATAAACTGCCTGGCGCAGTGAGCGGAGCATTACCGTCTGAAGCAGCTGGAGATCCGGCCGACCCTTGAGGGCTTCGAGTAGCTTGGCGTAATCGGCAGCCTTCGGCTCGTCACCACCAGGCAACTGCAGTCCAAACTCCCCGAGAAACTCCCGCAGCTTGGCGAGCTTTTCCGGTGTAGGGCCTTCATGGACGCGATACAGGGCCGGTTGTTCGTGGGCCTGCAGAAATTCCGAGGCACACACATTGGCGGCCAACATGCACTCCTCAATGAGGCGATGGGCATCATTGCGACTTTCGGGAATGATCTTCTCGATCTTCCCGTTGTCGTCAAAGATCATCCGCGTTTCCTGGGTTTCGAAGTCGATCGCCCCCCGCTTGGCGCGCGCCTTGAGCAGTACACGGAAAAGCTTGTCCAGATTCTGCAGATGCGGCAGCAGTTCGCCGATGACTTCGAGTGCAGCAGGATCCTTGTCGTAAAGCGCCGCTGCCACCTGGTTATAGGTAAGCCGCGCCTTCGAGAACATCACTGCCGGATAAAACCGGTATTGCTTGATCACGCCGGTCTGGGACAGGGACATATCGCAGACCATGCACAGACGCTCGACCTGCGGATTGAGGGAGCACAGTCCGTTTGAGATCTTCTCCGGCAACATCGGAATCACGCGCCGGGGGAAATACACCGAATTGCCCCGGTCATAGGACTCGCTGTCCAGCGCCGACCCCACGGACACGTAATGGGATACATCGGCAATCGCTACAACCAGGCGGAAGCCACGCCCCTCACGCTCACAGAAGACTGCGTCGTCAAAGTCCCTGGCAGTCTCGCCGTCGATGGTGACCAGCGGGAGCGCCGTAATGTCTTCCCTGCCCTTCCAGTCCATCTTGCGAACCTTGTCGGGCAAGCGCCGCGCCTGCTCCTTTGCCGCCTTCGAGAACTCGAAGGGAAGCTCGTGCTTGCGCAGGGCAATCTCGATCTCCATCCCCGGATCGGCGTAATTTCCCAGAATTTCGACAACCTTGCCGATTGGCTGCGCGTAGCGCGTAGGCTGTTCAACGAGCTCCACGACGACCACCTGCCCGGCCACCGCCTTCGACTTTGCACCGGGTGCGAGCAGAATTTCCTGGGAGATACGACGATTCTCCGGCACCACCAGCGTGACGCCGTTCTCAATCAGCACTCGGCCAACGATGCGCGTGTTGGCGCGCTCAAGTACCTCGACCAGTTTGCCTTCCGGACGACCGCGGCGATCCAAGCCGGCTACTCGGACCATTACCCGGTCGCCATGCAGCACTTCGCGCATCTCGTTGGGCCCGAGGAAGATATCCGGCCCCTCGTCATCCGACGCAACAAAGCCGTAACCATCGGGGTGGCCTTGCACAGTACCGCGGATCAGATCCGCCTTTGAGGGCAACAGGTAAGCATTGCGCCGGTTGCGCATAACCTGGCCATCGCGCTCCATGGCGAACATGCGCCGCTCAAAGAATTCGCGCTCGACTTCCTGGATATCCATCGCAACTACAAGCTCGGCGAAGGGCATCGGCACCCCCTGCTCGGCGAGGATCTGGATAATGAATTCACGACTAGGGAGCGGGAAGTCGTACTTTTGGCATTCACGCTCGAAAAAAGGATCGCTGCGACGCAGCTTGCTCAGTTTTTGGATGTTTTTCGACTTGGATATTGACACGGATATTTTCTACTCTATAATTTTGAGCTCGTTGCCCAGATGGCGAAATTGGTAGACGCGCTAGTTTCAGGTACTAGTGCCGC
>JAOAUC010000051.1 GCA_030157785.1 Zoogloea oleivorans
TCGAGAAAGGCATGGAGACCAAGGCCATCGAGTTCGTGAAGACGGGGGCGGAGATTTATCGGAAGGTGTAAGCGCTGAAAGTCCCTTTGGGTCGGGTTGAACCCGCCCCAAAGGGATTCATCCCTATCTCACGCGCTCCACTGACTTGAAAGCGGCCTCTAGCCTGTTGATTTGACGCTTCAAACCGAGAGGCGTTAGCGAGTTCGGACGGAGTGGGCAACGAAAATCGACATCAAGACCGTTGTGCGGCCTTTCAGTGAGCAGGTAACAAATTCGGTTCACGTAGCGGATACCGGGCGTAATCCATTGATCGCGCCCAGAGTCACCGTCTATGACGGTCCAGACGCGATCAATATCGAAACACCGAACTAGTTCGAAATCTGCCCCGAAGGTTTCGAGGCCAAGACCTCCCCAGATGTCATGCTGTGCGTCAGGGTGGCGAAAGGGTCGGAAAAACTCATCAAAGGCGTCCTCGTGCAACACCAGCACATCCATCGCCTCTACCACTTCAACGGATCAGGCCAGTTCGTTGATAAGGCTTCGTTCCACTTCGGAACCCCAGTTATCGTAGCCTTCAGCGTGGCGGCCTTCCCCCAAGGCATTAAGGACTTCAAGTCATCTTGTGTTGCGGGGCGGATGCAATGAAATTCGTGCCAAATGTGGTCAAGCTCATCTGAATGCTCGTTCCCACATTCATCCCACAGTTTTTGGTAGAGCGTTGGCACACCGATCTGCTCGGCAATAAAAAATTCGCCGCTGTCGAAGCGTTCGCATAGCGCCTTGATGTCGTCGTCGCTAAGCCCACCTTCAAGCAATAACTTGCCCCAAGCCTTGTAGTTGCCGGCATCCCGATACAAATACTCAAAGACACAATACCCAGCCTCCGCCATATTCAGGCGCCCCGATTGTCGACAAAAAGCGACTCGCGATGGTGTTTGATGAACTCGGCCGATGGCGCAAATCGCTCTGGCAATTCGATGGACCGCCCCTCCAAGGGGAGCAAAATGTCGTCGATAAACGAACTGCCCTGACGTTTAAGATCATCCGATACAAGGATCCGGAAATCGTCAGTTAGCGAGATCAAACCCTTATCGAAAGCCCTATCGTGAATCGCAGACAAGCACAGTCCGTTGCTTGGGTTTAGCCGATTGGCCTTGTCTTTGCTCCATGGAACGATATGACTTGCGACGAGCAGGCGGGAATCGGACAGCTTCGACATGCAGCAACGTCCACGGTAGCTGGCCAGAACGGAGCGGCGAAAGAAGTTCTGCTTTACACGCTGCTCGGTAAAGACCCGACGCGTCTCGCCAGAGTAGTCCACCAGAAGCGCTTCTTCATCAGCAAGTTCCGCTTCCGCAACGTCCACGCTGGGCCCACCGAGCAGCTTCCTAAGCTCAAGGCACTCCATTGCCAAACCCTCCCAATCGGATTGGAATTCATCCCAGATTTCGCGATCGAGCGCTGAGGCATTACCGAGGCCGCTACGCCCGGAATTGGTTATCGACGGATCGAGGCTTGCGAAATTTACGAGCTTCATCGCCACCGCCGACGGCGTCCTCCCGATCAATTCGGCAAGGCGGATGATTTCGGCGTTTCTTGAATGCAGCTTGCCGAACGGTAATTGGCAGTACAGATGAAAAGCGAGCTTGAGTTGCTCCTTGGTCCAGCGGCCAGAACTCATGATGTCTTTAGGCAGCGCTACCGCAACCACACGGGGCGCCGGCACCTCTTTAGCCAATGACGGAGCCATGAGTTTAGCCGCAGCCTCAAGCATTGGAACGACAACCTCACCCGCAAACTGCTTGTAGGCTTGAGTATCCGACACCGGAATCCTGAACGAATCCGGAAACCCCATCAGCCGCGCGCACTCCCGCGGCGTGAGCCGGCGCGGGTTTTTGTCTTCGCCCTGATAAATGAGGATTTCGGAGCCATCCTTGTAATAGCGGGCCGACAGGGTGCGGGTGACGCTGTTGGGAAAAACCAGCCCGAAGCCGAAGCCGTTGCCCTTGGCCTTGTGCTTGGCGGCGTAGTTCTGCAGGTATTCCCACAGCTTGGGGGTGAGGGTGTATTTGTCTGGCACCTTGCGGCCGGTGTGGTCGAAGTATTTGTCGCCGTCCCATGCCAGCACGGATTCGCTGCCGTCGGTGCGGTGCAGGATTTCGCCAAGGGTATGGTTGCCCTTGCCGGGCAGGGGCAACGCGTCCCAGTCGAACTGCACGCCGAGATCGCGGCGGAAGCCGACGATGAGGATGCGTTCGCGGTGCTGGGGCACGAAGTGGGCGCCATCGACAACGCGGCAGGAGATGTCGTAGCCGAGCTCGTCGAGCGAGCGCTTGATGACGTCGAAGGTGCGGCCCTTGTCGTGGGAGGTGAGGTTCTTGACGTTTTCGAGCAGGAAGGCGCGGGGCTGCTTTTCGTCGATGACGCGGCACACGTCAAAAAAGAGGGTGCCCTGCGTTTCATCCGAAAACCCGTGGGCCCGGCCGAGGGCGTTCTTCTTGGAGACACCGGCAATCGAGAAAGGCTGGCAGGGAAAACCGGCCAGCAGCACATCGTGGTCGGGGACGTCCTTCGCGTCGATCTGCGTGATGTCACCGTTGATGGCGTGGCCGTCGCGCCGGTAGTTTTCGGCGTAGGTTTTCTGGGCGTAGCTGTCCCACTCGCTGGTAAAAACGCAGCGCCCGCCGATGCCTTCGAAGGCCATGCGGATGCCGCCCACGCCGGCAAACAGGTCGATGAAGCGGAAAGGCGCGGTGTCGTCTTCCAGCGGCAATTCGAGTGGCAGCAGTTGCTGCAGGGCATGGACGATGTAGGCCGGCGGCTGGGTCTGGCGGGCCTCCCAGCGGCGTACGGTGCGCGTGTCCACACCAAGGTGACGGGCGATTTCGGCCTGGGAATGGTGCTGCTTGGCGGCGGAGAGGTAACGCAGGGCGGCGTCGGTGCCGGCCCCGGTGGTCAGGATGGTGGTCATTGCAATCTCTTCGCTGGGTATTTTTGCGGACATTATGTCCACCCACAAACCCGCGTCAACAAGGCAAATTCCGGGCCTGTTTTTTTATTCAGTTACCCGGCCACAACGCGCCCTGTCCGGATGCGATCTCCTTTGCTTCCGGCCAGCCCCTCACCCTTTGCGGATGCTACGATTCCGGCATTCCCGTCTACCCGCCCCCCTGCCCGATGAACCTCGAAAAAGTCATCTTCGGTTTCTTCATTGTCTTCGCCGCCACGCTCAACTTCGGCTTCTTCATTGGCGACATCGACAACCCGGTCCATCACGACATCTACGAGCTCTTCGCGGCCATCGTGGTGAACCTGATCGCCACCGTGCTCAAGTTCGGCGACCGCACGCAGATTGGCGCGGTGCACCTGGCCACCAGCCTGGTGGCCGACCTGCAACTGCTGGCCGCCGCGATGGTGTGGGGTTACACGATCCACGTCGCCGGCACCGGGCTCACCGCCGGCGCCATGTCGAGCATCGTCTCCCTGTCGGGCGGTGCCCTCTTCGCCAACGTGATCTCGGTGGTCATCCTGATGGCCGAAACCATCATGCAGCGTCGCTAAGAGCATGGACGCCGGCAGCACCCCCACCAGCACGATTTTCCTCGTCCTGCGGCGACTGCGTCCGCCGCTGATCGTCCTGATCGTGATCTTCGCGGTGTCGGTGCTCGGGCTCACGCTGGTGCCCGGCCCGCCGGACGCCAACGGCGCCATCCAGCGCCTGAGCTTCTTCCACGCCACCTACTTCTTCAGCTACACCGCCACGACCATCGGCTTTGGCGAAATTCCCTACGCTTTTTCCGAGCAGCAGCGTTTGTGGGTGACCCTGTGCATCTACCTGTCGGTGATCGGCTGGGCCTACACGCTGGGCACCGTGTTCGCGATGCTGCAGGACAAGAACTTCCTCAACGCGGTGGCCGTACAGCGCTTTTCGCGCCAGGTGCGGCGTCTGCGGGAGCACTTCTTCCTGGTCTGCGGCTACGGCGAAACCGGCCGCCTGATCTGCAAGGCGCTGGATGAACTGGGCTACCGGGCGGTGGTCATCGAACTGGACGAAGCCAAGGTTGGCGATCTGGAACTGCAAAGCTACTCGGCCGACATGCCGGCCCTGTGTGCCGATGCGGGCAAGCCCGACACGCTGATTTTTGCCGGACTCACCAGCCGATACTGCCGCGGGGTGATCGCCCTCACCAACGACGACAACACCAATCTGGCCGTGGCCATCGCCGCCCGCCTGCTGGCCCCGGCGCTGCCCGCCCTGTGCCGCGCCGAGCACGCCGATACGGTGGCCAACATGGCCTCCTTCGGCACCCGCCACATCATCAACCCCTTCGAGAAGTTCGGCGAATACATGGCCCTCGCCCTGCACTCGCCGGCGGCCTACAACCTGCTCCTGTGGCTCACCGGCCTGCCCGGCACCACCATCACCCGCCACCGGGAACCGCCCCGCGGCAAGTGGGTGTTATGCGGCTACGGCAGCTTCGGCAAGGTCATGACCGAAGCGCTGGAGAACGCCGACTTGCCGGTCAGCATCATCGACCGGGCCCCACCCGCAGACCCGGCCCACACCTGGGTCAAGGGCGACGGCACCGGCACCGAAGCCCTGCGCGCCGCCGGCATCGCCGACGCGGTTGGCATCGTTGCAGCCACCGGCAACGACGTGAATAACCTGTCCATCGTCGTCACCGCGCGGGAGCTCAATCCCCGCCTGTTCACCGTGCTGCGCCAGAATCAGGTTGCCAACCGGGCCCTGTTCGACGCCTTCGAGTCCGACTTCGCGATGGTGCCCAGCGAGATCGTCTCCCACGAATGCCTGGCCATTCTGACCACACCGCTCCTTGCCCCGTTTCTCGACACCGTCCGGCACGCCGACAGCGCCTGGGCCAAGACATTGCTGGACGAACTGACCGGCCGCTTCGGCTGGGACGTGCCGGCCGTGTGGAGTGTGGCCATCAACCTCCCCCAGGCGCCCTCCGTGTATCGGATGCTGATGCGTCACGAACAGCCGCTGCGGCTCACCGACCTGCTGCGCACACCGGTCACCGACCGCCCCGCGCTGCCCTGCCGGGCCTTGCTGCTGCTGCGCGAAGGCGACCCGCCACGCCTGCTGCCGGACGACGAACAGGAAATCCGCCTCGGCGACCAGATCCTTTTCGTCGGCAGCGAACGGGGCCGCAAGGATCTCGCGTTGACCCTGTTCAACGGCCACACCCTCAAGTTCGTTCTCACCGGCCAGGACTCTCCGAGCGGGCTGGTATGGGAATGGCTGGCTGCTCGCCGGCAGGCCCGGGAAGCCGCCCGAGCCTGAAGCGAGGCCGTTACAATGCGCGCCGCATCCCACTTTCGCTGCCCTCACATGCTCTCCCGCCTCTCCCCTTTCGTCCTGCGCAGTGGCTTCGTCGTCGCCCTGGTGGTCATCTTCACCCTGGCGATGATCCCGCAGCCCGTGGTGCCGATGGTCGTCGCCTTCCAGGACAAGCTCCACCACTGCGCTGCCTTCGCGGTCCTGATGCTGATGGGCTGGGCCGGCTGGCCGTCACGCAGTCTGCGGGTCGCCGGCGGGCTGGTGCTCTACGGCTTGCTGATCGAAGTGGCGCAGGACCAATTCACCACCAACCGGGTGGGCGAACCGATGGACTGGCTGGCCGATTCGGTCGGCATCGCCATCGGCCTCGGCCTCATCCGGCTGCTGGCGGTGCGACGGCCGGAGGGCAACTGACCCAAAAAACAAAAGGGCTGCCAAACGGCAGCCCTTTTGATTGGCAGCGTCGCGACGTTCAGGCCGCAAAAACGTGTTTCACCCGCAGCGTCTCGCCCCGCTCCACCAGACCGATCAGACGGTCGATGTTGGGATGCTTGCCGGGGTTGAGGCGCGCATCCTCGCTGTGCTCGGCGTAGATCTCGATACCCTGGGTGGCGGCGTCCGGGGTGATGGCGCCGTGGATTTGCGCGAGGTGGTTGTACACCGACAGCGAGCCGGCCTGGCCGGGCTTGTTTTCGATGGTCGCCACCACTTCGTCAGCGGCGTTGAGCAGCTGGATTGACGCCAGGTGGGAGACGCCCGGAAGCGTCTTCAGCTTGTCTGCAAATGCCATTCATATTCTCCGACAAAGGTTCGGACAGGTGCGGCAATGAGTGCCGTGTAGAGGCGACTTCAGTCGCCTGCGGACTTCGGTCAAGGGCTTGTGGGTGATTCACGGGGGGTGTGGGCGACTGAAGTCGCCCCTACACGCCCCTAAACGCCGTGCTTGCCCCTTAGATGCGCCTGGCCAGCTCGGCGGCCTTGCCGGTGTAGCTGCCCGGGGTCATCTGCATCAGGCGGGCCTTTTCGGATTCGGGGATGGCCAACGTGCCGATGAACTCCTGCAGCGCTTCCTTGGTGATGCCCTTGCCGCGGGTCAGTTCCTTGAGTTGCTCGTAGGGGTTTTCGATGCCGTAGCGACGCATCACGGTCTGGATCGGCTCGGCCAGCACTTCCCAGCAGGCGTCCAGGTCGGCCGCCAGACGGGCCGGTTCGGCCTCCAGCTTGCCGAGGCCGCGCAGGCAGGAGTCGTAGGCCAGCACGGCGTAGCCGAAGGCCACGCCCATGTTGCGCAGCACGGTGGAGTCGGTCAGGTCGCGCTGCATGCGCGACACCGGCAGCTTGTCGGCCAGGTGGCGCAGCACGCTGTTGGCCAGGCCCAGGTTGCCTTCGGCGTTCTCGAAGTCGATCGGGTTGACCTTGTGCGGCA
>JAOAUC010000052.1 GCA_030157785.1 Zoogloea oleivorans
TCCGACAGACCCCTCTTCCCGCAGACTCTTAGCTCGCTAACCATAGTGTCCACTACGCATAGAAGTGGATACTTACATGAACGTCACCAAGCCACGCCGATCCGTCGCACCCACACAGAAACCTTCAAGCGATCCTTGATCGAAGCCTGCAACGGACCGGGCGCCTCGGTTGCCGGCGTCGCCCTGGCCAATGGCGTCAACGCTAACCAGCTGCGGCGCTGGATGCGTGAGCGAGGCATTAGCCGCCTGTCAACGGGCATGAGCCCTTCGCCTATCTGAAGGACCTCCTCACCCGTCTGCCGACTCAGCCCCAGAGCCGGATCGGGGAGTTCTGCCGCATTGCTGGAGGTGGGCTGACATAGCTGCACCCTGAGATCTGCGGTCAAGATGGAATGGCCGGAGGCCTACCGCACGGTGTGGCCCATGGACGCTTACCCGGCATATGTCTTCGTGAGTTTCTCTGCGATGTCTGGCTATGCCCATAAACATAATTCTATGTGGTTACACAAAACAAATATCAATGTACCCTAATGTCCTAATTTGCTAGCTGGGGAGACAGATGGGGTGGGCAAGGCAGGAGTTTAAAACGATCGAGCTGGGTGACCGGCGGCTGAATCAGCGAGCGGTTCTGCTGGCCGAGCGCCTGGGCCAGAAGCCCGGTGCCCGCATCGAGGTGGAGTGCGACAGCTGGGCGGAAACGGCGGCGGCGTATCGATTTCTGCATAGCGAAAAGGTGGGCTGGGAGAAGGTATTGATGGCCCATGCGAGTGCCAGTCAGGCACGCATCAGCGAGCACGCGGTCGTGCTTTGTATCCAGGACACCACTGAACTCGATTACAACGGCCGGGCGATGAGGGGATTGGGGGCGCTCAGCTACGATGCCCCACGCGGCTTGTACCTGCATCCTACCTACGTCGTCACCCCAGAGCGCGAACCGCTGGGTGTCACCAGCGCGTGGACTTGGGCACGGGAATTCAGGAAGGGGGATGCGCCGCGAGGCGGTATGCTGGAAAGCGTACGCTGGGTGGAAAGCTACGAGCGCATCGCGGAACAGGCGCGCACGCTTCCCGAGACCCGGCATGTCTGCATCGGTGATCGGGAGTCGGACATCCTGTCCTTGCTGGTCAGGGCGCGCGATATGGAGCATGCGGCCGATTATCTGGTGCGCTGCCAGCACAGTCGGGTACTACCCGGAGGCGACAAGCTGTGGGAACGGGTGATGGCCGGCGTGCCACTGGGCTGCGTGCGCTTCGAGATACCCGCCGGGCGTGGGCACAAGGCTCGGCAGGTCGAGCAGGCACTGCGCGTCGAACGCGTCGCGCTCCCGGATCGACAAGGCGGTGTCCTCGAAGTGACGTGCCTGATCGCCTCCGAAATCAAGGCCTCCGATGGCCGCAAGCCTGCTTGCTGGCGGCTTCTGACCAACCGGGCCGTTCCCACGCTGGCTGCGGCAGTCGAGTTGCTTGACTGGTACCGCGCCCGCTGGGAGATCGAGTTGTTCTTCCAGGTGCTCAAGGAGGGCTGTCGGGTCGAGCGTCTGCAGCTGGCCGATGCCGATCGGTTGCAGACAACCCTGGCCCTGTACATGGTGATCGCTTGGCGTATCAACCGCTTGATGCGCCTGGGACGGACCCTGCCCGATCTGCCGGCCGACCTGGTGTTCGAACCCGATGAGTGGCGTGCCGCCTTCATTTGCAATCAAAAACCAGTCCCAAAAGCCGTGCCACCCCTGAACACCGTGTTACGCCTGATTGCCCAGTGCGGTGGCTTTCTCGCCCGCAGGCACGACGGCGAACCCGGCGCGAAAACGATCTGGCTGGGCCTCCAGGCGATTGCCGTCTTCGCCGAAGGTCTCCCTGATGCCAGGCAGGGCGAGGAGGAGCGAGTTGTGTGAAATGGAATGCCCTTAACCCCGTCGGGTTCAAGGCGTTTCACGGTTGCGGGAGCAATTGGGGCGTGACAGCGGATTGATTGCTGTGTACCCCGTTTCCGTTTTACCCGACCTCACTGGAATGGCGGGGCCGGACACCTGTCGCTAAATCTGCAGCTGCCCGGTGCGCGGGCTTGGCGTCCGGCTACGTGGAGTGTGGTGGGTGTTGTGCCGGGATCAATCCCAGGCCAGCGCACCACCCGTTTGATACTCGGTGACGCGCGTCTCGAAGAAGTTTTTCTCCTTGCGCAGGTTGGCTTGCTCGTCCAGCCACGGCAGAACGTTTTCGGCGCCGGGGAAAGGCTCGGCGAGGCCAACCTGGCGGGCTCGGCGGTTGGCCATGAAACGGAACTGGCCGGTGTGCAGTTCGGCGTTGTAGCCGAGGATGGGTGTCTGGAGAATGTAGCCGGCGTAGGCCTGTTCGGCGGCCTCGGCTTCATCCCACAGTTGGCGCAGGGCGGCGGGATCGAGGGTCAGGTTCTCCTCCTTCAGCAGCTCGCGCACCACGCGGATGCCGAAGGCGCAGTGGAGCACCTCGTCACGCATGATGTACTGGAGCTGCTCGGCGGTGCCCTTCATCAATCCGCGGCGCTGCAGCGCAAAAATGGGTGTGAAGCCGTTGTAGAACCAGCAGCCCTCGAAGATCGCCGCAAAGAAGAAGTAGGAGAGTGCGAATTCGTGCAGGTTGTCGCGATCCGTCAGGTCGAAGTCGGGGCGCATGACCCGCTCGAGACGCCGGTTGGCCAGGGCGATCTTGCCGTGGATGGCCGGCACCACCCGGTAGCGGTTGTAAATCTCCTGCTGGTCGAGGCCGATGGTCTCGATGCAGTGCTGGTAGGTCCAGGTGTGGAGGGCTTCTTCGTAAACCTGACGGGCCTGGTAGATCTGCAGCTCCGGGGCGGTCATCTTCTCCATCACGGCAAGGCCGATGTTGCGCATGGCCAGGATGTCGGAGGTGGTGAGGTAAGCCAGCACGTTCTCGAAGACGTGGCGCTCGGCGGAGCTGAGTTTGTGGTGATAGTCGTGCACGTCCTGGGACATGCCGATTTCCAGCGGCGTCCAGTGGTTGCGGTTGGCCTTCAGGAAGAATTCCCAGGCCCAGGGATACTTGAAGGGCGCCAGCTGGTTGATGTCGGCCTTGCCGTTCACGATGCGTTTGTCGGCCGGATTGAAGGCTGCGACGGCAGGACGATCTGCGGCCGTTGGCGTGTCGTTGTGCGGCTGCTGCAAAGTGCCGCCGGGTCCGGCAGCAAGGGCTGCCGGTTCGTCCCAGTCGTTGAAGCGGACGGCGGCGCTCATTGGCAGGCCTCGCATTCCGGATTGTCGATGGAGCAGAAACGGGGGGGCTCTTCGCCTTGCTGCGCTGCCTCGTCGCGTCCGCCTGATTTTTCCATCTGGCTGGCGCCCAGGGTGCGCAGGTAATAGGTGGTCTTGAGGCCGCGCGTCCAGGCGAGTTTGTAGATTTCGTCGAGCTTCTTGCCGGAGGGCGTCGCCAGGTAGAGGTTGAGAGACTGGGCCTGGTCGATCCATTTCTGGCGCCGGGCTGCAGCCTCGATCAGCCATGTCGGGTCGATCTCGAAGGCGGTGGCGTAGCGGGCCTTGAGTTCATCCGGTACGCGCTCGATACGGGCCAGGGAACCGTCGAAATACTTGAGATCGGCGACCATCACCTCGTCCCACAAATCGAGCGCCTTGAGGTCGCGGACCAGGGCTTCGTTGACTACCGTGAACTCGCCGGACAGGTTGGATTTGACGTAGAGATTCTGATACGGGGGTTCGATGCTTGCCGACACGCCGACGATGTTGGAAATGGTGGCCGTCGGGGCGATGGCGACGCAGTTGGAGTTGCGCATGCCGTGACGGGCGATGCGGTCCCGCAGCCCCTCCCAGTCGAGGGTCTGCGTCCGGTCCACCTCCAGTGCCCTGCCGCGGCTGGCTTCAAGCAGGTCAAGGGTGTCGAGGGGCAGCAGGCCCTGGTCCCAAAGGCTGCCCCGGAAGCTGGCGTAGGGGCCCCGGTCCCGGGCGAGTTCGGCAGAGGCCCGGTAGGCGTAGTAACACACGGCTTCCATGCTGCGGTCTGCAAACGCAATGGCTTCCAGGGATGCGTAGGAAAGACCCAACGCATGCAGGCAGTCGGCAAAGCCCATGATGCCGAGGCCTACCGGGCGGTGCAGCAGGTTGGCCTTGCGCGCCTTGGGCGTGGCGTAGAAATTGATGTCCACCACGTTATCGAGCATGCGGAGCGCCGTGCCAACGGTGCGGGCCAGCTTGTCCTGGTCGAGTTGTCCGTCCTTCAGGTGGGCCAGGAGATTCACCGAGCCCAGGTTGCACACGGCGGTTTCCGTGTCCGAGGTGTTGAGGGTGATCTCGGTGCACAGGTTGGAGCTATGCACGACACCCACGTGCTGCTGCGGCGAGCGCAGGTTGCAGGCATCCTTGAAAGTGATCCACGGGTGGCCGGTCTCGAACAGCATGGTGAGCATCTTCCGCCACAGTTGCACCGCGGGAATACGCTTGAACAGGCTCAGCCCGCCTTCAGCGGCCTTGGCCTCATAGGCGCTGTAGGTGGCCTCGAAGTCGGCACCGTACTTGTCGTGGAGGTCGGGCGTCTCTACGGGAGAGAACAAGGTCCACTCGGCGTTGTCGACGACCCGCTTCATGAACAGGTCGGGGATCCAGTTGGCGGTGTTCATGTCATGGGTGCGACGCCGCTCGTCGCCGGTGTTCTTGCGCAACTCGAGGAACTCCTCGATGTCGAGGTGCCAGGTCTCGAGGTAGGCGCACACCGCGCCCTTGCGCTTGCCGCCCTGGTTTACTGCGACAGCGGTGTCGTTGACCACCTTCAGAAAGGGGATCACGCCCTGGCTGTGGCCGTTGGTGCCCTTGATGCGGCTGCCGAGGGCACGCACCGGCGTCCAGTCGTTGCCGAGGCCTCCGGCATATTTCTGCAGCAGGGCGTTTTCTTTGACGGCCTGGTAAATGCCCTCCAGATCGTCCGAGACCGTGGTGAGGTAACAGGACGAAAGCTGCGGATGGCGTGTGCCGCTGTTGAACAGGGTTGGCGTCGAGCACATGAAGTCGAAGCTGGAAATCAGGTCGTAGAACTCGATGGCCCGGGTTTCACGGTCGATTTCATTGAGGGCCAGGCCCATTGCCACACGCATGAAAAAGATCTGCGGCAATTCGATACGGCGTCCGTCGATGTGCAGGAAGTAGCGGTCGTACAGCGTTTGCAGGCCCAAGTAGCCGAACTGGCAATCCCGCTCGGGGCGGAGCGCGGCGGTAAGGCGAGACAGATCGAACTCGGCCAGGCGCGGGTCGAGGAGTTCGGCGGCAATCCCTTGCCGGATGAAGTCGGGCAGGTAATCAACGTACCGGCCGGCCAGTTCGTCGAGGCCAGGCCTGCCGCCGAGCACTTCCCGCCCGAGGCTGACGAGGAGCAGGCGGGCGGTGACCTGGTTGTAGGCCGGTTCGCGCTCGATCAGGCTGCGGGCGGCGAGGATCAGGGCCTGGTCCACGTCGGTGAGGCGAACGCCGTCGTACAGGTTCTTCAGCGCATGTTCGAGCACCGTTCTGGCGCTGACGACATCGCCCAGCCCTGAGCACGCCGCTTCACAGTTCTTGAGAAGGTGGGCCGTGTCCAGGGGAGTGCGCTTGTCGCCGTCCAGCACGTGCAGCACCGGCATATCGCCGGCGCCGGAGGGCGTGGCAGCCCGCTCGGCGGTGCGGCGTTCCCGGTACAGCACGTAGGCGCGGGCCACATCGTGTTCGCCGGAGCGCATCAGGGCCAGTTCGACCTGATCCTGGATGTCCTCGATGGACACGGTGCCGCCGTCGGGCAGGCGCCGGGTCAGGGCGCGCAGCACGGTGTCGGTGAGGCGTCCGACGATTTCCCGCACACGAGAGGAGCCCGCACTGGCGCTGCCTTCCACGGCCAGGAAGGCCTTGGTCATGGCCACGCTGATCTTGTCGGCATTGAAGGCAACAACCGAGCCGTTGCGGCGAATGACCTGCAGGGCGGCAATGGTGGACGCGTTGCCGCTGGAAGGAGTGAGGACGGTGGCGTACAAGGCGATTCTCCGTAATGGGGGGCGGAGAATCGAGGATCCGGGCCGGAGGCAGTGCGAATGCCCGGGTTTGTACCCTGCAATCCGGACTGACGCACGGTGGCGACAGAAAGACACCTCGTTTCAGGGACACCCCGCCCCAAAAGCAATGAAAGAATGGGCCATGGCAGGTCTCCTGACTCTCGGGTCCCGGTGTCGTGCCAGCCTTCCCGGAGCGCATCCAGTGGCAGTGGGGGCACGAAACTCGCCGATTACAGTTGCGGGGGCAGTGCTGGATTTGAGGCCTTGGCCTCGCACCAGCTTCCCTTTTCATCCCCTTGCGGGGAACCAATGACAAAGAAGAGTTTAGTGGGCTGCTTGTCCAAGTGTCAAGATAAATGCCTTATGTAGTATTTGTATGGCTAGATTGATCAACATGTAGTGCTTTGGCGTTAATCGTGGAGCGGCGATCGCCTACGGCTTCTGCGCTTTGCCCGGTTCAATCAGGATCAGTTGGCCGGTCTTCGGGTCGCGAAAAACTTCGCCGACCCGATCGAAGCCGGCACCGGCATGGCCCATGCCGTCGGCGGGGCGTTCAATGGATTGCCCCTTGTCCACAGGTTTCGGCGGAGCCAGCGCGCCCTGGGTGCTGGCCGCAAGCGCAGCGAGCAGGCCGCAGGCGAACACCAGCATCACGTCCACCAGATTGACCAGGCTGG
>JAOAUC010000053.1 GCA_030157785.1 Zoogloea oleivorans
TCTACCTCATCGCCCAGATGGTCGGTGCCGGTCAGCTGATCAAGCTGCTCTTCGGTCTCGAGTACTGGATGGCGGTGGTGATCGTTGGCGCGCTGATGATGGTGTACGTGCTCTTCGGCGGCATGACTGCCACCACCTGGGTGCAAATCATCAAGGCTGTGCTGCTGCTGTGCGGCGCCTCCTTCATGGCCTTCATGGTGCTCATCAAGTTTGGTTTCAGCCCCGAAGCGATGTTTGCCAAGGCTGTTGAAATCAAGACCGGTCTGGCTCTCAAGGACGCCAAGCTCATCGAGGAAGCCGCCAAGACGGGCAAGGACATCGCTGTCCTCGCTGCCGCCAAGGGCGACTCCATCATGGGCCCGGGTTCCTTCGTGAAGGATCCGATCTCCGCCATCTCCTTCGGTATGGCGCTGATGTTCGGCACCGCCGGTCTGCCCCACATCCTGATGCGCTTCTTTACCGTGCCGGATGCCAAGGAAGCTCGCAAGTCCGTGGGTTGGGCGACTGTCTGGATCGGTTACTTCTACATCCTGACCTTCATCATCGGTTTCGGCGCCATCACCTTCGTGCTGACCGATCCGACCTTCCTGGATGCCAAGGGCGTTCTGAAGGGCGGCGGCAACATGGCGGCTATCCACCTGGCCAACGCTGTCGGCGGCAACGTCTTCCTCGGCTTCATCTCCGCGGTTGCCTTCGCCACCATTCTGGCTGTGGTTGCCGGCCTGACGCTGTCCGGTGCTTCCGCTGTGTCCCATGACTTGTACGCCACGGTGTTCAAGAAGGGCAATGCAGACTCCGCCGCCGAACTGCGCGTGTCCCGCATCACCACCATCGTTCTTGGCTTCATCGCGGTGGTCCTGGGTATCGCCTTTGAAAAGCAGAACATCGCCTTCATGGTGTCCCTGGCCTTCGCCATCGCCGCGTCCGCCAACTTCCCGGTGCTCTTCATGAGCGTGCTGTGGAAGGATTGCACCACCAAGGGTGCGGTGATCGGCGGCTTCCTGGGTCTGATCGCTTCCGTCGCGCTGACCGTGGTTTCCCCGTCCGTCTGGGAAGTCACCCTTGGCAACCCGAAGGGTTCTGCCTGGTTCCCCTACACCTCGCCTTGCCTGTTCTCGATGACCATCGGTTTCGTGGGCATCTGGCTGTTCTCGATCCTCGATCGCAGCGCCAACGCCCAGCAGGAACGGGCCGACTTTGCTGCCCAGCTGATCCGGTCCGAAACCGGCATCGGCGCCTCCGGCGCGTCGGGTCACTAAGCACCTACCTTCGTCCGGGGCTTCGGCCCCTGACGGACGCCATATCAAAAACCCCGGTCTGCCGAAAGGCAGCCGGGGTTTTTTCATGGCATAGGGCTCATGCCCGATCTGGGTCGGAATGGGCGAAGCTGCCCTGTGCTAGACTTGAGCGGAATTCGTTCTGGAAGATGTCGGCGGATATGCCGGGAAATGCGGAGCCCGATCACGGATGCGTGGCGGGCGTTGCTGTCTCGGCAAGGGCAAAAAGACGGCGGGGGATGGTCCGTCGGGCGGCCCAATCCCCCGAGGCTTTGTCGCAGCGTAAACCGCGACCTTGCCCCCAAGACCGAGTAAAAGGAGAACAGCGGTTCGAATATGCCGGATCCCGCTTACTTCAAACTTACACTTCTGCCCGTTCAAATACGTCATGCGGATCTTGTTGGCTGAGGACGATCTGATCATCGCCGATGGCTTGTGCCGGGCGCTGAAAAAAGCTGGTTATGCTGTCGATCACGTGCCCAATGGTGCGGATGCCGATGCCGCGCTATTGAGCCAGACCTTCGATTTGCTCATCCTCGATCTCGGCTTGCCGAAGTTGCTGGGAATCGAAGTGCTTCGCCGCCTGCGCTCACGCAAGTGCGCCATGCCTGTCCTGATTCTCACCGCTCAGGATGGCATCGAAGATCGTGTCCGCGGGCTCGACGCGGGAGCTGACGATTACCTGACCAAGCCTTTCGCCCTGCCCGAACTGGAAGCCCGCGTGCGCGCCCTGACACGTCGTGGCACTGGCCAGGCCCGCTGCATCGAATACGCCCGCCTCGTTTACGATCAGGCCGATCGCGTGGTCAAGATCGATGGCCAGGTCGTCGAATTGTCAGCCCGGGAAGTGGGTTTGCTGGAGGTCCTGCTGCTGCGTGCCGGTCGTCTGGTGAGCAAGGAGCAGTTGGTGGATCACCTGTGCGGCTGGGGCGAGGAAGTCTCCAACAACGCCATCGAGGTCTACGTTCATCGCCTGCGCAAGAAGCTTGAGCAGAGCGGGGTGCAGATCGTCACCGTGCGCGGCCTGGGGTACTGCCTGGAAAAGCCGGATGTGGTCGCCTAGGTGGCGCAAGGGGGCGGACGAGTCTGCCGCCGACGGCAAGTCCTTCAACTCCCTGTTCGGCGAGATCCTCGACTGGATGCTCGCGCCGCTGCTGTTCCTGTGGCCGATCTCCATCATCGTTACCCACAACGTCGCCAACAGTATCGCCAATCAGCCCTACGATCAGGCTCTGGCGGTCAATGTGCGGGCCATTGCCCGCCTGGTGAAGCTGGAGAACGGTCAGGCCAGGGTTAACTTTCCGGCGCCGGCCCGCCTGATCCTGCGGGCCGATGAAGATGACACCGTGTATTACCAGGTGCTCGGTTTCAAGAATGAGCTGCTGGCCGGCGACAAGGACATTCCGGCGATCAAGGCCCCCGACAACGTGGTGCCCGACCTGGTGATGTTTCGCGACGAAACCATTGCCGGCGAGGAGGTGCGTGTCGCCTACCAGTTCCTGCAGCCCATCGACAGTATTCCCAGCCGGCTGGTGCTCCTGCAGGTTGCCGAAACGCGCAACAAGCGCAGCACACTGGCCTCGCGCGTGGTCACCGGGGTGCTGCTGCCCCAGTTCGCCATCATTCCTATTGCGGTCATCCTCGTCTGGCTCGGCCTGTCCCGCGGCATCGCGCCGCTAAACCAGCTTCAGCGCCTGATTCGGCGGCGCCGTCCGTCCGACCTGTCGCCCATTTCGGTGACCGGAGTGCCCGAAGAGGTGCGCCCGCTGATCATCGCCTTCAACGAAATGATGGCCCGCCTCGAAGAGAACCTGCAGGCCCAGCAGCGCTTCATTGCCGACGCCGCCCACCAGATGCGCACGCCGCTCACCGGGCTGCGCATGCAGACCGATCTGGCGCTGATGGAAACCGACCCAGTCCAGGTGCATCGCTCTCTTGAGCACATTTCCCAAAGCGCCGAACGGGCCAGTCACTTGATCAACCAGTTGTTGTCCCTAGCCCGCGCAGAGGCCAGTTACGAAAAGATCTATGCCGTCGAGCGCGTCGATCTGGAAGCGCTGCTGCGCGCCATGCTCAGCGACTTCGTGCCCCGCGCCCGCCAAAAGGATATCGACTTTGGCCTCGAGACGACCGGCTCGCCCCTCGTCATTGACGGCAACCCGGTGCTGCTTGGCGAACTGCTCAAGAACCTCATCGACAACGCCATCAAATACACACCTGAAGGCGGCTGTGTGACCGTGCGCACGATTGCCACCGAGCGCGCCATCATTGAAGTGGAAGACACCGGAATCGGCGTTCCCGATACCGACAGGGAGCGCGTTTTCGAGCGTTTTTACCGGGTTCTCGGCAGCTCGGAAAGCGGCTCCGGCCTCGGGCTGCCCATCGTGCGCGAGATTGCCGAACTCCATCGGGCCAAGGTCAGCCTCATCCCGAACCCCTGCGGCAAGGGAACTATCGCCCAGGTAGTCTTCCCGCGCAGCCGCGGCGCTCTGGATGACGCGACGCCTCTTGACACCCAGGTTCCTCGCCCGATTGCCGAACAGTTCCCCCCGGGCTGAGGGCGCGAGAAAGAAAGTTCCATTTTCTGTTTGACAGAACAGGGAGGCAGGGCTACAATGCGCGCTCTCTTTGGCCAGTTAGCTCAGTTGGTAGAGCAGCGGATTGAAAATCCGCGTGTCCGTGGTTCGATTCCGCGACTGGCCACCAAAGATACTTCAGTAAAAACGCCGATCCATGTGGTCGGCGTTTTTGCGTTCACGCCGGCGAAAGTCGGTGGGTCGGGGTATAGCCGGGCCTGTGCCCGGCGTCGGGGGGCTTCGGCCCAAGGTTCATGCTCCAGTCCTCCATAGCTGGCGGTAGGCGCCATCGGGGTCGTAATCCCGGGCCTGCTTGTCGGGGTTGAAGCGGCGGCTGCCCCGCGGGTCGGTGCCGCGACCGCTCAGATACAGCCAGTTACCCTGGTTGCTGTAAACGTCGTAGTCGAGCAGTTGCGACTCGAACCAGGCCGCCCCGGCGCGCCAGTCGCAGCCCAGGTCGTGGATCAGATAGCTGGCCACGTTCTGCCGCAGGCGGTTTGACAGGTAGCCGGTGACTGCCAGCTCTCGCAGGCCCGCGTCGATGAAGGGGTGGCCGGTGCATCCCTGGCTCCAGCGCGCAAACAAAGCCGGGTTGTGCGCTGGGGGTGGCTGCCCGGTGAGGCCGCTGGCGCGGTAAAGACGCGTGGCATGCTTGCGGTGCAGCCAGCGGAAGTGGTCGCGCCAGAGCAGTTCGAACCACAGCCAGTAGGTGCCTTCGTTGGCGCCGTGTTCGGCCTCGAAGGCCTGGATTGTGGCCCAGGCCTGGCGCGGTGACAGTGCTCCGGTGGCGAGCCAGGGGGACCACTTGCTGGAGTAGTCGACGCCGCTCAGGCCGTTGCGAGTGGTTTTGTAGCTGTGAGGCAGGCAATGCTGGCAGTAGCGCTGCAGGTGGGCCAGCGCGGCGCGCTCACCCCCGTGAAAGCTCGCCTCGGTGCAAGGAAAGGAGGACCGCGCATCGGCGGGCGGAAGATGCCTGACCGGTGTCTTGGCTGCTTGCCAACGGTCTGCTGCGGTCAGGCGCTCTCCCGGGGGCAGGTGGGGCAGAACGTGCGGCGCCGGGAGCGGTGCTGGGGCGCGTACGCCGGCGCGCTCGACCGCCTGGCGGAACACGCTGAAGGTGTCGGGCACCTGGTCCGGGCTGAAGGGCAGGCTGGCGGGGGCCAGGAGCGTGGATTGCCAGACGCAGTGAACCGCGACATCGGCCCTGCGCAGGGTCTCCACGATGCCCTGTTCTTCGGGGGCGGCGATGTCTTCACACACCAGCAGGGGTCTGCCCAGTGCCTCGACCAGATCACCCAGTACGGTGGCGGGGTCGCCCTCGCACTGCACAAGCCGGCTGCCTCGGGTATCCAGTTGTTCGGACAGTTCGCTCAGGGCTGCGGCCAGCCAGGCGCGGCGGTGGGCGCCAGTGCGGATAAAGCCCCATGGGGTGGTGGCGAGTTGGGCCGGGTCGTGCACAAATACGGGCAGCAGCCAGCCACCCAACTGGTGGGCCTGTTGCACGGCTTCCTGCAAGGCGGCTTGGTCATGCAGGCGCAGATCGTTGCGAAACCAGAAGACCACTCCGGGCGGGGTGGGGGAAGGGCGGCAGGTCGTCATGCTGTCTTGCCGTTGGGTGGCTCCTCGCAGGTTGGTCGGGGTGGGGGGAGTCGTGGTCGAAGAGCACTTTAAGGCTCCTTTTGATATTACAATTCCCTCATTGTTTGTCTAGGACAAAGTGTGAAAAACAAGCTTTGTGTTGCGGTAATAGGCAGTGGAATTGCTGGTTTGTCCTGCGCTGCAGCGTTGCGCACCGCCGGTGTGAATGTCGTCGTATTCGACAAGAGCCGCGGGGTGGCCGGGCGCATGAGCACGCGCCGGGGCGATGGGTGGCAGTGCGATCATGGTGCGCAGTACTTCACCGCCCGCCATCCGGATTTTCGGGCCGAGGTGGCGCGCTGGCAGGCAGCGGGCGTGGCGGCGCCGTGGCAAGCGCGTCTGGCGGTCATCGGCGGGCTTGAGGCACATCAGCCGGACGGCGGCCTCGAGCGCTTCGTCGGTGTGCCGCGCATGCCGGCTCCGGCACGCTTTCTGGCCGAGGGGCTCGACTTGCGCCTGGAGACCACTGTCACTAAGCTGCGCCGCGATGAAGCGGGCTGGTGTATCGCCACCCGCGAGGCCGGCGAGATTTCCGCCCGGTATGCTGCGCTTGTTCTCGCTGTGCCGGCGCCCCAGGCTGTGCCGCTTCTCCAACCCGTCGCCGAGAGTCTCGCCGGGATGGCCGCGAATGTGCTCATGCGGGGTAGTTGGGCCTTGATGCTGCGCTACGATGCGCCCCTCGACCTGCCCTTCGATGCGGCCTTCGTCAATCATGGCCCGCTGCGCTGGGTGGCTCGTGACAGCAGCAAACCCGGACGCCAAGGTGTGGAAACGTGGCTTCTGCACGCCACAGCCGAATGGAGCGAGGCGCACATCGAGGAAACACCCGAGGCTGTTGCCGAGGCCCTGCTCGCCGCCTTCGCGGCACTGGGCGGGCCCGCTCCCGCGGCATGGAGCGCGCACCGCTGGCGCTACGCCGATTCCGCTCCGGCGCTCGATAACAGGTGCACGTGGGACGCCGAGTCCCGCCTGGGCCTTTGCGGGGACTGGCTGAATGGCGGCAAGGTGGAGGGGGCGTGGCTGAGCGGGCGCGCCTTGGGGCTGCAAGTAGCCGCGGCCCTCGCGCCGGGTTGAGGCATGTCCTACGGAGTCGTCTGGTTCAAGCGCGATCTGCGCCTCGTGGACCATGCGGCGCTTTCGGCGGCGGCGCGGCGTGGCCCGGTGCTGTGCCTGTACATTGTCGAGCCCAGCCTGTGGGCGCAGCCTGACGCCGCCCGCCAGCACCTGGAGTTCACCCTCGAAAGCCTGCGCGAGTTGTATCGCGCGTTGCGGCACCTGGGAGGCCGCCTGCACGTGGTCACCGGTGAAGTTGTGGCGGTGCTGGCGCGCCTCCATGCCGCCGCGCCTTTTACCGCCCTCTATGCCCATGAGGAGACGGGCAACGCCCATACGTATGCCCGCGATCTGGCGGTCGGCCGCTGGTGCCGGGCGCAGGGCGTCGGCTGGCAGGAGTTTCCGCAGTTTGGCGTGGTGCGCCGCCTGGCTGACCGCGACCGCTGGCAGGGGCTTTGGGAGGAATTCGTTGCCCGTCCGCCGGCCGCGCTGCCCGGCGCCGTCGCGTTTGTGCCGCTGCCATGGCCCGATGCCTTGCCGCCGGGGTCGGAGGGGCTGGGTCTCGATCCCTGGCAGCCGCCCCGTCGCCAGCCCGGCGGCCGGGCTGCAGGACTGGCCGTGCTCGCCGATTTTCTCGACGCGCGCAGCGGCCAGTACCGCGGGGGTATTTCATCGCCCCTGTCGGCGCCCAGTGCCTGCTCCCGCCTTTCGCCCTACCTCGCTTACGGCTGCCTGAGCTTGCGCGAGGTGGTGCAGGCCACGCGCCTTCGCCAAGCCGAACTGCCGGCCGGCGACCGGCGTGGTGCGGGGCTCGCCGCCTTCATCAGCCGCTTGTACTGGCATTGCCATTTCATCCAGAAGCTGGAAAGCGAGCCGGCCCTGGAATACGCGAATCTGCACCGCGGTTACGATGCCCTGCGCGAGGACGAATGGAATCCCGCGCATTTCGTGGCGCTTGCAGCCGGGCGTACCGGCTGGCCGCTCGTCGACGCCTGCGTCGCGATGCTGCGCGAGACCGGGTGGATCAACTTCCGGATGCGTGCGATGCTGGTTTCAGTCGCCGCTTACCCGCTGTGGCTCCACTGGCGGCCAGTCGGGCTGTGGCTGGCACAGGAATTCCTCGACTACGAGCCGGGCATCCACTGGAGCCAGATGCAGATGCAGTCGGGCACCACCGGCATCAACCTGCCGCGCATCTACAATCCCCTGAAGCAGGCCCGCGACCACGACCCCAAAGGGAGCTTTGTCCGCCATTGGCTGCCGTATCTGCGGCGGGTGCCTGATGCATGGATCTTCGAGCCGTGGCGAATGCCCCCGGAACTGCGCGTCCGGTATGGCTTGGGTGAGGGGGTTCTGCCGATGCCGCCAGTCGATCTGGAGGCCGCGACCCGCCTTGCCAAGGCGCGCCTTTTCGCCTTGCGCGCTCAGCCCGAGATCAAGGCCGCGAAGGCCGCCATCGTTGCCCGCCATGGCTCGCGCAAGCGCAGCGCGCAGGTCCGGAGCAGCACGAAAGATACGCGCGGACAGCTTTCCCTGAAGTTCTGACTGCCTGGCAAGCGGGCGAAGGCGGTGGATTGGCGGGGCATCAAGTGCGCTTTCGACGGGCAAGCGTGCCCATCAGGCCCAGGCCGAGCAGCGCGAGTGCGGAGGAGGCGGGTTCGGGTACGCTGCCGGACGTCGTGGCATCAGGAAAGCGGGCCTGCCCCAGTCCGGAAAAATCAAAGGCGAGCGCGGAGTCGAAAACTTCATCGCCCCAATTGACGACGCCAAATTCGAGGACGAAATCGCCCGCCCCAGTAAATGTGTACGCGGAGTGAATCCAGCCGGAAGGGCCGCAAGTGTTCGCCGTATCCCAGCAATAGCCGCTGGATACCCCCAAGGGATCCCACGTGGTGCTTGATACATTGAAGCCGATCGAGGCGCCGTCGTTGAGCGCGGCATCGAGCTCGTCCGGCAGGCTGTTGTCTTGCTGCCGCTTCAGTACATTTCCCGGCACCACGTTGCCCCGTGCCGAGTTCGTGCTGCGGGCGGTGAACAGCCACGCTGCGGTCGTGTTTGTTCCGGCCGTCACCAGCCTCGCCCATGCGTAGTCGTCGTAGCCCCGGCCGTCGGTGGAAACGTAGTTGAAGTGCAGTGAAAGGGTGTCGTTGGCCCGGGCACTGAAGACGCTGGAGAGCACCGTGGAGCCATTGTTCGAGGCTTCGTTGCCCTTTCCGTCTGCTTTCAATAAAAGCGGGGAGACGCCAGATACGCCGCCTGAAGTTGTGACGTAGCCGAAACGGGCATTGCCTGTCGGCGAGGTCGTGACGGTGCTGTCGCCGGCGATCAGGCCACTGGCGCCGGTGGAGGCCCAGGTGGTGCCGTTGAAGGACAGTGCCGCAGCATGGGTTGCCGGCGCGAGAATCGTGATCAGAAGGCCGGTGGCAACGCGGGCCGAAGAAGATCGAAATTTCATGGTGGTTTGCTTTCCCTGCTTGTCTCGTTCACCGGAATGCCCCGGAGTGGGGCTGGCTGTAGAGAGGGAAACGCAAACCCCGTGCCATGCCCTTGCAAGTTCGCAAGCCCATGCTTTAGCGGGGATTTATTTCGGCTCGATGCCAGGTTTTCGGTGTGTCGGGGCAAAGGACCCAGGGGTTGGGGCATTTGCCCCACCAGAATTCCGACTGGCCGCACCTGCCATCAGGCTGTTCGGGAGCTTGTGTGCAGGTCGAGGGTGCTGACTAGAAAATCTGTCCGGCAAACACTTCCTTGAAATAGGCCTCGCAGTCTGCAGGTGCCGCGGCCGTGCCGCACAGGCTCTGGCGTTCTGCCGCAACCCGTTGTTCCAGTTGGGCGCTTACAAGTTTGCGTAAGTAGTCGAAGCTCATGGCGTTCTCCTTGTCGACGTTTCAGAGTGGCGCGCTTCGCGACCCGGCAGGGGGAGGGGGGAAGCCGGATCGCGAAGTTTTGGGCGCCGTGAAGTGACTATAGGATTTATGCTGCGTTGCAGCAAACGACTCTTTGTGATGTTACGATTTAGTTTTTCTTAATCGTTGCGGCCATGACTTACCGTCTGCCCACCCTGTCCGCGCTGCGAGCCTTCGAGTCGGCGGCGCGCCACCTGAGCTTCAAGAACGCTGCTGCCGAGCTGTGCGTGACGCCGGCGGCCGTGAGTCAGCAGATCAAGTCGCTGGAGCAGGATCTGGGGGTGCCTCTGTTTCGCCGCCTGCCCCGTGCGCTGGAATTGACCGCGCAGGGCATGGCGATGTTGCCGAAAGTGACAGAGGGTTTTGCCTGTCTGGCGGCGGCTGTTGAAACGACGCGTGCTGCTGACGGGGGCTTGCTGACCGTTCATGCGCCACCGTCCCTGGCCTTGCGCTGGCTGGTGCCGCGTCTGGCACGCTTTGCGGGAGCCCATCCCGAGGTGGCCCTGCGGCTGGCCAGCGACGTCAGCAACATCGACGGAATGGGCAGCGGTCCGGCCACGGATCTGCGGGATTCGGGAAGCGAGGTGGCTATCCGCTTCGGGGCGGGGCATTACGCCGGATTCTCTTGCGAGCTGATCCTGGCGCCCGACTACGTGCTGGTGTGCAGTCCGGCGCTGCTGGCCCGCATCGGGCCGCTGCACACGCCGGCCGACATCTGTGAGCAGGTGCTTATTCATGATGAGTCGATTCCCGACGAGGAGACACGCCCCAGCTGGCGGGAGTGGTTCCGGCTGGCCGGGGTGCCGGATGTGGGGGCGACCCGCGGCCCGCGCTTTTCGAGCGCAGCCCTGGTTCTCGAGGCGGCGCTGGGTGGTCAGGGCATGGCGCTGACGCTGCGGCCGCTGGTCGAGGCTGATGTGGCGTCCGGCCGTCTGGTGATGCCTTTCGGGACTTCGCTGCCATCCCGTTACGCCTATTACCTGGTGGTTCCAGAGGCGATTTCCGGGCGTCCGGCGGTACAGGCCTTCCGTGAATGGCTGCTTCGGGAGGTGGGTGTGACAATGTCGGCTGCTGCAGTCAAAAGCCCGGGTGATATAATCACATTCTGATAATTCCGCTTCCTTCGCGCGCCACGCATGCAGCTGTTTGCTCTCGGACTGAACCATCACACAGCGCCGCTCGCGATTCGGGAGCAGGTGTCGTTTCGTCCCGAGCTGCTGAATCAGGCCTTGGCTGACTTTGTTCGCGCCAAGCCGGTGAGGGAGGCCGCGATCCTGTCCACCTGCAACCGGACAGAACTCTACTTCGCCACCCAGCAGCCCCAGCACGCGGCCGACTGGTTTGCCGAATACCACCGCGTCGCGCTGCAGGATCTGTCCCCCTATCTTTACACCCTTCCCCAGCGGGATGCGATTCGTCACGTCTTCCGGGTGGCCAGCGGTCTCGACTCCATGGTCATCGGGGAGCCGCAGATCCTCGGGCAGATGAAGGATGCCGTGCGTCAGGCCGAAGCGGCCGGCACCCTGGGGGCGACCATGCACAAGCTCTTCCAGCGCACCTTCTCGGTGGCCAAGGAAGTGCGTTCCACCACGGCCATCGGCGCCAACATCGTCTCCATGGCCGCGGCGGCCGTGCATTTGTCCGAGCGGATTTTTGAGCGGGTCAGTGATCAGCGGGTGCTGTTCGTCGGTGCCGGCGAGATGATCGAGTTGTGTGCGGCCCACTTTGGTGGCGCGCAGCCGCGCAAGATGACCATCGCCAACCGCACGCCAGCCCGTGCCGAAGCCCTGGCCGAGCGTTTCGGTGCTGACGTGCTGCGCCTGGATCAGGTGGGCGACGTTCTGGCGAACTACGATATCGTCGTGTCCTGCACCGGCAGTCCGCTGCCGATCATCGGTCTCGGGATGGTCGAACGGGCGCTCAAGGTGCGCCGCCATCGCCCGATGGTGATGGTCGATCTGGCCGTGCCGCGGGACATCGAGCCCGAAGTGGCGGCGCTCGACGACGTATTTCTATACACCGTCGACGACCTGGCTCAGGTGGTCGATTCCGGTCTCGAGTCCCGCCAGGCGGCGGTGGTCGAGGCCGAAGGCATCATCGACGAGCGGGTGGATGGTTTTCTCCACTGGCTCGACAGCCGTGACACCGTCCCGACCATCCGCGCCCTGCGGGCCAACGCCGACCAGATGCGGCAGGCCGAGCTGGAGCGGGCGGTGCGCCTGCTTGCCCGGGGTGAAGACCCCCACAAGGTCATCGAGGCCCTCAGTCATGGCCTCACCAACAAGTTCCTGCACGCCCCGACGCGCTTCCTCAGCGCCTCCGAGGGCGACCAGCGCGGCGATTGCGCCGACCTGGTGCAGCGCATCTTCAATCTCCACAAAGAGCACTAGCCCTCGGGCTGGGCCTGCCATGCCTGCGCTCGCAGGCCGGACTCCCCATGAAACAGCGCATCCGCGACAAGCTCGAAAACCTTGCCGATCGCCTGCAGGAACTCGACCGCCTGCTGGCCACCAGCGAAGCCGCCAGCGATATGGACAACTACCGCAAACTGACCCGCGAGCACGCGGAGATCACGCCGGTGGTGGGCCTGTATCGCGATTATTGCCGGGCCCTGGAGGATGAAGCGACGGCGAAGGACTTGATGGGCGATCCGGAAATGAAGGAGCTGGCCGTTGCCGAGCTCGAATCCGCCCTGGCTGCCCAGGCGCGTATCGATGCCGATCTGCAGACGGCACTGCTGCCCCGCGATCCCAACGACGAGCGCAATCTCTTCCTCGAAATCCGTGCCGGCACCGGCGGCGACGAAGCAGCCCTGTTTGCCGGCGATCTGCTGCGCATGTACACCCGCTACGCGGAGCGCCAGGGCTGGCGGGTCGAGATCATTTCCGCCAGCGATTCCGAGCTCGGCGGCTTCAAGGAAGTCATCGTCCGCATCGCAGGCACTGGCGCCTATTCGCGCCTCAAGTTCGAATCCGGCGGCCATCGGGTGCAGCGGGTGCCGGCCACCGAAACGCAGGGGCGCATCCACACATCGGCGTGCACTGTGGCGGTGATGCCCGAGGCCGATGAAGTGGGCGAGGTGGAGCTCAACCCTGCAGACTTGCGTATCGACACCTTCCGCGCCTCGGGGGCCGGCGGTCAGCACATCAACAAGACCGACTCGGCGGTGCGCATCACTCACCTGCCCACCGGTATCGTCGCCGAATGCCAGGATGGCCGCTCCCAGCACCAGAACAAGGCATCGGCCCTGCGCGTGCTGGCGGCCCGTATCAAGGACATCCAGGTGCGCGAGCATCAGGCCAAGGAGGCCGCCACCCGCAAAAGTCTGATTGGCAGCGGTGATCGTTCCGAGCGCATCCGCACCTACAACTTCCCGCAGGGGCGTCTGACCGATCACCGCATCAATCTCACCCTCTACAAGCTGGATGCAGTGCTGCAGGGTGATCTGGATGAGGTGGTGGCCGCACTGACGGCCGAACACCAGGCCGAACTCCTCGCTGCGCTGGCGGACGAGAGCTGATCTGGTGATGCCTGCGACCATCGGTGACGTGCTGGCTGCTGCCCGTGGGCGCATCCCGGCCAGCGAGGCGCGCCTGTTTCTGCGCGACATTCTGGGGTGTACGTCCGCGCAGATTTCCGCCTACCCGGAGCGCAGCCTGTCTGCCGAGCAGGCGCAGCGATTTGCTGAAATGCTCGAGCGTCGCGTGGCCGGTGAGCCGGTAGCCTACCTGCTCGGTGAGCGGGAGTTTTACGGGCGCAGTTTTCGCGTTACGCCGGCAGTGCTGATTCCGCGGCCGGAGACGGAGCTGATCGTCGAAATGGTCGTGGCCCGTCTGGGCGCCGGTGCCGAGCCGCGCATCCTTGATCTCGGCACCGGTAGCGGCGCGCTGGCGGTGACGCTGGCGCTCGAGATTCCGGCGGCACAGGTCACCGCGGTGGATGTTTCAGCCACGGCACTGGCGGTGGCCAGGGCCAACGGCGCGGCACTCGGCGCGCAGGTTCGTTTCGTCGAGAGCGACTGGTTTGCGGCGCTGGATGCGACATGTTTTGATTTTATTGTCAGCAATCCGCCCTACATTGCTGCTGGCGATCCGCATCTGGCGGAGGGTGACGTACGTTTCGAGCCTTTCTCAGCCCTCGCGTCGGGGCCGGTCGGCATGGACGATCTCGGCCGGATTGCCGCGGCAGCACCGGGTTTTCTGGTGCCGGGCGGCTGGCTGATGATGGAGCACGGCTACGATCAGGCGGCCTTGGTCCGTGACTTGCTAGTTGCTCAGGGCTTTGTCGATGTGGAATCGGCCAGGGACCTGGCGGGTATCGAACGCGTCAGCTTTGGTCGTCGCGCTTGACGAGCTCGTCCGGCAGGCCTAGACTTTTCCTACTGATTTACTCAACTATTTGCGAGACCATGATGGACGTTCAAAAGATCATTCACGAACAAGTCACCACCAATCCGGTCGTGCTGTACATGAAGGGCACCCCGGCGGCTCCCCGCTGCGGTTTCTCCGCTTCGGCCACGCAGATTCTGCGCGCCAGCGGCGTGTCGGACTTCTTCTCGGTGGATGTGCTTTCCAACGAAGCCATCCGTCAGGGCATCAAGGAATACGCCAGCTGGCCGACCATTCCGCAGCTCTACATCAAGGGTGAATTCGTCGGCGGCTCGGACATCATGAAAGAGATGTTCGATTCCGGCGAACTGAAGAAGATGATCGAAGCCGCTATCGCCTGAACATTGGCAACACGGCTTTGAAACAGGGCGGCTCAGGCCGCCTTGTTTGCGTTTACGGCCTCGGTGGGGCCAGTGATCGAGCGTGTTTTGGGCGGGAAGATGGCTTTGTGCGCCAGGTGGTAGGCGAGCAGGTGCGGTGGCATGCGTAGCCAGTGGGCGCGCACGTAGAGCAGCTTGCGCGCCGCGGGAGTCAGCCAGTCGCGGGTGCTGGGATGTTGCGGACGCAGGACGCGTTCGTACATGGCATCGAGGATCGGCTGGCCACCCTTGAGGCAGCCGAGGGTGTCGAGGATGCGTGCCGGCACCGGCGTAAGCAGCAGGCGGTGGGTATAGCGCAGGGCCAGACGCAGCGGCCCGTCGAGCTGGAGCCGGATGGCCCGGGCCAGGAGCGCGTCCCACTGGCTGTCGTTTTCGGCGAGGCGGCGCAGCAGCAGGTCGAGGTCGGTGAGGTCGCGCAGCAGGTTGTCCGGTTCGCCTTCGTGGAACAGGTGAGCGGCGCTGTGCAGGATCAGGTCGGCCAGGCTCAGGGTGCGCACGCCCGGCAAGCCGGGAACTTCGATGCTGTCCTCGATGAGCAGGGCGGCGTCGGGCTTGAGGCGGGAGGTTGGCGGCAGGATTGTGTGATGCACGTCGAGGGCCGTGCCGCGGAACATGTGCTGCATGGCCGGCAGTTCGTGCATCCACTGGCGGTAGTAGCGCTGGTCGTAGGCATCAAGCGTGGAACTGGTCCAGCCGGTCAGCATCAGGGCCGATTCGGCATCAGCGAGGCGGGCGCGCGGGACCAGGATGTCCACGTCGGCAAACAGGCGGCCCTGGGCGGCCGGCAGGCCGGCCATCACGTAGGCGGCGCCCTTGAGCAGGATCAGCGGCAGGCCGGCACGGGCCAGCCCGTCACGCAGAAACAGCGCTTCGTGGCGGATCGAATGATGTTGCCGGTCGGCCATGACTGCGCCGGAGAGCAGGTGGTTGCGGGGGCGTGCCGGCATGTCTGCCTCGACGCCGGCGGCCTTCAGGCGATGGTACAGCCGGCCCAGCAGGTTGGCATGGCGGGTCTGGCGGATCAGCAGATCCCACTCGGTGGGGCTCAGGCGGCGGACTTCAGTCGGCTGGCGGAGGATGCGCAGCAGCAGGCTCATGGCGTGCCCTCGGCGGCCAGGCGATCAAAAATGGCGATGGCGTCGTCGAGCCGGCTGTATTCGAAGCTGTAGCTCCGGCACTCGTCCACCATGCGGCCGACGGCCTCGAAACCCCGGGTGCCGAGGATGTGGTAGTTCATCGCGTTGTCGGCAATCTGCATGAGAGCCGTGCCATTGCCCATCGGGGTCAGCGTGGCTTCGCTGCCGGCCCGGTAGCGGGGCAGCACCATCCAGGCCGGGCGGGCGGGGGTGTTCACCGCGCGTACGCTGGCTTCGGGTGGCGCCATCATGGCGACCGTGCCCTTGGTGGTGTCGTGGACGGGGCGGGTCAGGAAGGCGTCCGGCGCGTAGGCGCGGATGATGTCGATGGACGCGTTCTTGAGGTTGACCGGCCGGGCCAGGCCCATGACGTCGCCAGTCTGCAGATTGATCAGGGTGAGTTCATCCGACAGCAGGCGCCAGCCGCGATTGACCAGCGCGGCGCACAGCGTGCTTTTGCCGGAACCGGGCGGGGCCGGGAGGATGGCGGCCCGGTTGCCCTTGGCCACGGAGGCGGCGTGGATCACCAGGATGTGCTGGCTGTAGGCCGTGATGCACCAGTTGAGGCCCCACTCCATCATCGGCAGGGCCTGCGGGCGGGGCAGCGGGGTGAAGGGCTCGACGGCGTCGACGACAAAATGCGCCTGCGGCTTGAGCCAGCGGCGCAACCCGCGACCGGGTTCGATGGCGACGTGGAAATCCACGAATTCGCTGTCGTCGATCAGCGGGTGATGGGCGTACAGGATGGCCAGCTCGTCGGCGATCTCGGAAACGCCGCTTTGCAGGCGGCAGTTGAACGGACCGGCGGCAAGGCGTATGCCCTTGCCCGCCAGCCGCTCCCGAAAGGTGGCGGGGGAGAGGTCACGGACGATCAAGGGGCGCAGTCCGGATCAGATTGGCGTCGAGAAGCGCGTCGAGGGCGGCAGTGACCGCTTCGCGGCATTCTTGCGCGGAGGCATCCGGCTCTTCCTGCTGCACGGCGGCGATGAGGGCTTCGGCGTCTGTGGTGCTACCGTCGGGCGGCAACTGGTCAAACACGAAGCGCGCGACTGGTGCGAGAAGGAGCGTGGTGCCTGCCGCAGGGTCGTAGAAGACCCAGCCCTCGTCGACGGACTTCCAGCGTATTTCCGGTTGGTCCGGGAAAAAGGCTTGTTGGCGGGTGTAGAGCAAACGGTCGGGGCGACGCCCGGGGGCCGGGCGTCGGGAAGTGCGATCAGGGCATCAAGTATTGCAGATATGCCTGCACTTCGGCAGCGTGCCACGGGGTTGCGCCGGCGATCGGCGTGTATCCGGCGCCTTGAACGCCCTGGTCCCACATGGCAGTGACCATGGCAGTGGTGAGGTCGGGGACGTGGCCGTACTTGGCGTTGAGCCATGCAGCGACGATCAGGCGGTCAAGAAGCTGGCCGCTGCTGAGTGCCGACAGCAGGGTCGAAACGCCACTGTCGAGCGGGCTCTTGGTGAAAGTGCTGGCCGACTGGAAGGGCAGAATCTTGTCGGCGTCGGGGATGGTGTTCACCCAGATTGCCGGGCCGGGAGGATTCGGCGCGCAGACGTAGTTTTCCGGGTGGCTCAGGTTGCCCGAAACCGAGAAACCGGACGGCAGCTTGCAGTTGGCAGCCAGTGCCGGGGTGCTCTTCAGCGCCATCAGTACCGGCGCGCTGGCCAGGCCCGCCTGGATGAGCTTGCGGCGGCGATTTTGGGCTGCCGGTACGCTGGCGTCGGTGTTTTGCTGCCCGGCTGACTTTTCGGGGTGTTCCAGATTCATCCTGAGCCTCATTTGACTTACGCCGGTGGCGGCGCACTTGAATGCAGTTATGGCGGGTCCGGTCGCATGCTGTAACCGGGTCCGCGCTTGGTCAGGTCAGGTTAAGCATTTTTCAGGCCTATTTCTCTTCTGTTTTTAGTCTTCTGATTTTAAAGGAGTTTAAGGCAGAGAAAAATGCGCTTCGGCCGATTCCAGCGGACGGTGTCAAAAAAGCCGACAAATTCCGGTGGCCGTTCGCTAGATTTTGGCGATGCGGCTGTTGGCCAACGAAAGACGTGTTGCCAGGACTTCCAGAAAACCCTTGTAGAAATGCATCTGGCACAGGCTGGTGGAGCGCAGCAAGGCGGGCGCCCGGATCGTCAGGATGCGGGTTTCCGTGGTGGCTTCCACTGAGGCAGTGCGAGCGCCGCGCCCGGCCGAGAACAGGGCCATTTCGCCAAAACAGTCGCCGGCACTGAGCACGTTGAGAAGGTGCCCCTTCTTGACGATGCGCAGGTCGCCTTCGACGACAAAGCAGAAATAGTTGCCCGGCTCGCCTTCCTTCATCACCACGGTGTCGGGCTGGATCAGGCGCCACTCGGCGAAGCGGACGACTTCCCAGATCTCGATGTCGCTGAACTCCCGGAAGAAGCGGAAAGCGCGCAGGCGCTCGAACTTCTCGCTGTCCGGCGGTTCGCTGCGGTCGGTGGCGGCGTTGCGCTGGCGGTGGGCCTGGGCCAGGTCGTGGGAAAACTCCATCCAGGTGGCGTAGCGTTCGGAGAGCTCCCGCTGCATGGCCTTCTGGACGATGGCGTCCAGTTCGGGCGGAATCTCCGGCCGGATGCTCGACGGCGGTGGCGCCACGTGGTGGGCGATCTGGTACACCATGTTGACGTTGCTGCTGGCGTCAAAGGGCAGGCGCCCGGTGAGCAACTGGTACATCACCACGCCGAGGGAGTAGATGTCGGTGCGGTGATCGAGGGGTAATTCGCGCACTTGCTGCGGCGACATGTAAGCGGGCGAGCCGACGCCGGACACATGGGTCGTTTCGCTGGCGGTGAAGATGGCCGCACCGAAATCCGAAATCTTGATGTCCTGCCCCTCGGGGGAGGTGAGCAGGATGTTGGCCGGCTTGATGTCCCGGTGGGTCACGCCCTGCAGGTGGGCGTAATCCAGCGCCCGGGTGCATTTGAAGATGATTTCCACCAGCCGCTCGAAGGACAGCAGCTTGCCGGCCTCGGTAAAGGCTTCAAGCGTGCCGCCGGCGACGTACTCCATCACCACATAGGCGTCGCGGTCTTCTATGACCGCGTCGTGGATCTGGACAATGTGCGGATGTTGCAGCTTGCCGGCGAGGGATGCCTCGTTGAGCAGCAGGTGGTGATAGAGGGCGCTGCGGTCGGTGCAGCGCATGAGTTCCGGGTGGAGGCGCTTGATGGCGACCTCCCGCTGGGCGAAAGGATCGTAACCGAGATAGACCGCGCTGGTCGCACCTTCCCCCAGCAGCCGGCTGATCTCGTACTTGCCGATCCTTTCCATGTCGTGCTCCTTACGCCAGACGGCTGCGGGCGCGGGCAATTGCGGCCCGTACCTGCTTCGGGGCGGTGCCGCCGATATGGTCACGGGATGCCAGCGAACCTTCCACCGTCAATACTTGGAACACATCGGCGTCGAGACGTTCGACCGCACCGGCCACATGGGCCATGGCCGTCTTCAGTTCGTCCAGCGGAATCTGCGGCAGATCGCAACCCTTTGCATCGGCCACGCGCACGGCCAGGGCCACGGCTTCGTGGGCGTCACGGAAGGGCAGGCCCTTCTTGACCAGGTAGTCGGCCAGGTCGGTGGCGGTGGCGAAGCCCTGGGTCAGCGCGGCCTGCATGGCCTCCTTCTTCACGCGGACGTTGAAGACTCTCTCGCCATTGGCCTCGATGCGGCTGCCCATCATGTCGGCGTAGATGCGCAGGGTGTCGATGGCGGTGTCGGCGGAGTCGAACAGGGGCTCCTTGTCTTCCTGGTTGTCCTTGTTGTAGGCCAGCGGCTGGCCCTTCATCAGGGTCAGCAGGGACACCAGGTTGCCGTTGGCGCGGCCGGTCTTGCCGCGAACCAGTTCGGGCACGTCCGGATTTTTCTTTTGCGGCATGATCGAGCTGCCGGTACAGAAGCGGTCGGCCAGGTCGATGAAGCCGACCCGCGGGCTCATCCACAGGATGAGTTCTTCGGACAGGCGCGACAGGTGGGTCATCAGCAGCGACACGGCGGCGCAGAATTCGATGGCGAAGTCGCGATCGGAGACGGCATCCAGCGAGTTGAAGCACACTTCCTCGAAACCCAGCAGCTCGGCCACATATTCCCGGTCGATCGGGTAAGTGGTGCCGGCCAGCGCGGCGGAGCCCAGCGGCAGGCGATTGACGCGCTTGCGACAGTCGGCAAAACGCTCGGCATCACGGCGGGTCATCTCGAAGTAGGCCATCAGGTGGTGGCCGAAGGTGACCGGCTGGGCCACCTGAAGGTGCGTGAAGCCGGGCAGCGGGGTGTCGGCGTGGTGTTCGGCCAGTTCGAGCACGGCCAGCTGGAATTCGCGGATCAGGCCGAGAATGGTGTCGATGGCGTCGCGCAGCCACAGGCGGATGTCGGTGGCGACCTGGTCGTTGCGGCTGCGGCCGGTGTGCAGGCGCTTGCCGGCATCGCCGACGAGGGCGGTGAGGCGCTTTTCGATGTTGAGGTGGACGTCCTCGTCGTCGAGGTTCCAGTTGAACTCGCCGCGTTCGATCTCGCCGACGATCTGGGCCATGCCGCGCTCGATGTCGGCCAGATCGGAGGGGCCGATGATGCCCTGGCGGGCCAGCATGGTGGCGTGGGCCAGCGAGCCGCGGATGTCCTGGGCGGCCATGCGATTGTCGAAGAACACGCTGGCGGTATAGCGCTTGACGAGGTCGGAAACAGGTTCGGAGAAGCGGCCGGACCAGGCCTTGGCGGGGCCGTCCTGCGGCACGGATTGATCTGCCATAATTGTCGATGCTCTCTGCGATTAAGAGGACCTCTGCCCGGAGAGAACCCCGTGGATTCAAGGTTTTGGCCCTGATTTTTGACCCATGAGTATAAAGCAAAACCCGGGCCGCACCGGGCACGACCTGTACGAAGCTCCCTTGCCCGACTTCCGCAATCTGGGGGTCGTGCTGCGCATTTTGCTGCTCGTCAATGCCCTCGCGCTGACCGCGGTGCTGCTGCGCAACAGTGAATGGGGGCTCCTCGGCGGAGAAGTCCTCGATATGGCTGTGCGCGTCGAGTTTCCGTTGATCCTGTCCGTTGCCGCGCTTTTCCTGTTCCAGCCCCTGCTGCGACGCCTGCCCGTGGGGCCCGGCGTGGCGGCGGTGGGCGGGCTGATGCTGGCGGTTGCGGTGCTCAGCCAGAGCCTGCTGGCGCCGTTGGGCGAAGGCGGGCTGTTGCGCCCGCTGTTCTGGTCGATGGTCACCGCGGCCTGTGTGCTGGTCTACTTTCGCCAGCGCGGTGCTGCCCGGGCGCCGGCGCTGGCCGAGGCCCGCCTGCTGGCGCTGACGGCGCGCATCCGGCCGCACTTCCTGTTCAACAGCCTCAATGGCGTGCTCGGCGTGCTGCGCGCCAATCCGCGGCGGGCCGAGGAGGGGCTCGAAGAGCTGGCCGACCTGTTTCGCGCGCTGATGCGCGACAACCGCGAGCTGGTGCCGCTGGCCGACGAAATCACGCTCTGCGAGCGTTACCTCAGCCTGGAGCGCCTGCGCCTCGGCGAGCGCCTGGACGTGCGCTGGACCCGTGACGCCAGGGCCGACGCCGCCCTCGTGCCGCCCTTCTTCCTGCAGCCCCTGGTCGAGAACGCTGTCTGCCACGGCATTGAACCCGGCGCCGGGCCGGGCACGGTTTCGATTACCATCCAGCGGCGCGGGCCGCAGGTGCTCATCGAAATCGCCAACCCGGTTCTCGACACAGCGCGCCCTCACGCGGGCAATCACATGGCCCTCGACAACATTCGCGAGCGACTGATGCTGTTCTACGACCTGGAAGCCACCCTCGATACCGAGCGCTCTGCCGACGCCTATCGCGTGCGCATCCGCCTGCCGTTCCGGTGCGAACGATGAGTGCCGGAGCGTCCCTTGCCGTGCTCATCGTGGACGACGAGGCGCCGGCCCGCGAGCGTCTGCGCGACCTGCTCGGCGACATCGCCGACAGCCAGCCGACGCACATCGCCGGCATGGCCGCCAACGGGGTCGAGGCACTGGCCCTGCTCGAGCGCGAGAGGATCGACCTGATCCTGACCGACATCCGCATGCCGGTGATGGACGGCATCGAGCTGGCCCGCCACGTGGGGCGGCTCGAGCATGCACCGGCGGTGATCTTTACCACCGCCTACGACGAATACGCCGTGCGCGCCTTCGAGCTCGCCGCGCTGGATTACCTGCTCAAGCCGGTGCGTGCGGTGCGTCTCGGCGAGGCCATCGCCAAGGCCCGCCGGCTGCGTCCGCCGGCCGACGAAATCCTGCGCCAGATGGCGCCCGCCAGCCGCAGCCACTTCAGCATCAGCGAGCGGGGCCGCATCCTGCTGGTGCCGGTGGCCGAAGTGCTGTTTCTGCGCGCCGAGCAAAAGTATGTGGTGGCACGCAGCCGCGAGCGCGAATACCTGCTCGACGAATCCCTCGTGCAGCTCGAGGAGGAGTTCCCCGAGCGCTTCCTGCGCATCCACCGCAACTGCCTGATCGCCCGCCATGCGGTAAAGGGCGTGGCCCGGGCCATTACCGGCGAGGACGGTGAAGCCCACTGGGTGATCCTTCTCGACGGCCTTGCCGAGCAGTTGCCGGTGAGCCGCCGTCAGTGGCCCACGGTGAAGGAAGCCCTCGGCGTGTGAGCGTGTGATTTGCCGGGAACGTCTGCTTCTGCGGGTGTTCCAATTCAGGGTCCCGTACAATCGCGCCCCATGGAAAACCCCGGCCTCGCCCCCTCTTTGCTCTCGTATCCGCGCTACCGGCCCAAGCTCAAGCCGGCGCCCTTCCTGCCCACTTCCCGGGCCGAGATGGACGCTCTGGGCTGGGACGAGTGCGACATCATCGTCGTCACCGGCGATGCCTACATCGACCATCCCAGCTTCGGCATGGCCCTGATCGGCCGCACCCTCGAAGCCCAGGGCTTCCGCGTCGGCATCATCAGCCAGCCCGACTGGCATTCCGCCGATGCCTTTCGCGCCCTCGGCAAGCCGCGCCTGTTCTTCGGCCTGACCGCCGGCAACATGGACTCGATGATCAACCGCTACACCGCCGACCGCAAACCGCGCTCCGACGACGCCTACACGGCCGACGCGCTGCCCGACAAGCGTCCCGACCGGGCCGTGGTGGTCTACGCCCAGCGTGCCCGCGAGGCCTACCCGGACGCCAACATCGTCATCGGCAGCATCGAGGCCAGCCTGCGCCGCATCGCCCATTACGACCACTGGTCCGAGAAGGTGCGCCGCTCGGTGCTGCCCGACTCCAAGGCCGACCTGCTGATCTTCGGCTCCGGCGAGCGGGCCACCATCGCGCTGGCCCACCGCCTCGCCGCCGGCGAGCCCATCGAAAGCATTCGCGACCTGCGCGGCACGGCCTTCATGGTCAAGCCGGGCTGGCACCCGGAGGGCTTCGTCGAGATCGACTCCGTCGCCATCGACCGCCCCGGCCCCGTCGAACCCCACCGCGACCCCTACGAAATGGAACCCGCAGGGGCGCCTGTAGGGGCGACTTCAGTCGCCCAATCCACAACTACCCACCCCGTCCGCATCGTCCCCGCCGCCGAACGCGTCGCCGCCCGCAAGGCCGACCGGGCGCGCCAGGTCATCCGCCTGCCGGCCTACGAAGTGGTCAAGGACGACAAGGTGATGTACGCCCACGCCTCGCGCACCTTCCACCTCGAATCCAACCCCGGCAACGCCCGCGCCATGGTGCAGGCCCACGGCGTCGGCCCCGGCTGTCGCGACGTGTGGCTCAACCCGCCGCCGCTGCCGCTGACGACTGAAGAAATGGACTGGGTCTTCGGCCAGCCCTACGCCCGCAAGGCTCACCCGAGCTACGGCGAGGCGCGCATCCCGGCCTGGGACATGATCCGTTTCTCGATCAACATCATGCGCGGCTGTTTTGGCGGGTGTACCTTCTGCTCGATCACCGAGCACGAGGGGCGCATCATCCAGAGCCGTTCGGAAGCCTCGATCCTCAAGGAGATCGAGGAGATCCGCGACAAGACGCCGGGCTTCACCGGCACCATTTCCGATCTGGGCGGCCCCACCGCCAACATGTACCGCATGGCCTGCAAGGACCCGAAGATCGAGTCCTCGTGCCGGCGCCTGTCCTGCGTCTTTCCGGGCATCTGCGAGAACCTCGGCACCGACCACGGCCCGCTGATCCAGCTCTACCGCAAGGCGCGGGCGATTCCGGGCGTCAAGAAGGTGCTGATCGGCTCCGGCCTGCGCTACGACCTGGCCGTGCGCTCGCCCGAATACGTGAAGGAGCTGGTCACCCACCACGTCGGCGGCCTGCTCAAGATCGCCCCGGAGCACACCGAGGACGGCCCCCTCAACAAGATGATGAAGCCGGGCATCGGCACCTACGACCGCTTCAAGGAAATGTTCGAGAAGTACTCGAAGGAAGCCGGCAAGAAGCAGCACCTGATACCCTACTTCATCGCCGCCCACCCGGGCACCACCGACGAGGACATGCTCAACCTGGCCCTGTGGCTCAAGTCCAATGACTTCCGCCTCGACCAGGTGCAGACCTTCATGCCCACCCCGATGGCCATGGCCACCACCATGTACCACTCGGGCAAGAACCCCCTGCGCAAGGTGTCGGCCGATTCCGAAACCGTCGACACGCCCAAGTCCGGCCGTCAGCGCCGCCTGCACAAGGCCTTGTTGCGCTACCACGACCCGGAAGGCTGGCCGCTGATCCGTGAAACCCTGCGCGCCATGGGCCGTCACGATTTGATCGGCAGCGCGCCGCGGCACCTGGTGCCGCGCGATCAGCCGGTGATCCTCGACCGCGGTGACGGCGCGAAGGGCGGCGCCGGCAGCTCCCGCAAAACGGGTGGCAAGGCCGACAGCGCTGTGGGCGCCCGCCGGGCACCGCCGCCGCTGCGCCGTGGCGCGCCGCCACCCCGCGGTCGGCGTTGAGTGATCAAAGGGCCCGGCATGTCCGGGCCCTTTTTTCGTCCGGCGGGCTTCGCTGCATTCCTGACGCGAGGCCGGCGATTGTGGGCTTTGCGACAGGCCTCGCAGCCGCGCGTTGTCCGGCGGGCGCCCTGAAACCCGCGCCCCGCAAGGCATTCGACGCTTCTCCCGGGTGTGGCATCGGTCTTGCACGCTAAAGACCATTTGCCATCAATCCGGGAAGGAAACCCCATGCTTTACGATCGCTACGAGCAAAACCAGTTGCTCTTCAACATGAACTTCAAGGAAGCCGTCGGCGACAAGGCTGCTTATCGGGGCGAACTGGTCGTGATCGAAGGTGAAGTGGCCGACGCCCAGGGCCGCCGCATGGCGCCGAAGGGCGTGCTCAAGCAATCGGTCTCCCTGGCCTCCGGCGACAAGCTGGTCTTTGTCGGCGGCTTTACCGACAAGCTCGAACTCCTCGAGCCCTTCGTTGCCAAGTACGGCCCGGATTTCACCCCGGCCACCAGCGTCATCCTGTTCGTGGTGAACATCGCCAAGCCGGTGCTGGTGGACGTTAACGGCGCCACCATCGAACTGATCCCGCTGATGGACGGCATGGTGTGGAACGAACTGGCCGACCTGATCGGTTACGAGAAGGAAGACTTCAAGGGCCAGACCGCTGCCGAAAAGGTCGTGACCCTCGTCGACGGCCTCGCCAAGCGCAAGCCGAAGCTCGACAAGATCAGCCTCGCCGAAGCGATGGGCCTGGGCATCGAAGTGAAGCGCGAAACCCGCGGCGCCATCTGAGCCCGCCGGGGAACCGGTTCCGCTCGAAGAAGAACCGGTTCAGCTTGAAGATGAACAGGTTCAGCTTGGAGATGAACAGGTGCAGCTTGGAGAAGAACGGGTTCAGCTTGAAGATGAACCGGTTTTCCTCCGGGGTTAAGCGGGCTTGCCGGGCATTGAACTGACTCATCTCGAAGGGCCGTCAGTTTTCCTCAGAGCTATACCGGTTTAGCTTTCAGGGAAACCAATGCTCCAAAAAGATGAACCGGTTTAGCTTGAAGATAAACCGGGCCCGGTGGCAGCATGTCTTCCCGCCCTCCCTGACAGGGCCCGGAGACACCATCATGAAATTCGCCTACACCATCGTCTACGTCCCCGACGTGGCCGCCTCGCTGGCCTTCTTCGAGAAGGCCTTTGGCTTTGCCTGCCGCTTCCTCCATGAATCCGGTGCCTACGGCGAGCTGGAAACCGGCGCCACCGCGCTGGCCTTTGCGTCCCTTGATATGGGCGAGATGCACTTCCCCGACGGCTTCGTCGCCGCCAGTGCGTCCGTCAAGCCGCTCGGTGTCGAAGTGGCCTTCGTGACGGACGACGTGGCCGCCGCCCACGCCCGGGCCGTGTCGGCCGGCGCCACCGAAATCCTCCCGCCCGAGCCCAAGCCGTGGGGCCAGGTGGTTTCGTACGTGCGCTGCCCGGACGGCACGCTGGTGGAGTTGTGTTCGCCGATGGCAGGTATCTCCGTACAACAATAAACGGGGATACACCATGACGATCCACCAGCAGCCCATTGCTGCGCGTATCGACTGGCTATACGAGGTTGCGCGCCGGTATTCGGGCGCCTACTGCGACCCCGAGGCCAGCATGGCCCGGGAGCGGCATCGGGCACGGCATCCGACGGCGCTGGCCGTCATGAAGTGCATGGACGGGCGGATCAACATTCCGATTGCCACCAACACGCCGCCGGGCATCATCCAGCCCTTCCGCAATCTGGGTGGTTTCTTTGACCTGGGCTGGCCGCATCTGGGCGAGGTGATCGACCACTACGTGCACGACCGTGTGTGTGGCGGTCAGCGCGTGCTGATGCTGATCACCTATCACTTCTCCCGCGGTGACGCGCACCGCAGCTGCGCCGGCTTCGCGTACCACACGGAAGATGCGGTGGCCCATGTCTTTGGGGTGAAGACCCAGGTGGAGCATGTTTTCGGACGTCAGCACGGCACCGTGTACCCGCTGGTGTGCGGCTTCGAGACGGACGAGGACGCCCTGATTCTCCACGGGCCGGACGGCCGCACGCTGGATGTGTCGACCCTGCCGGCCACGGAAGACGAGGCCGGCCTGCGGGCCCGCCTGCAACCCCTGTTCCCCGACATGCCGCGGCAGATGCTGGCCGACCTGGCCCGGCTGGTGGCGGGCAACATTGCCCACGTGGCCGAAGTGCGCCAGACCGACCGCCAGCTCGACATCGAGCACCGGGAGTGGATGATCTGCATCGGCCGCGGCTTCGACTTCCTGCATGCCCCCAACCTGGCGCTGATCATCGGCCCCTACAGTCCCGATCTGGCCGACCCCATCCGCAAGGCCGGGGCCATCATCGCCTCCAACATGCACAGCGGACGCATTCCGGATGACGGTTTCCTGCTGCTGGCCTCGTCGCCCTACCAGGACATCGGTTCGGATCGGGCCCGCGCCGAGTTGAAGGCGCGTTTCATGGCGCACTTCGCCGCCGAGGTGATTCGCCGCGACCTGCCCGATCTGGCCTCCCGGATGACCGTGCATGCGGCCGTGCTCAACTGGGCCACCCGGGGGCTGGAGTCGATCGACGGTGCCACGCCTCAGCGGAGGTAGTCGGGGACGAACATCTCCGTGGGTACCTCGTGGCGGACGTAGTCCGGGTGGCGGACCCGCTCGGGCAGGTCCACCAGCGGGCGCTGGACTTCTTCGTAGGGGAACTCACCCAGCAAGTGGTGAATGCAGTTGAGACGGGCGAACTTCTTGTCGTCGGCCTGGACGATCCACCAGGGGGCTTCGGGGATGTGGGTGCGCTCCAGCATGGTTTCCTTGGCCTCGGTGTACTTCTCCCAGCGGGCGCGGGATTCCAGGTCCATGGGGCTGAGTTTCCACTGTTTGAGCGGGTCGTGGATGCGCGACAGGAAGCGGAAGTGCTGCTCGTCATCGGTAATGGAGAACCAGTACTTGATGAGCTGGATGCCCGAGCGGACCAGCATGCGCTCGAATTCGGGCACCGAACGGAAGAACTCTTCGTAGTCCTCGTCGGAACAGAAATCCATGACCCGTTCGACGCCGGCGCGGTTGTACCAGCTGCGGTCGAACAACACCATTTCGCCGGCGGCGGGCAGGTGTGACACGTAACGCTGGAAGTACCACTGGGTGCGCTCGCGGTCATTCGGGGCGGGCAGGGCGACGACCCGGCAGACCCGCGGGTTGAGGCGCTGGGTGATGCGCTTGATGACGCCACCCTTGCCGGCCGCGTCGCGGCCTTCAAAGAGGATCACTACCCGGTGTCCGGTGCTGGCCACCCAGTCCTGCAGCTTGACCAGTTCGCCCTGCAGGCGCAGCAGTTCCACGAAGTAGCGGCGCCGCTGTTCCTTCTCTTCGTCGCTGGGCTGGCGGCTTTCGCCGGAGCCGATTTCCTCGAAGCGGCGGTCGTCCAGTTCGAGTTCCAGTTCCTCGTCGTAGTTGTCGCGGAGCTCCCGCTCCAGGCGACGGTGAAGCTCGCTGATTTCCTGATTGTCCATGGGGTCTCTCCGGTCGGGCGGCGTAACAAAGCCGGTTGCAGGATGAGCCTGCACCGGCTTTGTTACGGGCTTTCGAAGGGAGAGGGCAGTGGTGCTTAGCCGCTGTTCCTCAGCCCCGCCGCGATGCCGTTGATCGACAGGTGGATGCCGCGCCGCACGCGTTCGTCCTGGTGACCTTCCCGGTAGCGGTGCAGGAGTTCGACCTGCACGTGGTTGAGCGGGTCGAGATACGGGAAGCGGTTGCGGATCGAGCGCTTGAGCAGCGGGTTGGCGTCGAGCAGTTCGCCCTGGCCGGTGATGTTCAGCAGCATTTCGATGGTGCTGGCGTGCTCCTTGGCGATGCGCGGGAAGATGGCTTCACGCAGGGCGCCGTCCTTGACCAGTTCGGCGTAGCGGCTGGCGATGGCGATGTCGCTCTTGGCCAACACCATGTCCATGTTGGAGAGCAGGGTGGCAAAGAAGGACCACTCCTTGTGCATGGCCTGCAGGCGCGCCATGCCGGCTTCGCCGTGCTTGGCCACGTAGGCATGCACCGCCGAGCCGAAGCCGTACCAGCCCGGCAGCATGATGCGGCACTGGGCCCAGCTGAACACCCACGGAATGGCGCGCAGGTCTTCGATGGCCGTCGACTTCTTGCGGGAGGCGGGGCGGCTGCCGATGTTCAGCGCGGCGATTTCCGAGATCACGGTGGACTCCCAAAAATACTGCTCGAAGCCCTCGGTTTCATAGACCAGGTTGCGGTAGGCCTTGAAGGCGGCTTCCGACAGTTCGTCCATCGCCTCCAGGTATTCCGGGCGCGGGGCCGGGTCGCGCGGGGCGAACAGCGTGGCTTCCATGGTTGCCGCGGCGAGCACTTCGAGGTTGCGCCGGCCGACTTCCGGGTTGGCGTATTTGGAGGCGATGACTTCGCCCTGCTCGGTGAGGCGGATCTGCCCCTGCACGGCACCGCCCGGCTGGGCCAGGATGGCCTGGTAGCTGGGGCCGCCGCCGCGGCCGACGGAACCGCCGCGGCCGTGGAAGAGGCGCAGGCGCACGCCATGCCGGGCGAAGGTGTCGACGAGGCCGATTTCGGCCTTGTAGAGCTCCCAGCCGGAGGTCATGAAGCCGCCGTCCTTGTTGCTGTCGGAATAGCCGAGCATGACTTCCTGCTCCTTGCGGCGGGATTCCAGCAGGCTCATGTAGGCGGGCAGGGCGAACAGGCGGTCCATGACGCCGGCGGCGTTCTGCAGGTCGCCGATGGTCTCGAAGAGCGGAATGATGTTCACGTCGAGCACGCCTTCGAGGGGGCGCAGCAGGCCGGTTTCCTTGGCGATGACGGCCACTTCGAGAATGTCGGAGACGTCGTCGGTCTTGGAAATGATGCAGTTGGGCACGGCGGCCTTGCCGTAGCGCAGGTGGGCGGCGCGGGCGGCGCGGAAGATGGCCAGCTCGCCGCGGGTTTCCTCGGAATACTCGATCCACGGGGAGGCCAGCGGGCGGGCGGTGGCGAGCTCTTCGAGAAGCATGTCGATGCGCCCGGCTTCGTCCATGGCCAGGTAGTCGCGGGTGGGGTCGATGGACTTGATGAGCTCGGCGACGACGCGTTCGTGCACGTCGGCGTTCTGGCGCAGGTCGATGGGCGCCAGATGGAAGCCGAACACCGCCACGGCGCGGCGCAGGTGACGCAGGCGGCCGCGGGCGAGGGCGCCGAGGCCGTTGGCGGTGAGCGAGCGGTGCACGATTTCGAGCTCGTCGGCCAGCGCGTCGGGGCCGGCGTAGGGCGCTGCCGGGGCCACCGCGTGGCGCGGCGGCTGGTGGCCGAGCAGGGCCGCGTAGGTGGCGGCAAGGCGCGCATACACGCCGGTGAGGGCGCGTCGATAGGGCTCGTCGCTGCGGTGCGGCGAGCCGTCCGGCGAGGCTTCGGCGAGGCGCAGCAGGGCGTCGGAGGCGCTGACCAGGCCTTGCGCGACGGACAGTTGCGAGCCGAGGGTGTGCACCTCGTCGAGGTAATAGGTGAGGGCTTTCTCGGCCTGGGTGGCGAGGGCCTTTTCGAGGATTTCGGCAGTGACGAAGGGGTTGCCGTCCCGGTCGCCGCCGATCCAGCTGCCCACCTTCAGGAAGTTGGGCAGCTCCATGGCGCCCCAGCTGCGGTCGTGGGCGGCCAGGCGGTCTTCGACGTTGCCGTAAAGACGCGGCAGTTCGCGCAGGAAGGTGTAGTCGAAATAGGATAGGCCGTTGCTGACCTCGTCCATCACCGACAGCTTTTCGGTGCGCAGCATGCGGGTCTGCCACAGGGTCAGCACGGCGCGGCGCAGGGCTTCGTCGTTGTGGTCCTGCTCTTCGGGGGTCAGCTGCATGCGGTCGCGCTCGTCGAGGAGGCGGGCGATGACCATCTGGCAGTTGAGGATGCTCTTGCGCTGCACTTCGGTGGGGTGGGCGGTGAGCACCGGGACGATTTGCGCGGTGTCGAAGAAGGCCGCCAGTTCGGGGCTGCCCATGCCGGACGCGAAGGCCCGTTCGAGGGCGTGGGCGAGGCTGCCTTCCTTCGGTGCCGAGCCGGCGATCTGGTGGGCGCGGGAGCGGCGGATGTGATGCTGGTCTTCGGCGATGTTCGACAGGTGCGAGAAGTAGCTGAAGGCCCGCACCACGTCGATGGTCTGGTCGCGGGACAGGGAGTCCAGCGTGGCCTCCAGCTCGCGGCGGGCCGCGTGGTCTTCGTGGCGGCGAAAGCGGATCGAGCTCTGGCGGATGGTTTCCACCAGATCGAACACCGCTTCGCCCTCCTGGGCGCGCACGGTGTCGCCGAGCAGGCGGCCGAGCAGGCGGATGTCGTCACGGAGGGGGAGGTCTTTGTCTTCGCTCATCGGGGAAATCCTGTCCTGTCGTAGTGTTCGGCGGGGCTGCGCACAGTAAAGCGCATCAGGCCCCCATGCTAGAATCCCGACCCGGATTGCCGCCATAGGTGCCTACCCTGATGCTGCGCTGCGCAAACTGCAGATTGCTCCGGGCCTGCCAGGCTTGTCCATCCCCCCGATCCTCCTTTTTCGCCAGCCGAGCCTGAATACCGTGAGCGCCACTACGCCCGACCGCATCGTCATCGCCACCCGTGAAAGCCGCCTCGCCCTGTGGCAGGCCGAGCACGTCAAAGCCCGCCTCGAAGCCCTGTACCCGTCCTGCAAGGTCGAACTGCTGGGCATGACCACCCGCGGCGACCAGATCCTCGACCGGCCGCTGTCCAAGGTGGGCGGCAAGGGCCTGTTCGTGAAGGAGCTCGAAAACGCGCTCTTCGACCGCAGCGCCGACATCGCCGTGCATTCCATGAAGGACGTGCCGATGACGCTGCCGCCGGAATTCGCGCTGGTGGCCATCTCCGAGCGGGAAGTGCCGCTGGACGCCTTTGTCTCCAACAAGTACGAGAGCCTCGACGACATGCCGCCGGGCGCCGTGGTCGGCACCTCCAGCCTGCGCCGCGAATCGCAGTTGCATGCCCAGTACCCGATGCTGGCCGTCACCAGCCTGCGCGGCAACCTCGACACCCGCCTGAGGAAGCTCGACGAAGGCCAGTACGACGCGATCATTCTGGCGGCAGCCGGCCTGACCCGCCTGGGCCTGGGCGAGCGTATCCGCTCCACGCTGCCCTCCGAAGTGTCCCTGCCGGCCGCCGGCCAGGGCGCGCTGGGCATCGAGGCCCTGTCCGACCGTCCCGAAGTGGCGGCCTGGATCGCCCCGCTGGCCCATGCCGATTCCGACGCCTGCGTGCGTGCCGAGCGGGCAACGTCCCGTGCGCTGGCTGGAAGTTGCGAAGTGCCGCTGGGCGCCTACGCCGAAGTGCACAACGGCGAGCTGTGGCTGCGCGGCTTCGTGGCCCTGCCGGACGGTTCGCGCATTGCCCGCGCCGAGCGTCGCGGCCCGCTGGATCAGCCGGAAGCCCTCGGCCTTGCGCTGGCAGAAATGCTGCGCGCCGACGGCGCCGACGAAATCCTCGCCAGCCTGTAATTGCAACGGGCCATGGGCGGCGGCCAGCCCCTCGCCGGGCGCTCCATCGTCATCACCCGCCCGGCCGGGCAGGCCGAAAGCCTGTGCGCGGCGCTGGCCGGGCTGGGCGCCGAGCCCCTGCGTTTTCCGCTGCTGACGATCACGCCGGTGGACGATCCGGCTTGTTTGCAGGCGACGGCGCGCCGTCTGGCGGATTTTGCGCTGGCCTTCTTCGTTAGTCCCAATGCGGTCAATTTTGCCCTCGACGTAATCCTGCCCGTCGCTCCCTGGCCGGCCGGCCTGGCCGTGGCAACGGTGGGCAAGGGCAGCGAGGCGGCGCTGGCTGCGCGTGGCTTTGGCGGCGTGATTGCGCCACAAAGCGGCTTCGACAGCGAATCGGTCCTTGCTCTGGCGGCCTTCCAGGCCGCGGCGGTGGCCGGCAAGCGGGTGCTCGTGTTGCGCGGTGACGGCGGCCGCGATCTGCTTGGCGACACGCTTGCTGCCCGCGGGGCGACGGTCGAATACCTCACCTGTTATCACCGCAGCGGCCCCGCTGACGATCCGGCACCGCTGATCGCGCGGGCCCGCGCCGGCCGGCTCGATGCCCTGACCCTCACCAGCAGCGAAGGCGTCGCCCACCTGCTGGCCCTGCCGGGGGCCGAGGCGCTGGCGCCGGTGCCCGTTTTCGTGCCCCATCCGCGCATTGCCGCGGCGGCACGGGACGGCGGCTTTGCCACGGTGATCGCCACCGGCCCGGGCGACCAGGGCCTCATCGACGGCCTGATCGGGCACTTTTCCGCTCGCAACCACATCACCTATCCGGGTTAAACTTGCACCCATGAGCAGCGAAATCCCTAGCCTTCCGCCCCTTGATTCCACCCAGCCGACTGCCTCGGCCCCGTCGGGCTGGAGTCGGCCTTCCGCCATCATCGCCGCCGTTGCGGTGGCGCTCCTGGGTTGGCAGTGGGTGGAAACCCGCAGTCGCCTCGGCGACCTCCAGGACGAACTGGCCCGGCGCCTGTCCGACAGCGATACGGTCGGCAAGGAAGGCCGCGCCCTTGCCAAACAGGCCCAGGAAAACCTGCAGGACCTGCAGGGCAAGGTCGGTGCCCTCGAAGCCCGCCTCGCCGAGTCCCAGAGCCAGCAGGTGGCGCTGGAGTCCATGTACCAGGAATTCTCCCGCACCCGCGACGACCGGGTGCTGGCCGAAGTCGAGCAGGCCGTGGTCATCTCGGCCCAGCAGCTCCAGCTGGCCGGCAACGTGCAGGCCGCGCTGTTTGCGCTGCAAACCGCCGATGCACGCCTCGGCAGCGTCGAGCGCCCCCACTGGCTGCCCCTGCGCAAAGCCATTGCCGGCGACATCGACACGCTCAAGGCCTTGCCGCAGGTCGATTCCGCCGGGGTGGCCCTCAAGCTCGAAACCCTCATCGGCCGCATCGACACCCTGCCGCTGGCCTTCGAAGCCGGCCCCAAGGGCGGGGCGCCCAAGCCCGACAAGCCCGAGCCCTCCCTGCTGAAGAGCCTGTGGCTGGATTTCTGGACCGAGTTCAGCCAGCTGGTGCGTGTCGAGCGCATGGATCGCCCCGATCCGGCCCTGCTGGCGCCCAGCAATGCGGTCTTCCTGCGCGAGAACCTCAAGCTGCGCCTGATGAATGCGCGCCTGGCGCTGCTGTCCCGCGACGGCAACACCTTCCGTGAGGACGTGCGCATCTCGGCCCAGTGGCTGGAGCGTTATTTCGATGTAAAGAATGCCGCCGTCGCTGCGGCCCGGGATGATCTCGTCGAGCTGCAAAAGACGCCGGTGGGCGTTGATCTGCCGACTCTGCAGGCCAGCCAGACAGCCCTGCGCGGGCTGCAGGCCGTGCATGAGCGGCGGGCCGATCTGGCTCCGTCGGCACCGGCAGAAAAATCCGCCAAGCCGGCCAAGAAGAACTGAGGACGACCATGCGCGCTTTGCTGTGGTTGATCGGCCTCTTCGCCCTGGCCGCGGGTCTGGCAGTTGCCGGCCGTTACAACGAAGGCTACGCCCTGCTGGTGTGGCCGCCCTACCGTATCCAGATTTCCCTCAATCTGCTGATCCTGCTGCTGGTGGGCGGGTTTGTGGCGGCCTATGCCCTGTCGCGCCTGATATCCCGGACCCTGGCCCTGCCGCGGGCGGTGCAGCAGTTCCGCCAGCGCAAGGGGCGCGAGCGGGCCTCCCAGGCGCTCTACGATGCGGCCCGCCTGCGTATCGAAGGGCGCTTCGGCCAATCTCTCAAGCAGGCTGCGGTGGCCTACGAGGCCAATGAGTCACCGGGCCTTGCCGCCTTGCTGGCAGCCCGGGCGGCGCACTCGCTGCGGGATGACGAACGCTACCGTTTCTGGCTGTCGAAGGCCGCGGCCCACGATTCCGAGGCCCGCGTTGCACGACTGATGACCGAGGCCGAACTGGCAGTCGAAGGCCGTCGCTTCGACGAGGCGGCCGAGCGCATCGCCGATCTGCAGGCCGGTGGTCAGCGTCACATCGCCGCACTGCGGCTGGCCCTGCGCACGGCCCAGGCCAAGGGAAACTGGGTCGAGGCGGTGCGCCTTGTTCGCCAGTTGGTGAAGGTCAAGGCGCTCACCGCCGAGCAGGCTGAACCGGTCAAGCGTCGCGCCAACCAGGAAGGTCTGCGCCAGCGCGCGGGTGATGCCCTGGCCTTGATGAACTACTGGCAGGGTTTGCCGCGCGATGAGCAGCGGGATGCCCGTCTGGTCGCCGAACTGGCCCGCGACCTGATTGCGGCGGGCGACAGTGCTGCCGCCCAGAAGGCCATCGAGGCGCAACTCGCCCTTGACTGGGATTCGACGCTGGCAGGCGTCTACGGCCGTTGCGAAGGGGGCGAGATCCGGCCGCGTCTGGCCAAGGCGGAAGAGTGGCTCAAGCGCCAGCCGCGCGATCCGCAACTGCTGCTGACCCTTGGCCGTCTGTGCGTCCAGTCCCAGTTGTGGGGCAAGGCCGAAAGCTACCTTGATGCCTCCCTGGCCATTGCGCCGGGCTGGGAAGCCCATGTGGAGCTGGCTCACCTGGCCGAACGCGTCGGCCGCACCGACGATGCCAACCGGCATTACCGGGCCGCCGCCGAGCTGTCCCGTCGCTGAGGGCGTGCCGGTATGGCTCGATAGCTTTTACCAATCCGGATCATGTTGTTAATCAATTTGAGCGATACGCCGATCCGGCCTAACATGTGATCTCTGAATCTCAACCCGTGAAGGAAACAGCTATGTCCCTGATCAATACCGAAATCAAGCCGTTCAAGGCTACCGCTTTCAGCAATGGCAAGTTTGTTCCGGTCTCCGATGCCGATCTGAAGGGCAAGTGGTCCGTGGTTTTCTTCTACCCCGCTGACTTCACCTTCGTCTGCCCGACCGAGCTGGGCGATCTGGCTGATGTGTACCCCGAATTCAAGAAGCTGGGCGTGGAGATCTACTCCGTGTCCACCGACACCCACTTCACCCACAAGGCCTGGCACGACGCATCGGACACGATCAAGAAGATCCAGTACCCGATGATCGGTGACCCGACCGGCGCCATCACCCGCGCCTTCGACGTGATGATCGAAGAAGAAGGCCTGGCCCTGCGTGGCACCTTCGTGATCAACCCCGAAGGCGTGATCAAGGTCGCTGAAATCCACGATCTGGGCATCGGCCGTGACGCCAAGGAACTGCTGCGCAAGGTGCAGGCTGCCCAGTACGTGGCCTCCCACCCGGGTGAAGTCTGCCCCGCCAAGTGGACCCCGGGCGAAGCGACCCTGTCGCCCTCGCTGGACCTGGTCGGCAAGATCTAAGCCGCGCCCGACTGCGTCGATAGCAGTTTGAAACGCCCGGGCGTCAGCTGGCGCCCGGGCGTTTTTGCATTCAAAAACAGATTCACATAAAGGAAACCATCATGCTGGACGCCGCGCTCAAGACCCAGTTGCAAGCCTATCTGACCAAGGTGACCCGCCCGGTGGAGATCGTCGCGTCCCTTGATGATGGCGACACCTCCCGCCAGATGCGGGAGCTGCTGCGGGAGGTCGTCTCCCTGTCGGCGCACCTTACGCTGACCGAGAAGAATGAAGGTGCTACTCGCACGCCGTCCTTCCAGATCACTCGCCCGGGCGCCGACATCGGCATCCGCTTCGCGGCGATCCCCCTCGGCCACGAATTCACTTCCCTTGTTCTTGCCCTCTTGCAGGTGGGTGGTCATCCGCCCAAGGTCAGCGAGGAGACGCAGGAGCAGATCCGCAACCTGGATGGCGAATTCAACTTCGTCACCTACATTTCCCTGTCCTGCCAGAACTGCCCGGAGGTGGTGCAGTCCCTCAACCTGATGGCGCTGCTCAATCCGAAAATCCGCCACGAGACGGTGGATGGCAGCCTCTTTCAGGACGAAGTGACGCGCCTGCAGATCATGGCGGTGCCGACCATCCTGCTCAACGGCAAGGAGTTTGGCCAGGGCCGCATGGAGCTTGAAGAGATCCTCGCCAAGGTGGATGCCGGTGCCGCAACCCGCGCCGCCGCGAAGATCGACGCCCGGGACGCCTTCGACGTGCTGGTGGTGGGCGGTGGTCCGGCCGGTGCGGCGGCGGCCATCTATGCGGCGCGCAAGGGCATTCGCACCGGCGTGGTCACCGAGCGCTTCGGCGGCCAGGTGCTCGACACCCTGGCCATCGAGAACTTCATCTCGGTGAAGGAAACCGAAGGTCCGCGACTCGCCGCGGCGCTGGAGGAACACGTCAAGCAGTACAACGTGGACATCATGAGCCTGCAGCGTGCCGAGGCGCTGGTGCCCGGTGAGCTTATCGAGATCAAGCTGGCCAGCGGCGCCAGCCTCAAGTCGAAGACGGTGATCCTGTCTACCGGCGCCCGCTGGCGCGACATGAACGTCCCCGGCGAGACCGAGTACCGCACCAAGGGCGTGACCTACTGCCCGCACTGCGACGGCCCGCTGTTCAAGGGCAAGAAGGTGGCGGTGATCGGTGGCGGCAACTCGGGTGTCGAGGCGGCCATCGACCTGGCCGGCGTGGTTTCCCACGTCACCCTGCTGGAGTTCGACAGCAAGCTGCGCGCCGACGCGGTACTGGTGAAGAAGCTCGAAAGCCTGCCCAACGTGAAGATCATCGTCAGCGCCCAGACCACCGAGGTGAACGGTGATGGCCAGAAAGTGGTCGGTCTGACCTACAAGGACCGGGTCTCAGGCGAGGTGCATCAGCTGGAGCTGGCCGGCATCTTCGTCCAGATCGGTCTGTTGCCGAACACCGGCTGGTTGAAGGGCACGATCGAGTTATCCACCCGTGGCGAGATCATCGTCGATGACCACGGCCGTACTTCGGTGCCGGGCGTGTTTGCTGCCGGCGATGTGACGACGACGCCCTTCAAGCAGATCATCATCGCCATGGGCGAGGGCGCGAAGGCCTCGCTGTCGGCCTTCGATCATTTGATCCGAAACTGAGCTTAGGCTTGCTGAAATGAAAAGACCGCCGGGGCGCAGGCTCCGGCGGTCTTTATTGCTTCTGTGTCGAGGTGCTCAGGCCCAGACGCGCGGCACGAGAAATTCTGTGTACAGCTTTTCTTCCGGGCTGCCCGCTTCGGGCTGCCAGTCGTAGCGCCACTTCACGATGGGCGGCATGGACATCAGGATGGATTCGGTGCGGCCGCCGGATTGCAGACCAAACAGGGTGCCCCGGTCGAAGACCAGGTTGAACTCGACGTAGCGACCGCGGCGGTAGGCCTGGAAGTCACGCTCGCGCTCGCCAAAGGGCGTGTCACGGCGGCGCTCGACTATGGGGAGGTAGGCCGGCAGGAAGGCGTCGCCGACGCTGCGGGTCATGGCGAAGGCAGCGTCGAAATCGACTTGGCCGTCGGCGCCGTGGTCGTCGAAGAACAGGCCGCCGACACCGCGCGGTTCATTGCGGTGCTTGAGGAAGAAGTAACGGTCGCACCAGTCGCGCAGACGCTCGTACTCGGCTTCACCCCACGGCAGCACGGCGGCCTTGCAGGTGGCGTGGAAGGCGCGCACGTCTTCCTCGAAGGGGTAGTAGGGGGTCAGGTCCATGCCGCCGCCGAACCACCACACGTCGGACTTGCCCGGCGCGCTGGCGATGAAGAAGCGCACGTTCATGTGCACGGTCGGGCAATACGGGTTGCGCGGATGCAGGACCAGCGATACACCCATCGCCTCGTAGCTGCGCCCGGCCAGTTCGGGGCGGGCGGCGGTGGCGGAAGGGGGCAGGCCTTCGCCCATCACATGTGAGAAGTTGCAGCCGCCGCGCTCGAAGAAGTTGCCTTCCTCGATCAGCCGGGTAAGGCCGCCGCCACCGGCTGGACGGGTCCAGCTGTCGGTGCGGAAGGGCTTGCCGTCGAAGGCTTCGAGGGCATTGATGATGCGCGTCTGGAGGTCGAGGAGATAGGCTTTGACGGCTTCGCGGTCAGGCATGGGGGATTCTTTCGGGGTGAATCAGGCGCCAGGAATGAGGCGCTTCGAGTAGCAGTCCCGGTCCATGTCGCGGGCTTCGGAGGTGACCTGCACCACTTGGGGCCCGGGCTGGACGAGCGGGGCGATGGCCTGCACCAGCGCATCGGTGACGCGCAGTTTGGTGGCCGCGTCGCGCCCCGACAGCATGCCGAGGTCGGCGTGCAGGAAGCCGTGGTCGGCTCCGCTGCCGACGCGGAAGTGTTCCACCGGAACCAGCCGCACCTTGATCGAATCGGGCGGATTGAAGACGCCGCTGGAAAGCAGGGCGTCGCAGCCCGCCTGGGCGACGGCCGCACCGTCGAAACGGGCGGCGATGTTGGTGCTGTACTCGATGCGCAGGTGCGGCATGGTGGTTCAGCCCTTGCGCCCGACGGCCCGGTAGCCGATGTCGCGGCGGCACAGCATGCCGTCGAAGTGGATCTGGTCCACCAGCTCGTAGGCGCGCTTCTGGGCGCTTTTGACGTTATCCCCGAGGGCGGTGACGCACAGCACGCGACCACCGCTGGTGCGGATGGCACCGTCGGCTTCGGTGGTGCCGGCGTGGAAGACATGCGCGTCTTCGGCGCCGCCACCAGGCAGGCCGTGGATCGAGTCACCCTTGCGCGGGCTGTCCGGGTAGCCGGCGGCGGCCATCACTACGCCCAGGGCAAAGCGGCGGTCCCATTCGGCATCCACCTTGTCGAGCTTGCCGGCAACGGCTGCTTCGACCAGGTCCACCAGGTCGGACTTGAGTCGCATCATGATCGGCTGTGTTTCCGGATCGCCCATGCGGCAGTTGAATTCGACGACGCGGGGCGCGCCCTTGGCGTCAATCATCAGGCCGGCGTACAGGAAGCCGGTGTAGGGCAAGCCTTCGGCTGCCATGCCGGCGAGGGTCGGCATGATGATCTCGCGCATGGCGCGGGCGTGGACTTCGGGCGTGACCACCGGAGCGGGCGAGTAGGCGCCCATGCCGCCGGTGTTGGGGCCCTGGTCGCCGTCCTTGAGGCGCTTGTGATCCTGCGAGGTGGCCAGCGGCAGGGCGTGGCGGCCGTCGGCCATCACGATGAAGCTGGCTTCCTCGCCGTCCATGAACTCCTCGATCACCACCCGCGGGCCGCGCTCGTCGTACTGCACGCCCA
>JAOAUC010000054.1 GCA_030157785.1 Zoogloea oleivorans
AAATCCTGCGTCTTTGTCTCCTGCCGCCGGGCACTCATGGGTTGCCTCGATTCGTCAGAAACATCATGCACAAAATAAACACAAAAGGCAAATGTGTTTATAAACCTAGGCGGAATCTTTGTTCGTGAGGCCGAGCCGCTGGGACACCAAGCCAAGAAACAGGCTCTCGATACGGGACGAGCGCTCGTGTTGGGTCGGCCCGCGCGGGGCCAGCTGCTCGCTGAGCACGTAGCGGATCATCATTTCGCACACCAGTTCCCGGTCGATGCGAATGCCCAGGCGGGCATCCCAGGCATCGAAGACAATCGCCAGCACGTCCTGCAGACGCAGTACCGAGTCGTGGAAGATGCGCTGGAAGAAGCCAAGGGCGTACTCCGGAGCGACCTTGAGGAGACGCCTGGCCTGGCCGCTTTCCAGGTAAGCCTCGAGATACGCCACCACCGCCCGGAAACGCTTGTCGGGATCGTCCGTCACCTGAGCAGACAAGAGGAGCGCCGAATGGAAGTTGTCCCGCTTGTGGCGGGAAAAGGCGTCAAGCAGATCGCCTTGGGACGAGAAGTAGCGATAGAAGGTGCCGCGCGACACCTCCGCTTTCTCGCACACTTCGAGAATCGAGACGCGGTCGGAACCTGAGCGCAGGATGATGTCCTCTGTTGCAGCCAGGATCGTTGCTATCGTTTCCTCCGAACGCCGGTTACGGCGTCCTGCCCCATCTCCCGTGCCCTTACCGCCGGTGATCGCCCCCATTTCAGTACTCGCGCACCGGTACGTCGCGGGGGCGCGAGTTATAGCCCGGCAAGTGCAGACCACCATCGACGTGTATCGCCTCACCCGTCATGTAGCAGGACAGCTCGCTGGCCAGGAAGAGCACCGCGGGGGCGATATCGGCCTCAGGATCACCGCTGCGGCCCAGCGGGCGCAGGGCCGCAGAGGCCTCGGCAAAGCCCGGATTCTCGGCGGCGAGCTTGTGAAAAGTGGCGCCCATTGCCGTCGGAGCAATGGCATTGACGGTGATGTTGAAGCGCCCCCATTCGGCAGCGGCGCTGCGCGTCAGGCCGAGGATGCCGGCCTTGGCGGTGTTGTAGTCGGCATGCAGCCAGGCACCGGTATCCACATCGATAGAGTAGAAATTGACGACCTTGCCACCGCCCCGCAGCTTCATGTGCGGAAGCGCTGCCTGCATCGCCCACCAGGATGCCCATACCGTGGACTTCAGCGTCCGCTCGAGCATCTCGTCGGTCTTGTCTTCCATGCGCACGTTGGGCGACGGTACAAACGCGTTGTTCACCAGAATGTCGAGGCCGCCAAAGTGGCTGGCTGCCGCATTCACGGCGGCAACAACGCTCTCCTTCGAGGTCACATCAGTGCGCACGAACAATGCCCTGCCGCCCAACTCTTCCAGTTCGCGGACAACTTGCTCGCCGCTGGCCACATCAATCTCCGCGACCACCACGGCCGCGCCTTCGCGGGCAAAACGCCGCGCCACGCCCTTGCCAATGCCGCCACCAGCGCCGGTAATCAGCGCAATCCTGCCTTCAAGTAGTCCCACGTCCCCTCCTTGCTTTTATAAACACAAACTCTGTTAATGTTCACATATTGGCAAGACAATGGATCGCTGTCTATAGCCGGCAAAAGATTCTCCCCACCCATACAGAGAGAAGAGGGCACCCGACATGCAGGCCTTCAGACGCAGGATAGAAATCCGCTCGCGGAGCACCACGACGGGAGGCGAAGTACGCGCAGCCCTGGAAGACGACTTCCACCATTTCCGCGTCACGGTGCACCATAAAGATGGCATCGTCAGCGCCGTAGACGGCACCTCGCCACGCCATCCGTTTACCGCCTGTCCCGCCGCCGCCGGGCAACTGCAGGCGCTGCTGGGCATGGCCCTGACCACCGTTGCCAGCAGCGTGACCCGTCATGTGGACGCCAGCGAGCAATGCACCCACCTGCTCGACCTGGCGGGCCTGGCCATCGCCACGGCCGCAGTCGGGCTGGCCCGGCGCAGCTACGAGATCGACGTCCCCCGCGAAAACGGGCACGTCACCGCTGCCCACCTGCTGCGCGACGATGCTTACCGGCTCGACTGGAAACTCGATGGCGGACGCATTGCCGGTCCGCCCCCCTTTTCGGGTGTCAGCCTGCACGAAGGCTTCGCCCGCATGGCGCTGAGCACGCTTCCACCCGATCAGGCCGAAGCAGCAATCGTCCTGCGGCGCTGTGCAGTGATCGGCGCCGGCCGCCTGAAGAACATCGACCTGGAGCCCCACGCCAAGCCCGCCGGTCGCTGCTATGCCCAGCAGCCGGCGCGGGCGCCACTGGCAATCCGCATCGTTGGTTCGACGCTGGATTTTTCAACCAGGGCAAGCACCCTGTGCGAGGACGACGCGCGCTGGCTGGCCTTCGCCACAGAAACCTGAAGCCCCAAAACAGCAAGGCCTCCACGACAGGAAGCGTCGTGGAGGCCTTGCCGCAAAGTCAGTCGGGCCTTACTGCGCCAGCACCCAGCGCACCAGAACCCGCGCTTCGTCTTCGCTGACGGCCACGCGGGCCCCCGGCGACGGCATCTTCTTGGTTCCCCAGTGGAAGCCACCCGCATCCGGCGAGCCCTTCACAACCGTCTTGACCAGCATTTCCTCGGCCTGAGCCTTGCCCTTGTACTTTTTGGCCACGCTCTTGAAGGCCGGCCCGACCACTTCCTTGTCGAGGGCATGACAGCTCATGCACTCCCTGGCCTTGGCCAGGTCGGCCCCCTCGTCGGCACGGGATGACCCCGAGGCCATTACCAGTCCGGCAAATACGCCGATCCACAGCTTTTTCATCGTCTCCGCTCCTATTTTGTTGTCCCGAAATACAGCGTACCGGGCCAGGCCCGATACGCCCGCTCCGAAAGCCGGCAGGCTTCTGGATTCTTTGCACAGCGCCGGGATCAGTCCCGGTTGGCGGCTTCCCACACTTTCAGCTCAAAGCCGGTTGCTGCAGCCTCCGCCGGAGTCAGCCGGGGAGGACGAGCCAGGATCTTGCGTGCCGCCATGTGATCGCCGGGTCGGTTGCAGGATTCCACGGCCACCAGTTGGTCCTGACGGAAGCACAGCACGGACAACTGATTGCTCTCCGGAGCACCGAGCACCACGGTGCTGTCACAGCCATTCGACAAGCCGGCGATCTGCAGCTTGAGCGTCCCCTGATCCGTCCAGAACCACGGCAGCGCGGTATAGGGCGCCGGCTTGCCGACCAGACGGGCCGCAATCGCCCGGCCCTGGTCCACCGCGTTCTGCACCGACTCCAGGCGCAGGAGTTTCTGGTCGTTGTGGATGCACGGAAAGGCCGCCACATCACCCAGCGAAGAAATATGCGGATCGCTGGTCAGCAGCGTGCTGTCGACGGTGATTCCATTGTCGATGTCGAGACCGGCCTCGAGAGCCAGCTGGAGGTTGGGAATCACGCCAATCCCATACACCACCAGGTCGGCCAGCAGGCGCTTGCCCTCAACGGTTTCCACGCCGCAGACCTTGCCGCCCTCGGTGAGAATGTGGCCGATGCCCTGGCGGAAATCGAAATGCACGCCCCAGCCCTCGTGGGCGCAGCGGAACAGTTCCGACATTTCCCGCGACACGGCACGCGCCATCGGCCGGTCGCCCAGTTCCAGCACATGCACAGTCGCGCCGTTGGCGGCCGCCACTGCGGCGAACTCCAGGCCGACGAAACCAGCCCCCACCACCACCACGTTGCGGGCCTCCTTGACCAGCGGCGCCAGGGCATCGGCGTCAGCCTTGGTCTTGATGCCGAACACACCCTGCGCTTCGGCGCCTGGCACAGACAGCGGCCGGTTATGGGCCCCCATGGCCAGCACCAAATGGTCGTAATCCACGGTGCGCCCGGAGGCCAGGCGCACTTGGCGGTTGTTGCGGTCCACTGCTACGGCCTGGTCGTGCACCAGCTCAATGTTCTGCTGGGTGTAGAAATCTTTCGGCCGGAACAGCAGCGCCGTAGCGCTGATCTTGCCGAGCAGGTAGGCCTTGGACAGGGGCGGCCGCTGGTAAGGCAAGCCGGGTTCGTCGCCAATCAGGGTGATGTTGCCCTGATAGCCCTCCTGACGCAGGGAAGCGGCGACCTGGAAGCCGCCCTGCCCCGCACCGACAATCACAACCGAGTTGAGCGCCATGGTGTCTGTCTCCGATATTTTTATGGGTGTGCGGCCGGCTCAGTACTGGGAGGCCGGCAGGTGGATCAGCAAGCCGTCCATGCCTTCGGCGATCACCAGCTGACAGCTGAGGCGGCTGTTGGCGCGACGCTCGGTGACGTTGTCGAGCATGTCCACCTCGGTACCTTCTGCGGGCGGAAAGCGTTCCATCCAGGCCTCATCCACATAGGCGTGGCAGGTGGCGCAGCTGCAGGCCCCGCCACAGTCGCCCTGAATGCCGGGCAGCATGGCGAAGGTGGCGGCCTGCATGACGGACTGGCCGACTTCGCCATTCACTTGGTGGGTAGTGCCGCTGTGTTCGATGAAAGTAAGGGTGGGCATGGTTTCAACTCCGATAAAAGTGGGCTGGTGCTCAAGAGCGGCCGGCAAGCGCAAGCGCCCCGCCAAACCCCGGGTCACGTCCCAGAGTAAGCAGAAGCGCCGGTCCGACGAGGGAACACACGAAGCAGTAGCTCAGCATCGCGGTGTAGGAAGCGGTGTAACTGAACAGCGCGGCAAACAGCAGCGGTGCCAGGGCTGAGGCCACGGTGTTGAGGCCCTGATGCACACCAAACAGGCGGCCGTATTCGCGCAGGCCGAAGTAGCGGGCGATCAGGAAGGCGGCAATGTCGAACTCGGCCCCTGCTCCAAAACCCACCAGCACGGCAGCCAGGCCAAGCAGCGGCAAATCGTTGCTGCCATTCATGTAGATCAGGCAGCCCAGCGCCGGCAAAAACAGGCTCACCGCAGCGACCCCCGGCGGCCACATGCGGTCGAGCAGATAGCCCACCACCACGCGACCGAAGATCAGCGAAACGCCGAAGCCGCCAAAAATCAAGCTCGCGTCGGCGCCCGACAAGCCCCTGTCGCGCAACATGGGTATGGTGTTGGTAACCATCCCGACGATGGCCGAGATCACCAGTGCCAGCGCCACGTTACAAATCCAGAAACGCCTCGACACCAGCCCTTCGCGCAGGGACATGCCCTCCAGCCACACATGCGGCGCCACCTTGCCGTCATCGGCGGCACGGGCCGGCGCATCGTCAATGGGCAGGCGGAACCAGATCAGCACCAAGGGCAGCAGCAAACAAAGATTGAGCACGGCAAGGATCACGAAAGCCGCCCGCCAGTCCCAGCGCTCAATGCCCCAGGCCATCAGACGCGGCACGATGGCCGCGGTGATACCGGTGCCCGACAGGCCAATGGCCAGCGCCAGCCCCCGATTGCGCACGAACCACAGGTTGAGCAACTGGGTCCAGGTCACCGCCAGCGAGCCCATGCCAATGATCGGCAGCAGCGTAAAGGCAAGGTAGAGCGACCACACCGATCCACTGATCAGCGTCGTGGCTAGGTAGCCGAGGGCAATCAGCAGCAGTGAGGCCACCACCACCCGACGCATGCCGAAGCGCAGGTTGATCCAGCCGACCACCTGCAGGGACAGCACGGCCCCCCCGAACAGAAAAGTCACCGCCACCTGCAGTTCGCTGCGGCTCCAGCCGAAGGCCTGCTGGAGGGGAATCACCAGCGTGCCGAAACCATAAAGGAGCGCCGCGTTGATGCTGATGGCGACGCCGACGATGGACAGGACCAGCACCCGCCAGCTGTGTTTGAACTCGGTGAAATCGATGCTCGCCAAGCCGATAGGAGAACCCATGGACCATGCCCTCCACAAAAATTTGGATGGATAACCCTTGCCACCGACCATCAGGCCGCGACAAGGGTGTTCCCGCTGTGCCGCTTAAAGGAAGATCGCCAGATTGGGCGTACCGAGCACGGCTTGGTCGAGGATCACCTCACGCCGTATCAGCTTCAGTTGGCCGTCCACCAGGCGCAGCACGTCGTTCCGCTCGCCGCTGATCAGGTCGAGGTCCGGGCTGTCGAAGCGGCTGCGGGTCAGCAGTAGGTAACTCACCACGGCCAGCTCGCCTTCCACACCGGTGGTGCTTACCTGCACGTTGGTCACCAGCCGGCGGGTACGTGACGGGGGATCTTCGGCCCAGGCGCTCTTGGTTTCGGTGAGGCGCATGATCCGGCCCATGATCGAGCGGTAGTCATCGTGGTAGTGCTGGACCGTGCGGATGATGGAGGCCGCATGCTGGGCCATCGGCCGAGTCTGGCGCAAGGGCACGGTATAGATCAGCTCCGGGCTCAGCAGCGCGCTCCACTCCTTTAGCTTGATGGCGTCGAGGAGGCTGGCCTCCCGGTACAGAAAGCCGAGAACCTGGTTATAGGTATCGGAGCCGATGGGCACACACTCGCCCCGGGCGAGGTCGGCGGTGGGCAGGGCTTGGATTGCAGTCATGAATTCGCTCCTTGTAGATGGACGTGGGCCAGAGGGGGTCAGGCGTTGGCGAGCATCAGCTCGTGCCAGTGCAGCCACCAGTGCCACTGGGTGTCATCCTTGGTGAAGCCTTCATTGACAATGCCCGGCCCCGGCCAGCCTTCCGGCGCTCCGGTGGCATAGACGGCCTGATACTTGAGCGTGGATTTGCGGCCGCGGGCACCCTTGGCGGCAGTGGTCATGTGCGGCCAGGTGTCGGAGTCGTCCTGCTCGACCATCCCGGAGGTGCCGAAGAGCTGGATGCTCTGGCGCAGCATCTTTTCCTTCAGCTCCTGCGGGGTGTCCTTCTCGGCCAGCACCCAGTTCACGAACTCCAGCTGGTCGGGGCCCTTGGGTACATAGGCGTGCAGCAGGGTCAGGCCAAGCACCGTGCCGTCGGACTGGGGGATGTACACAAAGGCAAACAGCACGTTGGGGAAGATGCCGCCCACCTGCGGTGGCATCGAGACCAGCACCTTCAACTGGTCTTCGCTCAGCTTGCGCTTCAGCTGGGGCACCATCTCGCGGGTAACACCCGGCGGAGGCAGGGCGTCCAGCTTCTGGTCGACGCTCAGCACATCCGGATCGAGGCCGGTCAGTTTGCGGATCTTGCGGCCCAGGTCAATACAGCGCAGGGCGTGGCCGTGGGGTGAGCTGACTTCGACGCCGATCATCTCGGGGCTCAGGTCGGCTCCGCCCTCCTGGCCGCTCTTGGCGTAGTTGCCCACTTCACCGAGCCAGCGGTGCAGGGTCAGGGTGTGGAAACCATCGGCGGCTGACTGCTCGCCAGCGGTCTTCCAGTTGGCCCGGACGACAAAGCGCTGCGGCGGCCCGAGCACCTCCAGGCCCTTGTCGGAGCGCTGAAAAAGAATATCGAAATACCACTTGGCATCGCCGAGGAAGTCCTCGAAAGACTCACCCTCGCGATCCCAGGTGGCGAAGATGAGGCCGCCGTAGAGGGTCACCCGGGCCTGTTCCAGGCTGAGTTCGGCCTTGCTCATCATCGTGCCGTGCATGCATTCCTTCTCCACCGGGGAGGCCAGGAATTCACCGTTGGGACGGAAGGCCCAGCCGTGGTAGATGCACTTGTGGATCGGCGTGTTGCCCGCATCCACGGTGGAAATCTTCATGCCCCGATGCGGGCACACGTTGAGGGAAACACTGATCTGGCCATTCTTGCCGCGAGCCACGATCACCGAATCCGACCCCATGTCGCGCACGATGAAATCGTTCTCGGCGGGGATTTCGGTTTCATGGCCGAGGAGCAGCCAGCTATGCCCGAAGACCCGTTGCATTTCCAGGTCGTAGATCTCGTGGTCCGACAGGGCCCGCATCTGCACTTCGCGGGTGTCGACCTTGATCAGATCCTCGATTTTCGTGCCGTCGGACAGCACATTCCTTGTGGATGTCAAAGCTCTCTCCTTTGGGTTTGCTCGCTCGGGGAGCGAATGGGTTTATTGTTTTTTTGTCAGGTACAGTGCTTACGCCACAGGCTTCGTCACGCGGGTGCGCAATATGCCGATGCCGTCTATTTCGAGCTCGATCACGTCGTCGGGCTTGAGGAAGCGCAGTTGTTCCAGGCCACACCCGTTGCCCACCGTGCCCGAGCCCAGCACTTCGCCCGGGTAGAGGGTTTCTGAACGGGAGATGTGGGCAATCAGGTCCTCGAACTGCCAACGCATGTCGCGGGTGTTGCCGCGGCCCCACTCCTCGCCATTCACGCGGGCGATCATGTTCAGGTCGTAGGGGTCACCAATCTCGTCGGCGGTGACCAGGCAAGGCCCCATCACGTTGCCGGTGTCAAAATCCTTGCTCTTGGCGGGTCCGAGCATGCCGACCATCTCGATGGCCTGGGCATCGCGGGCACTCATGTCGTTGAAGATGGTGTAGCCGAGGATGTAATCGCGAGCCTTGTCGCGCGGAATGTCCCTGCCCTTCCTGCCGATGTAGCAGGCCAGCTCCAGCTCGAAGTCCATGGCCTTGCTGTAGGACGGCCAGATCACGTCGTCATCGGGGCCGATCACGGCGAAGCGATTGCCTTTGTAGTAGATGGGCTGCCGATTGAAGGTGTCGATGACCCGGTCGTCGGCGCGGGTGTTCATGGCCTTGAACGCGGCCTCCGGGTCCGGCTCGCGGGCCACGCGCATGCGGCGGGCGGCGGCGAAGCTCTGGCGCAGGTGCAGCTCAAAACAGGAACAGTCGCGGACCTGCGGCGGTGGCTGGATGGGGGCGCACAGATGCACATCGGCCCGCGCCAGCACGGCACTCGCCGGCGTGCGCTGCACCAGGGCGCGCGCCGCATCGAGGGCACCCTCCCCGGCCTCCACCAGCGCCAGCACGCTGGCGAATTCCGGCCGGGCATGGCCATGGATGGTTTCGCTGGCGACCTGCAGGTCGAGCACCAGGTGGTCTTTTTCGAGCAGGGCGCCGGCCCGCTGAAAGCCGCCGGCATCACGGTAGGTGACAAGTCTCATGGGGGTTCCTCAGACGCGGCCGCAAACCGGAATCAGTGCGCCGGTGACCGCCGAGGCGTCATCCGACAGCAGGAAGGCGATCACTGCCGCCAGCGCATCGGCGCTGACCCAGCGGGTAGCGTCAGCATCTGGCATGTCGGCACGGTTGGTGGGCGTGTCGATGATGCTCGGCAGCACCGCATTGACGGTGACACCCTTGTCCTTGAGTTCTTCGGCAAGAGCTTCGGTGAGCCGCGCCACACCGGCCTTGGAAGCCGCATAGGCGCCCATGCCGGTGGCGGCCTTGCTGGCCGCCAGGGCACCGACATTCACTAGGCGACCCGCACCCTTGGCCAGCAGATGCGGCAACACGGCCTGGGACGCCACCACCGCGGTGCGTAGGTTCATGCCGTACATGCGATCCCAGGATTCGATGCTGCCGGCCTCGACGGTTTCCCACACAAAGCCACCGGCCACGTTAACCAGCGCATCAATGCCTCCGAGCTCCCCGGCGATACGGGAAAAGGCGGCGCCAGCCGACTCGGGGCTGCCCAGATCCACGCCGCCGAGGGCCAGGGCCACATCCGGCAAGGCCTGGGCCGGAACGGCGGAGCGGTCGACTAGGACGACGCGGGCGCCCTCCTTAACCAGCCTCGCCGCCAGCGCACCGCCAAGGAAGCCGAAGCCTCCGGTAACAACGACAGTGCGGCCTGTGAGCGTTTGAGTCATGGTCGATCCTTGATGTGGCGTTGCAGGGGAAACGGTCCGAAACATCTTTTGAGAGCGGACCTGACGTGAAAACTTTAGACAGATTTTTGTAATCTGTCTATATGTGGATGCTAGAATTAAATTCCGAAGACAGAAAACAACGCCCCGGAGACCAAGGACCATGGCCCGCAAACTCCCCGCACTGAACCCCGACAACTCGGCCTTCTGGCAGGGTGGCGCAGAGGGCACGCTGAACATGCACCACTGTCAGGGCTGCCAGCGCTACTTCCACCCGCCGGCACCGATCTGCCCGCGCTGCCTGAGCCAGGACGTGGGGCCGCGCCCGGTGAGCGGCCGCGGCAAGGTGCTCAGTTACACCATCAACCACCAGCGCTGGAACGCCGACGTCGAGGTGCCCTATGTGGTGGCCATCATCGAGCTGGCCGACCAGCCGGGCCTGCGTCTGGTCAGCAACATCGTCGGCATGCCGGTGGATGAGGTGCGCATCGACATGCCCGTGCGGGTCACCTTCAGCCAGGTCGAGGATGTCTGGCTGCCATTTTTTGAGAGGGAGGCATGATGTTCGACCGCCTGTTTGAGAAGGATGTGGCCATCAGCGGTATCGGCCAGTCCGAGGTTGGCCGCCCATCCGGCCTGTCGGCCATGCAACTGACCCTCGACGCAGCCCTGGAAGCCATTGCCGACGCCGGCCTGAGCCGCGACGATATCGACGGTGTAGCCTGCTGGCCCGGTGACAACAACAATGGCGATGCCTTTTCGCCAGTCGGCCCGAACGCGCTGATCAGCACCCTCGGGCTCAAGGTGAACTGGTTCGGTGGCGGCTACGAAGGCCCGGGTCCGCTGGCTGGCGTGATCAACGGTGCCATGGCGATTGCCAGCGGCCTGTGCAAGCACGTACTGGTGTTCCGCACCATCACCGAAGCCAGCCGACGCCTTACCGACAAGACCGCCAGCGCCCTGACCAACAAGACCATCGGCCGCGACAGCAGCTTTTTCTGGCAGTGGTACACCCCGTTCAACGTGCTGTCGGGCATCAATCTGATGGCCATGTACGCGCAGCGCCACTTTCACGAGTACGGCACGCGCCCCGAGCAGTTGGCCCAGATCGCCATGACCTGCCGCGCCAACGCCGCCCTCAACCCGAAGGCGGTGTACCGCACACCCATGAGCCTCGACGACTACATGGGCTCGCGGATGATCTCGACGCCGCTGCGCATGCTCGATTGCGACGTACATTGCGATGCGTCGACGGCCATCGTGCTGTCACGCATCGATGCCGCCCGGGGTGGGCCGAACCCGCCGATCCGCCTGGAGGCTATCGGCGCGGCCCTGCACCAGCCCTGGTCGTGGGATCAGATCGACCTGACCGCGATGGTCACCGGCGAAGTGGCCCGCATGATGTGGTCACGCACCGACCTGAAGCCTTCCGACCTGGGCTCGGCGCAGCTCTATGACGGCTTCTCGATCCTGACGATGATCTGGCTCGAAGCCCTCGGCCTGTGCCCCCTCGGCGAGGGCGGACGCTTTATCGAGGGTGGTCACAACATTGCCCGCGACGGGGTGATCCCCATCAACACCAACGGCGGCCAGTTGTCCGGCGGTCGTACCCACGGGCTGGGCTATGTTCACGAAGCCTGTACCCAGCTGTGGGGTCGGGCCGGCGAACGTCAGCTCAAGGCACACCGCGCCTCGGTGGTCGCCGCTGGCGGTGGCCCGCTGGGCGGCAGCGTATTGCTGGTCCGGGAATGAAGGCCGACACCACCCCAGCCATAAAGGGAATTCCCATGAACAAAATCCTTGCCCGCCTGATAGTGCTGCTGCTTGGCTGCACGATACTGATGCCGGCCCGCGCAGAACCGCCCATCGCCACCCGCACCGAAATCGATGCCGGGCGCGCCCAGGTACTGCTCGGCCAAGCTGTCGAGCATTACCGCGCAGTCGGTGACGCAGCGCTTGCCGAATTCGGCCGCCAGGGGCGCTTCATCGACAAGGAACTCTATGTTTACGTGCTCGCCAGCGACGGCACCATGCTCACCAGCGGCGGCTCCTCGGCTTCGCTGATCGGCCGCAACGTCAGTGCCATGCGCGATGTGGCCGGCAAGCCCTTCTTTGCCGAAATGCTCGAAATCGCCAAGACCCGCGGCAGCGGGCACGTGGAATACCGCTGGCTGAACTGGGTGGACAACACCGTGCAGCGCAAGCAGGCCTACTTCGAGCGGGTGAACGAGCGCGTATTGGCCGTGGGCTACTACCTGCCCCGCACCAGCCCAGCCCAAGCCAAAGCCTTCCTCGAGCAGGCGGCAACAGCCATGCGCGCAGCGCCCGACGAAGCCATCAAGGAGTTCAACAAGCTTGGGGGACGCTTTGTTCAGGACGACCTCTACGTTTTCGTGATCGACATGAAATCCGGCCACTTCGTCGCTCACGGTGTGCAGCCACGCCTGATAGGCACCGACGGGCTGGAACTGAAGGACGCCACCGGCCAGCCCATCATCCGCAACATCCTCAAAATGGCCCAGACGCGCAAACAGGGCGAACTTGACTACCTATGGCCCAACCCGGTCACCAAGAAGAGTGAAGCAAAACGCACCCTCTTCCAGGTCGTCGGCAGCCACATTGTCGCCGTGGGCTACTACCACCAGTAGCATTCCCCACCTCCCTCGGCCCGAAACAAAACGGGCTTTTTTGACCCGCTTCGGCGGGTTTCTTTTTTGCCTGGCGCTCACAGGAAAAATTCTTCCTGTGAGAATTTTAATTCTCCATATAGAATGAATGCATTGATTTAGCCCTCCTCAACCCTGCTCGCCCTGTCCGTCCCCATGAAAACAGACCTGAACGACAACAGCGCCGACAAACTTTCTGCGGACGATGACGGAAGCAGTCAGGAAAGCGGCAACCGTGGTGGCAACGGGGTGATGGTCAAGCCCATCATCAACGCCATCCGCATCCTGCGCCACCTGACCGAAACCGCCACGCCTGAGCGGGCGGCGGACCTGGCGCGTCTGTTGTCAATCAACCCGAGCACCTGCTTCAACATCCTGCGCACACTGGTGGCCGAGGAGATTGTCGAATTCGATCGTCGCGCCAAGACCTATTCGGCTGGCCTGGGCCTGGCCAAGCTGGTCGGCAACATGGTGACCGAAGGCCAGCGTCTGGAAGCCGCACGGCCGCTGATGCAGGAGTTCGCGGCGCGCTTCGGTGTGACCGTCACCCTGTGGCGGCGCATGGGCACCGACCGCATCGTGTTGGTCAGCTCGGAAACCAGTCCGGCCGACCTGCGCATAGACATGGCCGCCGGCCAGCGCCTGCCGATGCTGATGGGTGCCAGCGGGCGCCTGTTCGCATCCCGGCTAGACCTTAGCGATGCGGAGATCCGCGCGGTGTTCGACAAGATCCGCTGGGCCCGCCCGCTTACTTTTGAGACTTACCTACAGGAAGTCGAGCAATGCCGCCAGCAGGGCTGGTCGGTGGATGACGGTTACTTTTCGGCCGGCATCATGGTCATCGCCGCACCGGTGTGCGATCGCAACGAGAACATCGCCTACACGGTTTCGGGGGTGATGTTCCGCGGCCAGTACGATGAGGCCGGGGTCGAGATCGTCGGCCAGGCCATCCGCCAGCTAGGCCAGAAGCTCAGCACGATGCTCTTCTGAACCGCGCCTCCCCGGCCCTTGGGATGCACTGCTTTTACCTCACTAAATAGTGACACTTTTTTGTTTTCTGTGCATAATCGTCTCAGCAGCTTGGTGCTGCGTTCGACTGTGAGGAGACAAAAATGAACAACCCTGAAAATGCCGAAAAGGCACTGCATCGTGTCACGGCAGAGCGCAGCAAGTGCTGCGGTTACGGTCTGTGCGCCGCCATTTGCCCGGAAGTCTACAAGCTCGACGCGGACGGCCTGGTCTACCTGGACAGCGAATTCGTCCCGGCAGGTTTCGAGGAAGCCGCCATTGAAGGTGCTGCCGCCTGCCCGGCCGAAGCCCTGATCGTCGAAGCCCCTACCGGCGCCTGACATCCCTTAAACCCATTGCCAGCTGCAGACCCGGCATCGTCCGGATCCGCAGGCGCAGTCACGCGCTGGCATCGCTTCAGGGGGCATCCCATGGCACGTCTTTCAGGCAAGGTCGTACTCATTACCGGCACCGGTGGCGGACAGGGGCGCGAGGCGGCCCTGCGTTTCGCCCGGGAGGGCGCCATCGTCGTCGGCTGCGATGTAGACGCCACCGGCCAACAGGCCACCCGCGCATTGCTCCATGCCGAAGGCCTCGAGTTGCATGGCCAGGCACCCGTCGACCTGGGCGATCCGGAACAGGCCCGTGACTGGGTTGACACCGCCGTCGCTGCCCACGGCCGCCTCGACATTCTCTACAACAACGCCTCGGCAGCCAGGTTCGGCCCGGTGGGCGAGTTCTCCATCGAGGACTGGCACTACACGATCCGGAACGAGCTCGACCTGATCTTCTTCACCACCAAGTACGCCTGGGCGCACCTGACGGCAAGCAAGGGCGTGGTGATCAACATCGCCTCCACCGCGGCCTGGGGTGGCTCGCAGGTGGCCGGCATCTCGGCCCATTCGGCGGCTAAGGGGGCGGTGGTGTCGTTTACCCGCCAGTTGGCCATCGAGGGCGCACCACGCGGCATCCGGGCAGTGAGCATCAGCCCGGGCTTCATCGTTACGCCGGGCACCGCCGCTTTTGTCGACGACCCGAAGATCCGCGCCGCGCTCCTCGACGGGGTTCCGATGGACCGGCCCGGCCTGCCCGCCGAGGTCGTTGCGCTGGCCCTCTTCGTGGCCTCCGACGAAGCCTCCTTCATGACTGGCTCGGACCTGGTCGTGGATGGCGGCCTGCTCGCCCACTGAATCCACGCAGAAGGCTCCACCAGAAAAGCCTCGCCATAAAGCGCACCCAACGGTTGATTCCACTCTGAACCCACCAAGGAATAAAACAATGGACATCATCGGCATCGGCTATCTCGGCTTCGAAACCACCAAACTGGACGAGTGGCGCGAGTACGGCCCGCAGGTCATGGGTTTCGGCATCGGCAACACGCCGGAGAGCGACCCCGACTCCCTGTATTTCAAGATGGACGACCGCCGCCACCGGCTGGCCTTCCATCCGGGCACGATCGACCGCATCGCCTACATCGGCTGGGAGGCCCGCGGTCGCCTGGCCTTCAATGCCGCGGTCGAGAAGTTTCGCGCCGCCGGCGTGGATATCACCGTGGGCGATACCGAGTTGTGCGAGATCCGCGGCGTCAAGGAGCTGATCCGCTTCCGGGACCCGGTCGGCTACCAGCACGAGTTGTTCTATGCGCAAAAGTGGACGCCCCGCTCCTTCACCCCGGGCCGCAGCCACGGCGGCTTCGTGTGTGACGAGCGCGGTGTCGGCCACGTGGTGCTGATCACGCCGGAATACACCCCGGAACTGGAGCATTTCTTGACTGGCATCATGGGCTTCCACTGGTACGGTTCCGGCGCCGGCAAGGGCAAAACCGGCTTCTTCCGCTCAAAGCTCAACAACTTCACCAGCCACGATATTGCCTACGGGTTTGGCCCGGGGCGCATGGGCGTGCAGCACGTGGGCGTCTTCGTGAAGAGCCTGCGCGACGTCGGCGAAACCCTGGACATCGTCAAGGCACGCAATCTGCAGCTGCAGATGACCCTCGGCCAGCACACCCAGGACCCGCACGCTTCCTTCTATCACTTCAACCCGTCGGGCTTTGCCTTCGAGACCATCACTGAACTCGAGCCCTGGCAGGGCGATGCCTTCGAGCTGAACCCCGAGAAGCTCAGTACCTGGGGCCACGAGATCGTCGGGCCGATCCTCGGGCCGAGTGTGCGCACACCGGAAGAACTCCTCGAACCCGCGTATCTGGCGCGAAAGAAGAGCAAGGCATGAAGATAGCGCGGGTCGCCGATGCTGACGGCGACCGCTTCTGGGCGCTGATCGATGTCGATGCTGGACTCGCCCGGCGGATCGGCGCACCGTTTGCCGCATGGGCGCCGCTCGCCGCAGCGGGTGACGAGGCCGCCCTCGGCCTCGCGTCCGAACCCGTGCCGCTGGCGAGCCTACAACTGCTCGCCCCGCTCGAACCCGGCGCGCGGGTCTTTGGCGTCGGACTCAACTATCTCAGCCACCTGACCCGCCTCGGGCGTACCCAGGCACCGCCCCATACCATTGCCTACATCAAGCCGGAATCGGCCATCGTCGATCCAGGCGGCGAGATCGCCTACCCGCCGGTCACCACCCAGCTGGATTTCGAGATCGAACTGGTTGCGGTGATCGCCCGCCCATTGAGTAGCGCCGAACACGCCAGCAGTTGCCTGCTCGGCTACACCGTCGGCAACGACATCAGCGCCCGCGACGCGGGTAAACAGCTTGGCTCCCTCGACCTATTCACCCAGAAAGCCCTCGACCGCACCGCCCCCGTCGGTCCGTGGATAGCGACGCTCGATGCCTGCGGCGGCCCCGACCAGCCTGATCTGGCAATGCGCCTCTTCATCAATGGCGAGCTGCGTCAGCAGGACCGCACTTCCCACATGATCTTCAGCCTCGACGAGCTCCTCGACTTCGTCGATGCGCGGGTTGCCCTGCGCCCGGGCGACCTGCTGTTCACCGGCTCGACTTGCGGTGTCGGCCTCGAGGACGGGCGCTTCCTACAACCCGGCGACCGCATCGAAGCGGAGATCGAAGGCATTGGCCTGCTCGTCAACCGGGTTGGCGCGCCGCGTGTGCTGCCGCCTGAACGCCGCAAGGGGCGGCTCGGCCTGCCCGGCCGGCTGGCCGCCTGATCCATCAAATCAACCCCGCACGCAGACATTTCTGGAGGCCATGATGTACAGCCATATCCTCGTACCCACCGACGGCACGGCGCTCTCGGTACACACCGTCACCAAGGCGGTGGAGTTCGCCCGTACCGTCGGCGCCCGCATCACTTTTTTCTATGCCGACCCGGACGCCTCGGCCTCCCTCACCGACGACGCCGCCCTGCTCCAGTTGATCGCTCCCGACACCTACCGGGACGACTACAGCGGACGAGCCCGCGAAATCCTCTCCAAGGCCGCCGTGTCGGCCGGCGCTGCGGGTATCGAATGCGAGACAGTCAGTCGCACCAGCACGCGCCCTCATGCAGCGATCTTGGCCGCCGCTGACGAACTCGGCTGTGACCTGATCTTCATGTCCTCCCACGGCCCGCGCAGCTTCGGCGGCGTGATGCTGGGCTCGGAAACCCTCAAGGTGCTGGTCGGCGCCAAGGTGCCAGTGCTGGTCTCATCGGTCGAAAAGAACGACCCGGCGCCGGCGATGAACATGGTCACCTCGCTCATGAAGGACGAGCACCGCAGCATTGCCGTGGTGGCCTACGGCCTGCGTACCTTCGCCCGTGGGCTGCAGGAAAACCGGCCGGTGGATTTCGATCTGCTCAAGTCCATGCTCGGTTACCTGCGCGCCTTCCCGTCGAAGCTGCACCACCCGAAGGAAGAGGCCTACCTGTTCAAGAAGGTGCAGGAGCGCACCGCCGAACTCGACCCGCTGATCGCCGAACTCCAGCGTCAGCACCGCGAGGGCGACGCCGCACTGCATGCGCTGGTCGAAGCCATCGAAACCCTTGGCACCGCCACGCCGGACGAACGCATCGCCTTTGTCACCCGACTGGAGAGCTTCGCTGGCGAGCAACTCAAGCATATCGGAATGGAGGAAAACCGCATCATGCCGGCCGCCGCCCGCTGCCTGCTGCCCGAGGACTGGGCCTCCATCGCCCGCGCCTTCGGCGAAAATGGTGATCTGCGCTTTGCTGAAGAAACGCGCGAGAGCTTCCGTCGCCTGTTCTCGCGCATCGCCAACCTCCAGTGATTCTCCGATGAGCGGACCGTCGGCATGGGCGCCGCTGCGTCACCGCCCATTCCGTGCCCTGTGGCTGGCTACAGTAGTCGCCAACCTGGCCGTATGGATGCAAAACATCGGCGCCGCCTGGATGATGACCGAGCTGGTGGCATCGCCGCTGATGGTGGCCCTGGTGCAAACCGCCATGGCCCTGCCGGCATTCGTCCTCGGCCTCCCCAGCGGGGTGATCGCCGACCTGATGGACAAGCGCCGCCTGCTGCTCATCACCCAGGGGCTGGCCCTGCTGACCATGGTTCTGCTGTGCATCCCGGCGCTGGCCGGCAATCTGGGTCCGGTGGCGCTGCTGGCCTACACCTTCGCCCTCGGTTCAGCCAGCGCCCTCAGCATGTCGGCCTGGATGGCGTGCACCATCGAGCACGCCCCGCCCGGACAGGTGGCGGCCGCCATTGCACTGGGCACCGTGTCCCCGAACATCGCCCGGGTGCTTGGCCCGGCGCTGGCCGGCGCACTCATCGCCCGGGTCGGCACGCCACTTCTATTCGTGCTGGTCTGTGCCTGCATGGCCGGCGTCATCGCCCTGCTGACACGGCTCGGCACCACTGCTCCGACCAGCCGTCTTCCCGGCGAGCGCTTTCTCCCGGCCATCGTCAGCGGCCTGCGCTATGTCCGTCACTCTCCCTCGCTATGTCGCAACCTGGGCAAAGTGCTCGTTTTTTCGATTGCCGGGAGTGCCCTGTGGGCCTTGCTGCCACTGATCGCCCGCGAGCAGCTGGGACTTGCCGCAGACGGCTACGGCATTCTGCTCGGCTGCCTTGGTGCAGGGGCGGTAGTGGCGGCCCTGCGCCTGCCCGGCCTGTATCGTCGGCACCCGCTGCAGCGCCTCGCTTTTGCCGGTGGCATAGCGTTCGCGGCAGTCACGCTGCTCAGCGGGGTCGTGACGAGCCTGACGGTGCTGGGCATGCTCTATGTGTTTGGCGGCATGGCCTGGATGGCGGTCAACACCACGCTGATGACAGTGATCCAGACTTCCACGGCCCTGTGGGTGAAGGCCCGGGTCGGTTCCATCTACCTGATGCTGATCATGGGTGGCATGGCAATGGGTGGTGTGCTGTGGGGGCTGATTGCAGCACACCTGGGCGTCGCCAGCACCCTGATCGTTGCCGGACTGATGATTGCCGCCGGCACCTGCCTGTCGCTGCAAAAGGCGCTGCACCTGGGGCGGGAGGAGGACTTCGGCGCCCCCGCACTGACGGCTCAAACCCAGTCAATGCAGGGCATCACGCCCGATAGGGGGCCCGTGTGCATTGAAGTGAGCTACCACGCGGCCGAACCACAGCGAGACGAGTTCATCCGGCTGGCCCTCTACGTCGGGCGCATGCGGCGGCGCAATGGCGCCTGTGACTGGCGTCTGCAAAGGGATCTGGCACTCCCGGATCACTACACTGAACGCTTCATCGTCGATTCCTGGCTGACCTACCAGCGCCAACAGGAACGCAGCACTGCAGCCGACGCCATTCATGAAGAACGTCTTCAGCACTTTCGTGCCGCACCGGACCAGCCGGCACGGCACTACCTTATCGAGCAGTAAGCGTCCTAGCGGGGATGAGACAGCGCCGCGAAGACGCTGCCAGCCGCTTCACCCAGGAACGAGACATGCGCCTCATGCCGATTAGCACAACGCGTCTCCGTAACACACAGGAACGCCACCTCCCGCTGGATACGCGTGTCGGGCATGTAGGTGATGCCGGCGCAACCGATGACGAGTGCAACGGCACGTGCAATTTTGATAACCATCTTGTCTCCTCCTTGACCCCTGTGGGGTTCTCTGTTTGAACCACTCTGAACAAATCAGAAGAGAGTTCTAAATGGAGAATAGCTCACTTCTAAAAAAATACAATAACTTTAAATGTGTTCAAAAAAATGGCCCACCGGAGAAACGCCGATGGGCCGAAAATCTCTCCGGTGGCACGAATGGGAGGAGAGGTAACGCCACCACCGAAGAGAGGTCGCAAAAAAGCGGGGTCAGATCGCCTGGGTCAGCGCCGGAGCCGCCTCGAACAGGTCCGCCACCAGCCCGTAATCGGCCACCTGGAAGATCGGTGCATCCGGATCCTTGTTGATGGCGACGATCACCCTGGAATCCTTCATGCCGGCCAGGTGCTGGATCGCCCCCGAGATGCCCACCGCCAGGTAAAGCTGCGGGGCGACGATCTTGCCGGTCTGGCCGACCTGGAAATCGTTGGGCACAAAACCCGCGTCCACCGCCGCCCGGCTCGCACCCAGCGCCGCGCCAAGCTTGTCGGCAAGGGGTTCGAGCACGCGGCGATAGTTGTCGCCGCTGCCCAGGCCACGGCCCCCCGAAACGATGATCTTCGCTGCACCCAACTCGGGACGTTCGCTGCGGGTCAGCTCGCGGCCGACCAGCTTGCACAGGCCCAGCTCGGGGCCCGCAGCGATGGTCTCCACTGCAACTGCAGTGCCTGCCACGCCCACAGCCTCGAAGGCGGTGGTGCGGATGCTCAGGAACTTGATCGGGTCGATGCTCTTCACTGTCGCCAACGCGTTGCCGGCGTAGATCGGGCGCACAAAGATGTCGGCCGATTCGATGCCGACCACGTCGGACACCTGGGCCATGCCACACAGGGCCGCCACGCGGGGCAGCAGGTTCTTGCCCTCGGCGCTGGCCGGCACCAGCACATGGCTGTAGTTGGCGGCCAGCCCCCTGACCAGTTCGGCCAGATTTTCGGCGCCGCGCTCGGCGTACTGGGGTGCATCGCAGAGCAGCACTTTGGCCACGCCTTCAAACTGCGCAGCCGCCTGCCCCGCCGCGGCACAGCCGGCCCCGGCCACCAGCACATGGATTTCACCCTCCAGACGGCGAGCGGCGCCGAGGGTGTTGAGGGTCGCCGCCTTGAGGCTTTGATTGTCGTGTTCAGCAATCAACAGAATCGCCATTTCAGATCACCTTTGCTTCGTTCTTCAGCTTTTCAAGCAGCTGGGCCACATCGGAAACCAGGATGCCGGCGCTACGTTTGGCCGGCTCGACCACCTTAAGGGTGATGAGGCGCTGGCTCACATCCACGCCCAGCCCGGCCGGGTCGAGGGTGTCGAGCGGCTTCTTCTTGGCTTTCATGATGTTGGGCAAGGTCGCGTAGCGCGGCTCATTGAGGCGCAGATCGGTGGTGATCACCGCCGGCAGGCGCACCGCCAGGGTTTCCAGGCCGCCGTCCACTTCGCGCACCACGGTGGCCTGGCCGTCGGCAATGGTCACCTTCGAGGCGAAAGTCGCCTGCGACCAGCCCAGCAGCGCGGCCAGCATCTGGCCCGTCTGGTTGGCGTCATCGTCGATGGCCTGCTTACCGCAGATCACCAGCGCCGGGCCTTCCCGGTCGCACACGGCCTTGAGCAGCCTGGCCACCGCCAGCGGCTGCAGATCGGCATCCGACTGGACCAGGATGCCCCGATCGGCGCCAATGGCCATCGCCGTGCGCAACACCTCGGCCGAGGCGGCCACGCCGCAGCTCACTGCCACCACTTCGCTGACCACGCCGGCTTCCTTCAGACGCATGGCCTCTTCCACGGCGATCTCATCGAAGGGATTCATGCCCATTTTCACGTTGGCCAGATCGACCCCGGAACCATCGGCCCTGACGCGCACCTTGACGTTGTAATCAAGCACACGCTTGACCGGAACCAGTACCTTCATTGCTGTCACTCCTTTGTTGTTGCGGGTTCAGCCGGCCAGCTCGGGCCGGTCGGCAAACTGGGCCAGGGCTTCCGGGTTGGCCAGCGCCTCGACGTTCTTCACCGGCTGGTGGTGCACCACATTGCGCACGGCCAGTTCAACCACCTTGCCGCTCTTGGTGCGGGGAATCTCGTCCACTTGGACGATGCATGCCGGCACGTGGCGCGGCGAAGCGTTGTCGCGGATCTGCTGCCGAATGCGGGTGCGCAGCGCCTCATCGATGACAAGACCATCGGCCAGGCGCACGAAGAGCACGACGCGCACGTCGGTTGGATCAACCGGCGGCCAGTCCTGACCGATCACCACCGCCTCAAGCACCTCGGGCAGCTTCTCGAGCTGACGATAGATCTCGGCGGTGCCGATACGCACGCCCCCCGGATTGAGGGTGGCGTCGGAGCGGCCGTGAATGATGAAACCGCCGTGCTCCGTGACCTCACAGAAATCCCCGTGGCACCACACGCCCGGGAAGCGCTCGAAATAGGCGGCCCGATACTTCGCCCCGTCCCGGTCGTTCCAGAAACCGACCGGCATGCTCGGAAAAGGCAGCCGACACACCAACTCACCCTTCTCGCCGGTCACCGGCCGGCCGTCGTCGTCCCACACCTCGACAGCCAGACCAAGGCCGGCACCCTGAATCTCGCCACGCCACACGGGCAGGGTCGGGTTGCCGAGCACAAAGCACGAGACGATGTCGGTGCCGCCGGAAATCGAGGCCAGCAGCACATCCTTCTTGATGGATTCATAGACAAAATCGAAGCTCGCCGGCGCCAGTGGGCTGCCGGTGGACATCACCATGCGCAGCTCCGGCAGGCGGTAGGTATCGGCCGGACGCAGGCTGCTCTTGGCGAGGGTCTCGATGTACTTGGAAGAGGTGCCGAAATGGGTGAAGCGTTCCGCCTCGGCGTAGTCCCACAGAATGCGACCGTCGTCCACGAAGGGGTTGCCGTCGTAGAGCATCAGCGTCGCCCCGGCAGCCAGACCGGACACCAGCCAGTTCCACATCATCCAGCCACAGGTGGTGAAGTAGAACAGACGATCACCGTCCTTCACGTCGCTGTGCAGGCGGTGCTCCTTAAGGTGCTGCAGCAGCGTGCCGCCGGCGCCGTGCACAATGCACTTGGGCACACCAGTGGTGCCCGACGAGTACATCACATAGAGCGGATGGTCGAAAGGCAGACGCACATAGCGTGGCTCTGTGACGTGCTGGAAGGGCGCAACGAAGGTCTTGTAGGACACGGCCCGCGGCAGCCCCGCCAGATCCGGCTCAGCGCCGGCTGCCAGATAGGGCACCACCACCAGCTGGCGCACACAGGGCAGGCGCGGCATCAGTTCGGCGAGCTTTTCCGTGATGTCGATGGCCTTGCCGTTGTACCAGTAGCCGTCACAGCTCAGCAGCACCTTGGGCTCGGTCTGGCCGAAGCGGTCCACCACGCCCTGCACGCCAAAATCCGGCGACGCGCTGGTAAACACTGCACCGATGCTCGACGCAGCGAGCATCGCAATGAGCGTTGCCGGCACGTTGGGCATGTAGGCTGCCACGCGGTCGCCTTGCTCCACGCCGGCGGCGCTCAGCGCGGCGGCAAAACGGGCCACCTCGCTGCACAGCACCTGCCGCGACAGGCTCTGCTTGATCTTGTCTTCGCCCCAGAACACCAGTGCCTGCGGGTTGTCGCTGTCGCGCAGCAGGTTCTCGGCAAAGTTGAGGCGGGCATCGGGAAACCAGCGGGAATCCTGCATGCCGCCCGAGCGAATCAGACCGCGCACGCCCTGCTCGCCAAGCACCTCGCAAAACTCCCACACCAGGCGCCAGAACTGCACCGGCGAGTGAACCGACCATTCGTGCAGAGCCGCGTGGCTCTCCAGCGGCCGGCCGGACAGAATCCGGGCACGGGCGGTAAAGGCTGCCATATTGGTGGCGGCCACGTGGGCAGCGTCGGGCACCCACAGCGCTTGATCCTGGTTGACTCCCATTTCCCTTCTCCTCCTCTTGTTTTGCGCTTCAGCACCGCCCTGTCGGACTCAGGCGGCAGCTTGATCGTGAAAGTCGCCCCGGTAGCGGGCGAGCAGGGCCGCACGACGGGCATCTGCCTTCTTCATGTTGTTTTCCTTGACGTGCCCATAGCCGCGGATCGTCTCCGGCAGGCTGGCCAGCTCCAAGGCGAGCGGCAGGCGTTCGCCATCGAGGGTGCGGGCAAACTCATCCACCAGATCCAGGTAGTCGCGCACCATCTGCCGTTCGGCGCGGCGCTCGGCAGTCTTGCCGAAGGGGTCGAGGAGCGTGCCACGCAGGCCCTTGAAACCGGCGAGCAGCGGGAGCATCTTCATCAGCCACTGGCCATAGCGACGCTTGACCAAGTGGCCGTCAGCGTCCTTTCGGGCCAGTAGCGGCGGTGCCAGATGGAAGCCAAGCTGATAGTCCTTGCCCGGCTCGCCCTCGAACTGCTCCCGCAGGCGCGCCAGGAAGGCCGGCGCAGCGTGCAGCCGGGCCACTTCGTACTCATCCTTGTAGGCCATCAGCTTTGCCAGGTTGCGGGCCACCGCTTCAGTGAGCTGCAGCTTGCCGTCACGCACCCGCTTTTCTTCCACGACGCGAATCTTGGCCACGGCCTGCAAGTAGAGATCGGCATAAGCGCGGTTCTGGTACGCCGTGAGCTGGGATGCACGCCGCTGGAGCAGCATCTCCAGGCTTTCACGCAGTTCGAGCACCTGGCCAGGCCGTACCTTGTCGGCGGGGAACAACAGGGCGTTCAGCCCCGGCATGTCGTGGGCGGCCACGCGGCCACACTCGAAGGCCAGGCGGTTCTTGTCCACCGCCACGCCATTGAGCTCGATAGCCTTGAGCAGCGCCGCGCGGGACACCGGCACCCAGCCCTTCTGCCAGGCAAAACCGAGCATCAACGGGTTGGCGTAGAGGGTGTCACCGAGAAAAGCCAGGGCCAGCGTGTTGGCATCGAGAAACTCGCATGCCTCGCCGACGCTGTTGCGCACATCCGACTCGGTGGAAAGCGTCGGAAACTTCCAGTCCGGATTGCCGATGAACTCGGCGGTCGGAGTGTTGGCGCTGTTCACCACCGCCCGGGTTACGCCGTGGCGCATCTTTGACAAGGCGTCGGACGAGGCCGAGACAATGGCGTCGCAGCCGATCAGCAGCTGGGCCTCCCCGGTGGCAATGCGGGTGGCGTGGATATCGCCGGGCGCACTGGCGATCTGCACGTGGCTCAGCACCGCACCGCCCTTTTGGGCCAGACCGGTCATGTCGAGCACCGTGACGCCCTTGTTTTCCAGGTGGGCGGCCATGCCCAGCAGCGCCCCGACGGTGACGACGCCGGTGCCACCAACACCGGTGACGACAATACCGAACGGACGCTTGAGCACCGGCAGGGTCGGCTCGGGCAACGTGAAGCCAGCCAGCGCGGCGTTCGGGTCACGGCCACCGGCAGCCTTCTTAAGCTGGGCACCTTCTGCCGTCACAAAGCTCGGGCAGAAGCCCTTCAGGCACGAGAAATCCTTGTTGCAGGACGATTGGTTGATCTTGCGCTTGGTGCCGAGCGGTGTTTCCAACGGCTCCACCGACAGGCAGTTGGACGCCGTCGAGCAGTCGCCGCAACCTTCGCAAACTTCTTCGTTGATGAACACGCGACGAGCCGGGTCAGGATACTCACCTCGCTTCCGGCGGCGGCGCTTCTCGGTGGCGCAGGTCTGGTCGTAAATCAGGATGGTGACGCCGGCGGTATCGCGCAGCGCTTTCTGCAGGTGGTCGAACTCGTCCCGGTGATGAACCGCGACCTCGGCCGGCAGGCCTTCGCGAGAGGCGAATTTTTCAGGCTCGTCGGTGACGATGAGGACCTTGCTGGCGCCCTCGGCCGCCAGCTGGCGGGCAATCTGCGGCACCGTCAGGATTCCGTCCACCGGCTGGCCGCCGGTCATCGCCACGGCATCGTTGAAGAGGATCTTGTAGGTAATGTTGGCCTTGCCGGCCACGGCCGCCCGAATAGCCAGCAGACCTGAGTGAAAGTAGGTGCCGTCGCCCAGGTTCACAAAAACGTGCTTGTCACCCGAGAAGTGCATCTGGCCGAGCCAGGACACGCCCTCCCCGCCCATCTGGGTGAAGGTTTCGGTCCGCCTGTCCATCCACATGGCCATGTAGTGGCAGCCGATGCCGGCCAGTGCGCGGGAGCCTTCCGGCACCCGGGTCGAGGTGTTGTGCGGGCAGCCGGAGCAGAACCACGGCTTGCGCTCGACGGTGAGGCGCGGGCGGGCTGCTTCGCGCTCTTTGGCCTCGATGATGGCAATGCGATACAAGACTTTGGCGCGCACATCTTCCGGCAGGCCGACCCGCTCCAAGCGGCTGGCGATGGCCTTGGCAATCAGCGCCGGCGACAGTTCATAGCGGGCCGGCAGCAACCACTGGCCACGGGGCTGCGACCATTCACCGCCAGCGTTGTCGCGCTCATCAAACTTGCCGTAAATACGCGGACGCACGTCATCACGCCAGTTGTAGAGCTCTTCCTTGAGAGCATATTCGAGGATCTGGCGTTTCTCCTCGACGACCAGGATTTCTTCCAGCCCGGTCGCGAAGTCGCGCGCATCATGGGCATCCAGCGGCCACACGCAGCCCACCTTGAAAACCCGGATACCGATCTGCTGGCAGGTTTCGTCGTCGAGGCCAAGGTCGGTCAGGGCCTGACGCACGTCGAGATAGGCTTTGCCGGCGGCCATGATGCCGAAGCGGGCCTTTGGCGAATCGATGACCACCCGATTGAGGCGATTGGCACGGATATAAGCCAGCGCTGCGTACCACTTGTGGTCGAGCATGCGGGCTTCCTGATCCAGTGGGGGATCGGGCCAACGGATATTCAGCCCCCCCTTCGGCACCTCGAAGTCCTCGGGCAGCACCACCTGTACCCGCTCCGGATCCATGTCGACAGAGGCCGTCGATTCAACCACATCGGTCACGCACTTCATCGACACCCACAAGCCCGAGTAACGGCTCATGGCCCAGGCGTGGATGCCGTAGTCGAGATACTCCTGAACGTTGGACGGATACAGCACCGGAATGCCGCAGGCGATCAGCAGGTGTTCCGACTGGTGGGCCACCGACGAGGACTTGGCCGCGTGGTCGTCGCCGGCCAGCATGAGTACGCCGCCATGCTTCGAGGTACCGGCGGCGTTGGCATGCTTGAGCACGTCGGCCGAGCGATCCACGCCAGGGCCCTTGCCGTACCACATGCCGAAAACCCCATCGACCTGGGCATTTTCGTACAAATTGACCTGCTGGGTGCCCCATACGGCAGTGGCTGCCAGATCCTCGTTGAGGCCCGGCATGAAGACCACATCATGGCTGGCCAGGTGCTTCTTGGCCTTCCACAAGGCCATGTCGAGCCCCCCCAGGGGCGAACCGCGGTAGCCGGAAATGTAGCCGGCCGTGTTCAAACCGGCCAGCCGGTCACGCTCCTTCTGGAGCATCGGCAAGCGGGCCAGAGCCTGGGTACCACTGATGTATACGCGGCCCTTTTCCAAGGTGTATTTGTCCTCGAGGGACACCGCACGCAGGGCGTCGGTGGCGGCCACCGTCAGGGGGGAATTCATGCGCTGTCTCCTGTTACTCGTTTTATTTGAACAAATACTACAAAACTGTATTGTTATCGTAAAATCACAAATACTGAGTTCTGGTATTTGAAAAACGCATGGAAGCCGACAGCAATATCACCTTGCGCCAACTGCGCTATTTTGTCGCCGCTGCCGAGACCGGCCAGTTCTCCATGGCCGCCACCCGCAGCCATGTATCCCAGTCGGCCATCACCAACGCGGTGCTGTTGCTGGAGCAGACCCTTGGCACGCGCCTCTTCGAGCGCCTGCCCCATGGGGTGACACTGACCGCCGAAGGGCACCGTTTTCATCAACACGCCAGCCACATCCTCAGCGCATTGCAGGATGCGGTAAGGGAACCCCGTTTCCAGGCCCCCCAGCAAAAGGGCGTGCTGCGCATAGCCGCCTCCTACACCCTGCTCGGCTACTTTCTGCCGCCCTTGCTGGCACGCTTTCGCTTGAATTACCCGGAGGTGGAAATCGACCTCCACGACATGAACCGGGAGGGCATTGAGCAAGCAGTGCTGGAGGGGCGCATCGACATGGGCGTGGTGATCCTGTCCAACGTGGTCGAGCGGGAACGTTTCGCTCACCACGTGCTGGTGCGGGCCCGCCGCCAACTATGGACCTCGGCTTCGCATCCGCTGCTGGAAAAGGACTCTGCATCCTTCGAGGACATTGCGGCCTATCCCTATATCCAGCTCACCGTGGACGAAAGCGAGGCGTCCACCGGCCGCTACTGGGCGGCCAGGGGAATCACGCCGGCCACCGCCTTTCGAACCAGCTCGATGGAAGCCCTGCGTGGGCTGATCGCCCACGGCTTCGGCGTCAGCATCCTGTCTGACATGGTCTATCGACCGTGGTCACTGGACGGCAAAAAGATCGAGGCGCGCCCGGTGCTGGATGTGGTTCCGCCGATGCAAGTGGGTCTGATATGGCGACCGGACGCCCCGCTGGAACGGCCGGCGGAAGCCTTCCGGCAATTCCTGGTCCACACCTGCACAAGCTGATCAGCCCGTGCTCGACGTTCTGCGCCGGAGCACCACCGGCGAACCCCCCGTCGAACGTTTGACCATCCACTTGGCCAGGGCCGAATCCATATAGGCGGCATGGAGGGGAAACCACTCCTCCAGCGCCCCGGCCAACTCGCGGCATACCTTGCGCTGACCAGTGGCAACCAGGGCCTTCACCTCAAGTACGGAGCGCATCACCGCCGCGTGCTCCTCCACGTGGCAATCCCCGGCCGGATAGCCGTCCAGTGACATCCACTGCTCCTCTTCACCGAAGTGGCGCCCGATGTGAGCCAGAAAATCGTCCAGTACGGCCGGCAACTCGTCATCGGGGGCGGTGCGCAAGCGCTTCACCAGCACGACGAACTCCTGGTGCGTGTCGTCCATGGGTCGGTAGCCAAGGAGCAGGCCATCGTGCCACTCGCCGGTCGGGACATCGGGCGGCGGCGGGCTAATATCCAGCGCGGTCATACCCGGCTCCTATCGGTTGGCTGCGCCACGGCCGTCACCCAGCCCCAACATGCCCAGAAATTCGCGCCGGGTCGCCGGGTTCTCGCGGAAGGCGCCCAACATGCGGCTGGTCACCAGGCTGGTGCCCGGCTTGTGCACCCCGCGGGTCGTCATGCACTGGTGCGAAGCCTCGATAACCACCGCCACACCGCGAGGCTGGAGCACCCGCTGCAAGGTATCGGCGATGTCGGCGGTCATCTTCTCCTGAATCTGCAGGCGCTTGGCGAAGACGTCTACGAGCCGCGCCAGCTTGGAGATACCGACCACCCGCTGGTCCGGCAGGTAGCCGATATGCACCTTGCCGATGATCGGTGCCATGTGGTGTTCGCAGTGGCTCTCGAAGCGGATGTCGTTCATCACAATCATCTCGTCGTAGCCGCCGACCTCACTGAAGGTGCGGGCCAGAATATCGGCCGGATCGGACCGGTAGCCGGCAAAGAACTCGTCGTAGGAGCGCACCACCCGCGACGGCGTGTCCAGCAGTCCCTCCCGCGCCGGGTCGTCACCCGCCCAGCGGATCAAGGTGCGCACGGCCTCCTCGGCCTCTTCCCGGGTCGGCCGGGCGACCGGCGTGCCGGCCTCTTCATGGTTGTTCGACATCCCTCTCTCCTCTCGCTCGTTCATTCTGTTTAGACGCGGAAGTGGCACACCGCCCGGTCCAGCTCTCCTGCAGACTCACGCAGCAGGCGCACCGCCCGCGTCACATCGCGGGTGAGCTGGTCACTTTCGCCGGCCAGCCGCGAGAACTGATCCACGCTGGCGGCAATGTCCTGGCTCCCTTCGTTCTGTGCCGTCACTGCACTGGCAATCTGGTCAACACCCCGATGCGATGCATTCACCAGTGCACCGGCCGTCTCCAGCACACCCTCCAGCTCGCCCATCAGGCGATGGCTGTCGTCCAGGGCCTGGGTGCCCTCCTGCAGCGATAGCTCCACCGCCTCCGACTGCCGACCCAGATCGCGGGTCAGCGCGTCGATTGAGTTGGCGGCCAGCGCCGAGCGCTCCGCCAACTGGCGGACCTCATCGGCCACGACACTGAAGCTGCGCCCCTGCTCGCCGGCCCGGGCCGCCTCGATGGCGGCATTGAGCGCGAGCAGATTGGTCTGCCCCGACAGCTCCTTGACCTGTGCAATGCTGGCGGTAATAGCCGAAGTGCTGCGCACAAAATCCCCCACCGAGCCACGGATGTCGTTGAAGGCACTGCGCATGTGCACGATTTCATCGAGCAAGCGCTGCAAGGCGCCTCGCCCCGCTTCCGCCCCCAGCAGGCTGGCCGATGCCGATTTGCGCACATCACTGGCACTGGCGGCGATGGACTCGATGCTGCGGATCATGCGCTCCACCGTATCCCCTACCGAAGAGGCGGCCTGAACCTGATCGTTGGCACCCGAAGCCACCCGGCCGGACGCACCATAAAGCTGCTCGGCCGATGCGACGACGACCGTCGACACCTGCCCCACCTTCTTCACCGCAGTCTGGAAACCATCCACCAGTTCATTGAAAGCCCGTGCGGTGCGAGCCACTTCATCGTTGCCCACCACCTGAACCCGACGTGTCAGGTCACCCGAGCGCAGCTCGATGGACGCCTCTTCGATGGCCCGGATGGCCCCGACAATCTGGCCACGCACCAGCAGGCTCACCATCAGGGCCAGCAGCACGGCCAGCACCGAAGCACCGATGACGACCTTGACCACCTGTCCGGCCATGCGGTCGGCGCTGGCAAAATCTTCACTCGCCAGGGCATCCTGCAGGCGAACCAAGGCAGCAATCTGTCCGAAGACCCGGTCGTATTCCTTGCGCACCAGACTCAGGCGGCGAAAGCTGCCCTCCGGGTCAGTCGCCGCCGCCAAAGTCAGTTCGGTCACGGCGTCGGCGAAGACCTGGGCCTGCCCCTTCAACTCTTCATAGAGGGCTTTTTCGTCCGCATTGAGACCGGGCCGCGCCGAACTGGCGGCGATGATCCCGACCAGTTCCGTCACGCTGGCCTTGAGGTCGTCCGCGTACTGGGCGAGCTCCTCCTTGCGCACTGCCGTACCCGGTTGCATCAGGTGCACCATCATCGCGTAGGTGCCGACCATCGTGTCCTGGGCCGCCGACGAAGCCACCAGAGTCTTCCGGTATTGCTCAAAGCGGACCTGCTCGAAAGAGCGCAGCACCTCCTGCTGACCAGCCATGCCGAACCAGGCCACGCCGGCCACCATCAGGAGCAGGACAACAATCAGCACGGGGGCGACGAGCAGCTTCGCGCCGATGGAATAGCGGCCCAGAAAGGCCGCCGCCGGCTGCCACGATTTCAAGCCGGCGAACAAATCGAGTGTTTTCACTTTTCCTCCACGCCAGGGCGCGAAAAAAGAGGCCCGCGTAAACGGGCCCTCAAGTGGAGGTAAATCAAGGATCGGCGGGACTGCCTTAAAGGCTGCGGCCGATGATTTCTTTCATGATCTCGGAGGTGCCGCCATAAATGCGCGCCACCCGGGCATCCACCCAGGCCCGACTGATCTTGTATTCGCTCATGAAACCGTAGCCGCCGTGCAACTGCAGGAACTCGTCGAGGAGTTTGCCCTGCATCTCGGAGCCCACCAGCTTGGCCATCGCGGCCACGTCTGCCGACAGTTCGCCGGCCAGGGCCTGGGCCAGGCAGTGATCAACGAACACGCGCAGCATGGTGGCTTGAGCCTTGGCGTCGGCCAGCTTGAAACGGGTGTTCTGGTAGTCGAGAATCGCCTTGCCAAAAGCCTTGCGCTCGCGGGTATAGGCGATGGTTTCTTCAAGCAGGGTATCGATCGACTGGGCCGAGCGGATGGCGATGATCAGGCGTTCCCAGGCGAGTTGATGGAAGAGGTAATTGAAGCCTTCGTTCTCCTCGGCCAGGCGGTTGCTCACCGGCACCCGCACCTCGTCGAAGAACAGCTCGGCAGTGTCCTGTCCCTTGAGACCGATCTTCTCCAGCAGGCGACCCTTCGAGAAGCCCGGCCGGTCGGCTTCGACGCAGATCAGCGTGAGGTTCTTGCTGGCAGGGTCGAGTTTGACCGCCGCCACCACCAGGTCGGCATTGCCGCCGTTGGTAATGAAGGTCTTCTGGCCGTTGATGACGTATTCGTCGCCCTCGCGGCGGGCCGTGGTGCGCATGGAGCGCAGGTCGCTGCCCACACCCGGCTCGCTCATGGCGATCACGCCGATGGTTTCGCCGCTGACCATGCCAGGTAGCCACTTTTGCTTCTGCTCCTCGGAACCGTAGGCCACCAGGTAGTTGGCGACGATCTCGGAGTGGGTAGTGAAGCCCACCGCCGTCCCATTGACCCGGGCCAGCTCCTCGATCATCACCGCCGAATGGCCGTAGTCGCCACCGGCACCACCGTATTCCTCCGGTACACAGGAGCACAGCAACCCGGCCGCGCCGGCCTTCAGCCAGACGTCCCGGGGCACGATGCCGGCCTTCTCCCAGTCGTGCAGATGGGGCACGATTTCGCGGTCGATGAAGCGGCGCGCCATGTCGCGGAACATCTCGTGGTCTTCACGGAAAACGGTTCGCATTGTTTCTCCTCCAGATTCGATTTTTTATGCCGGCTCAGCGGCCGGTGAACTGCGGGGCACGCTTTTCCACGAAGGCATTCACGGCCTCCTGGTGGTCTTCCGTGTGGTGGGCCAGCGACTGGAAAGCGGCCGACAGTTCGAGCAAGGAGTCCAGGCGCATGTGCTGGCCCTCACGCAGCAGGCGCTTGGTCAGGCGCAGGCCGTGGGACGGGTTGGCGGCCATGCGGCGAGCCACGTCCAGCGCAGCACTCAGCAGCTCGGCTGCTGGCACCACTTCAGTCACCAGCCCCCACTCGAGGGCCTTGGCGGCGTCGATGGTGTCGCCGGTCAGGGCCATCAGGCTGGCCTTGGGCATGCCGACGATACGCGGCAGCAGCCAGGCGCCACCGTCACCGGGAACGATGCCGAGCTTGACGAAGCTCTCGGCGAACTTCGCTGTATCGGCGGATATGCGCACGTCGCACATGCAGGCCAGATCAAGACCGGCGCCGATCGCCGGACCGTTGATCGCAGCCACCACCGGCACATCCAGCTCATAAAGGGCCAGCGGAATGCGCTGGATGCCGTTGCGGTAGCTTTCGCGCAGCTCGTAGGGCGAGCCGGCGAAGATGCCGCCCCGCTCACGCATGTCCTTGACATTGCCGCCGGCACAAAAGGCGGGGCCATTGCCGGTGAGCACCACCACCTTGACCGAACGGTCAGCCTTGACGGCTGCGCAGAGGTCTACGAACTCCTGCATCTGGGCCGGTTCGGACAGGGCATTACGGGTTTCGGGGCTGTCCATGCGCACGGTGAGGATGGAGTCCTCCCGCTCGACGATCAGAAAGGGCTTCATGCGCGGGCTCCTGCCGGGGTTTCAAGCTGGCCGGCGACGAGGCTTGGCCAAAAGGCCGCCGCGCCGCCCTGGCACAGGGCCCGGCCAAGTTCGCCCGACCAGTAGGTAAGGGTTCCGAACTCGCTGCGCCAGCTCCATAGCCGGCGCGTGCCCAGATGCAGCGCGTGTTCGTGGGTGAAGCCAATGGCTCCGTGCACGCCGTGGGCCACCGAAGCGCCAATCCCAGCGGCCTCGGAAGCACACACCTTGGCGGCCGTCACCGGCAGGCGGGCCAGGGTCTCGGCGGATTCGGAGAAGGCTGCTTCAGCGCCCATCACCGACGCCGCGGTGTGCTCCGAGAGCACCGCGATCTGGTGCTGGATGGCCTGGAAACTACCAATCGCCTTGCCAAACTGGACCCGCTCATTGGCGTAGGTGATGGTCATCTCAAGCATGCCCTGCAGGGCACCGGCGATCTGCGCCGAGCGCAGCATGGCGCCGCCCAGAAGCAGCACGTCAGCGGGCACATTCGCCGGCAAGGGCACGGCCAGCAAGGGCACGGCAGATTCATAGGCGAACTCGTCCCGCGCTTCGCCGGCCGTATTGCTGCGCAGCGTGCGGGCGCTGGCCCCTTCGACGGGCAACAGCACCAGCATCGGCACCTCGCCGGCGGCAATCGCCACCAGCGCGGGCACGTTACGCCCCCACGGCACATCGACGGCGACGCCGCTGACCTTGCCAGCAGCCAGCTTCAGCGAGCCGCTGGCGGCAAACGACAGCGGCCCGGCCTGGGCCGGTTGCCCACAGACGCCAAGCAGCCAGTTGGCCAGCAGGGTTTCGGGTAGCGGCAGCGGCAACGCATAGCGGCCGCACAGGCGCACCACGCCACACAGGTCGGCCCAGCAGGCGCCGGCACCGCCCAGCGCTTCGGGCACTGCAGCCAGGCCGAAGCCGGATTCCTCCAGCGCTGCCCACAGCTCGGCAGGCCAGTTGCCCGTGCCAGCAGCCCGTACCGCATCGGGGGTCACCAGGTCGGCGAAGAGTCGCTCGACGGTCGAATCGAAGATTTCCCGCATGATCAACGCAAGCCCAATCCGCGCGCGATGATGCCGCGGAGAATTTCCCGCGTACCGCCACGCAATGAAAACGAAGGCGCCATCTGAGTCAGATAGGCCAGTACCTGGGCGTGGTCGCAACCGCCCTCCGCCGTCGGCGGGATGTCGCACAGCAGCTGTACCAACTCAGGGATCTCCTGCTCGAAGACAGCCCCGAGATCCTTCACGCATGACGCCGCCCACGCCGGGTTCTCGCCGGCGGCCAGCTGGGCCGTCACCGACAGGGACATGTTGCGCAGGGTGACGAGGCGCGCCGCCAAGCGGCCGATTTCCTTGGCCTGCAGGGCATCGGGATCGCGGCCTACGGCATCGATCAATGTATGGATCAGCGCGATGGAACTGAGGAAGCGCTCCGGGCCGCTGCGCTCGAAGGCCAGCTCGGCGGTAACCTGCGACCAGCCCTGCCCTTCGGTACCGATCAGTGCATCGGCGTCCAGCACCACTTCGTCGAGGAAGACCTCATTGAAGTGCTCGCTGCCGGTCAGATCCTTGATCGGGCGGATGGTGATGCCGGGCAGGGATAAATCGATGATGAACTGGGACAGCCCTTCCTGACGCTTGCTGTTCTCGCCAGTGCGCACCAACGCGATCATGTAGTGGGAGCGGTGGGCGTTGGTGGTCCACACTTTCTGGCCGTTCACCACCCACTTGTCACCCTCACGGCGGGCGCGGGTCTTGATGGAGGCCAGATCGGAGCCGGAATTGGGCTCGCTCATGCCAATGCAGAAGTATTGCTCGCCGCGGCAGATGGCCGGCAGGTGGCGGTCCTTCTGGGCGTCGGTGCCGTAATGGAGGATCTGCGGGCCGCTCTGGCGGTCGGCAAACCAGTGGGCAGATACGGGCGCACCGGCAGCCAGCAGTTCCTCGATCACCACGTAGCGGGCGAAGGGGCTGGCGTCGGAGCCGCCATAGCGCTTCGGCAGGGCCATGCCGACCCAGCCGCGGGCACCCAGGCGACGACTGAATTCGGCATCGAAACCCATCCACGAATCGGCCCGACGAATGGCTGGATAGTCCTTCAGCGTGTCGGCAAGAAAGGTGCGCACCTCGCTGCGGAGCGCTTCCGCTTCCGGCGGGATACGACTGTATTTGAACTGGTCGATAGACATGAGCGTTCTTCAGTGAGGATTGATACGCCCGCCGGAGACTGCCCTCCAGCGGGCGTCGGCCTGCTTACAGCGCGGTCTGGGCGTCGGCGGCGGCGAACATCTTGTTGATGTCGCCGGATGTCACCGGCTTGTTGGGGTCACGCTCGGGTGCGGCACCGCCAAGGCCCAGGGCCGGTTCGATGCTGACGTGGCCAGCCTGTGCGCGCAGGGCGCCGACCGTGCAGTTCTCGCGACCCAGGATGGCGAAGGGGTCGTAGGAAAACTCGCGCATGGCGTTGAGGTGGGAGATCTTGTTGATGATCTCGTCCGGCAGATGCTGGGCCTGCTTCCAGAACACGTTGGCCGATTCGGGCCAGGTGCAGTCGGAATGCGGGTAGTCGCATTCCCAGGTGACCATATCCACGTTGATGGCGTCCAGGTTTTTCAGGCCAAAGGCATCCTCGATGAAGCAGGTGATGATGTGCTCGTTGAAGATGTCGCTGGGCTTCTTGCCGCCGAAGTTGGAGTTGGTCCACGCCTTGTGGTGGTTGTGGGTGAAGTCCGCCCGCTCCAGCAGGTAGGGAATCCAGCCGATGCCACCTTCCGACAGGGCCATGCGCAGCTTCGGGTATTTCTTCCACATCGGCGCCCAGATCCAGTCGGCGGCCGAGTTGGAGATGGAGATCGGCATGGAGGTGATCCACGCATCGATCGGCGATTCATCCGAGGCGTGAGCCGCCTTGACGCCAGTGCCAATGTGGCAGCAGATCACCACGTTGTTGTCGGCGCAGGCCTTCCACAGAGGATCCCAGTGGTCGTTGTGGATGGACGGGTAGCCATGCACGGTGGGGTTGTCGGAAAGCGTCAGGGCATGCACACCCTGGGCTGCCAGCCGCTTCACTTCAGCGGCGGCGGCCTGCATGTCCCACCATGGCACCATCATCAGCGGGATGAAACGGCCGGGGGCGGCATTGCACCAATCGTGCAGGTGCCAGTCGTTGTAGGCCTGGATGGCAGCCAGGCTGACGGCCTTGTCGGGCATAACCTGAAAGCGCTGGCCGGCAAAGCCCGGGAAAGTCGGGAAACACAGGGAGCCGAGCACACCGTTGGCGTTCATGTCTTCGACACGGGCCTTGATGTCCCAGGTGCCACGGCGCATCTGCTCGTAGGAGAGCGGCTCCATGCCGTATTCCTCCTTCGGGCGGCCGACCACCGAATTGAGGCCCATGTAGCCGGTGGCCTGCTCTTCAAACACCCAGATGTCACGCCCGCCCAGCTGCTCCACCTTCGGCTGACGGCCCTTGAATTTGGCCGGCATGTGGCGATCGAAGGCGCCGCGCGGCTCAATGGCATGGTCGTCGACGCTAACGAGAATCAGATCTTCCAGTTTCATTTGTGTCCCCTCTTGGTGTTGATCCCGCGCCGGGCGTGGATCGATATTGGAGTTTCAGTTTAGTGCAAGGCCGGCTTTTTGTTAAACACTTTTTTGATTTATGTTTAGTTTAAATGCCAGCCTTTCCATGAATCAGTCCCAGATCACCGGCACCGAGTGCGGGCCACGCAGTTGCGCGCCGGTGATGCGCGGCTTGGGCTGATCGGGGTCGAGGCGGAGGTTGGGGAACAGGTCGAGCACTGCATTCAGGGCCACCTGCAGCTCGGTCTTCGCGATGAACTGGCCGATGCACATGTGCGGCCCGAAGCCGAAACCGAAGGACGGCTTCACCTTGCGGTCGATGTCGAACTCCTCGCTGTTGTCGAAGACGTCTTCGTCCCGGTTGGCCGAGGTGACGATGCACTGGACCATTGCCCCCTTCGGGATCTGCATGCCGGCCAGCTCGAGGTCCTGAGCCGCCTGGCGCACCTTGAAGGTCGCCACCGGCTCCAGGCGGATCGCCTCGTCGATGGCCTTGGGCACCAGTGAGCGGTCCTTGCGCACGCGGTCGAGTACGTCCGGGCGTTCCAGCAGCAACACCATCAGCGAGCCGAAGGTACGCGTGGTGGTCTCACCGGCCGCCGGCAGCAATGACCGCACGAAGGTGGTGATCTCGTGATCGTCCAGCGAGCGGCCTTCATAGGTGGCACGGATCAAGCGGCTGATCAGATCGTTGCCTTCGGCGCCCTTCCGGCGCACCTCGACAACGGCTTCCTTCACCGCGTCGTAAAGGCACTGGGCCGCTTCCATCGCAGCCTTGCGGGCCACGGCGGCTTTCTCCGGATCGACCTGCGGACCAGCCAGGATGGCCAGCGCCCAGGCGGCGTACTGCTCGACCTTTTCCGGCTGGTCATCGGGGAAACCGATCAGAGCGTAGATCAGGCGAATCGGGAAGTGCAGGCCGAAATCCATCAGGTCAGCCTTGTGCTGGGGCACCAGCGGCTTCAGGTATTCGTTACGGACAATCGGGTCCATCTTGCTGTCACGCCAGGTGTTCACCACATCGGGCATGAAGATGGGCTGCAGCAGCGCGCGAGCCCGGCGATGGGCCTCGCCATCCATGCCGGTCAGGATCAGGCCGTCGAAGAAGGCCCCGAGGCCCTCGGCGATGAAACCGCTGGTGTAGTTGGTGGCGTCCCGCAGTACCGCCATCACGTCCTTGTGCTTGAACACGGTGAAGGTCTTGCGCTCGGCATCGTAGCGGGCGATGTTCGGCACGCCGATCTTGCTCATGAAGTCCTCGGCGATGATCGGCGAGTTCTTGCGCATCTCCCGATAGATCGGGTAAAGATCCACATCATTGCCGCCATAGTTGTTGGCGACGCCTGCGAAAGCGCGCTCCAGCGCTGATTCTGTCTTGTCGTTCATTTCTGCTCTCCTCCTGGGTTGTTACTGACGACCGATCGCTCTCAGGCGTCTGCCGTAACAAGCTCGTCCTTGAAACCGATGCGGGTATGGGCACCGTCACAAAACGGCTTTTTGGCCGATGCGCCGCAGCGACACAGAAAGACCGCCGCGCCTTGCACCGGAAGCTCAGCACCGTCCTGCACCAGTGCGATGGCACCGTCGACCTTCAGAGGGCCGTTCTTCAAAACCGAAACCTTCACGTCCGACATGCTTTTCCTCCTCTATGAATAGTGATGACTCAGCCCAGCGCAGCCTCGATGGCAGCGACCAGGGTCGGGTGATTCGGCGCCACGTCGGGTGCGAAACGGCCTGCCACCGTGCCGTCACGTCCGACCAGGAATTTCTCGAAATTCCACATCACATCGCTGTCCCGGGCGGGTAGCAGGCCGTGTTCGGTTAGCACTTGACGCAGGTGCGTATCGCCGGACAGGGTGGCCAACGGCCGAGCGCTGATCAACGCGTCGTAAAGGGGGTGACGCTGGCTATTGATGCCCAGCTTGGCGAACAACGGAAAGCTCACCTGGAAGCGGCTCTCGCAGAAGGTCTGGATCTCCGCTTCGCTACCCGCTTCCTGGGCACCAAAGTCGTTGCAGGGGAAACCAAGTACCACCAAGCCATGTTCCCGGTACTTCTGATACAGCGCTTCAAGGCCGGCATATTGGGGGGTAAGCCCGCAAGCTGAGGCCACGTTGACGATCAGCAGCACCTTGCCCTGGTAGTCACCGAGCGTGGACTGGCTACCGTCGATACGGTGCACCGGAATTTCGTAAATGCTGCTCATGCCAAGTTCTCCTCGTAGGCTTGCTGCACATAAGTCATGCGGCCACCGGCCAGCATCAACGCGCAAAACAGGTTCAACTCCACGATCTGCGGCGTAGAGAACCAGCGCGCCAGATCGGCATAGATGGTGTCGTCAATGGACAAGTAATCGCCGGCGAAAAGCTCGGCGTAACGCAACGCACTGCGCTCGGGACCGGAGAAGCGCTCGCTATCGGTCGACAGACACGCAATGTCGGCCTCGGTGACCAAATCGTCCTTGCGGGCAACCTGGCAGGCCCGGCAAGTGGTGATGGACGCGATCTTCAGGCGAACCAGCTCCTTAAGCCGGCCATCCAGCACCCCGTTCAGATGCATTTCCTCAAGGGCTGCCAGCCAGGCCTCGGCAACCTTCGGACGGTGGGCCCAAACCTGCACCGGCAAGCTCGAACTCAGCATCCGGCTGGCACGGCCGCGAACCAGCGCCCCGGCGAGCGAAGCAGGAAATGCATCAAGCGGAACGGGATCAATACGAGACATGCTCTCTCCTGCCGGTGGCTGCTTGGTTCACAAGCGCTCGATGATCGTTGCCGTGCCCATCCCACCCGCACAGCAGATCGCCTGCAGCCCGTAACGGCCAC